>NZ_JABWDK010000014.1:0-50811 GCF_013361255.1 Faecalibacillus sp. H12 | reverse complement strand
TCAAAAAGAAGTTGATTTTGATGGAACAATGACAGTAATGATTTGTACATTATAATGAGATGTTATCATTGTAGTCATGAAATAAAAGATTCTGCTTTTGCTTATAAGGGTAGACAAGAATGTAAAGAATGTCATAGTATTTATCAAATCCATTTTCCTTCAGGAGTAGGATTTATTCCTATTGTGATTGCCTTTATACCGGCTTTATATATGGTAACAATTTTAAGATATGCATTTATTGTTGGACTTGCGGTCTTTGTTATCTTTTATTGGGCCATTGATATTATTATGAATAATATTTTAATTTATTTAGGTAAATATGAAATTGAAGAAATTGAATAAA
Source organism: Faecalibacillus sp. H12 (assembly GCF_013361255.1). NCBI lineage: Bacteria > Bacillati > Bacillota > Erysipelotrichia > Erysipelotrichales > Coprobacillaceae > Faecalibacillus > Faecalibacillus sp. H12. The sequence goes on along the minus strand of NZ_JABWDK010000014.1, from coordinate 50,468 downwards.
ACTTGTATTTAAAAAAATAAAGAGTATCATTAAATATGTAAATAGAAACAGGGGAGCTTGTATGCAGGCTGAGAGGAAGTCATCAAACTTCGACCCTTTAACCTGATATGGATAATGCCATCGTAGGAAGTCAACATTTCGATTTTTTTACAGGAGCATGTCTCCTGTTTTTTATTTAAAAAGAAGTATCCACATATGTGGCGGATTGAAGGGGAGCGCCTTGAATCTTGTATTAAGCGAAGGGAAGCTGTGTTCCAGCGTGAGAGGATACCACAAAGTATCGACCGAACTACCATAAAGTTATTTCATAAACGAAGTTTATGTTTTTGATGATGGGTAAGTTTGGTCATCTTCATATTTATGAAATAACTTGTAAAAAACAAGGAGAGAAAATATGTTAGAAGAAATGTTAAAAAATGTTAGAGAAAAAAGTCCACTCATTCACAATATTACAAATTATGTTACAGTCAATGATTGTGCTAATGTCGTTCTTGCATGTGGAGCATCACCAATTATGGCAGATGATCAAGAAGAAGTTGCTGAAATTACTTCGATTTGTACAGGACTTAATATTAATATTGGAACACTTAATACGCGAACGATTGAATCAATGGTCATTGCCGGGAAAAAAACTAATGAACTTCATCATCCAGTTGTATTAGATCCTGTAGGAGTTGGAGCATCTACGTTAAGAACTCAAACAGCTTTAAAGTTGTTAAAAGAAATTCAGTTTTCAGTTATTCGTGGAAATATTTCAGAAATCAAAACTTTAGCTTTAGGAAGTGGTACAACGAAGGGTGTTGATGCTAATCTTGCAGATAAAGTGACAGCAGAAAATATCCATGAAGTTGTCAGTTTTGCTCAAGAGTTTTCTAAAAAAACAGGAGCAGTTATCGCTATTACAGGAGCTATTGACTTAGTATGCAATGAAAATATTGCTTATGCAATTTATAATGGTCATGAAATGATGTCTTCGATTACAGGAACAGGATGTCAATTATCAGCACTTACGGCTTCGTTTGTTTCCGCAAATCCTGATTATTTACTTGAAGCAACAGTTGCTGCAGTATGTACCATGGGTCTTGCTGGAGAAATCGCACATGAAAGATTAACAGCGTTAGATGGTAATGCAAGTTATCGAAATTATATTATTGATGCTATTTATAATATGACTCCTAAGCAATTACAAGAAGGATCTCAATATAAAAAAATCTAACTAGATATGTGATTACTCTAAAATAATGAAAAGAGGAAGATTATGAAAACAACAGATAAGATGTTAGAAGCAACAAAAGAACTATGGAAATCTTATAATGAACATCCTTTTGTTAAAGGAATACAAGATGGTTCATTGGATAAAGATAAATTTAAATATTATATTATGCAAGATTATCTTTATTTAAAAGAATACGCTAAAGTTTTTGCGATTGGAGTTGCTAAAGCAAAAACTTTAGAAACAGCAAATCTTTTTGCTAAATATATTGCTGTAATGAATGGTGAATTAGATGTTCATAGTGGTTATATGGGAAAATTTAATGTAAGCCAAGAAGAAATAGATGATATGAAACCATCACTTGATAATTTATCTTATACCTCTTATATGCTACGTGTTGCTTATGAAGAAGGAGAAGCAGAAATCTTGGCAGCTATATTATCTTGTGCTTATAGTTATGAAGTTATTGCGAAAAAGATTGTTGAAAATAATCCAAATTCAATCAATGATGAATTTTATGGGGATTGGATCAAAGGCTATGCTTCTAATGAATATGCTAGTGGTAATATTATTTTAATAGAAACAATGAATCAACTTACTAAAGATTATACAGAAAAACAAATTCAACATCTTATTGATATCTTTGTAGCGTGTTCAAGATATGAACTTGCATTTTGGCAAATGTCATGGGATAAAAGTTGTTAGTAAATAAAAAAATGAAAGAGACAAAACATCTTTCATTTTTTCATTATAAAGAAAAAGAAGGAGAATTATTCTCCTTCATAATTTTCAACGTTATGGTAGATTTTATCTACATCATCACAAGCATTTAAAAGATTCATTAATCTTTCAAATAATTCCATATCTTCACCTTCAAGAGATACATATTCTTGAGGTGTTGTAGCGATTTCTTCTACATCAAATTCAGCATTAGGACAAGCTGCTTCAATAGCATCTTTCATTTTATATAAATCAGTTGGTGCACCAGTCAATTCAATTGAACCATCTTCATGAGTTTCAATTTCTTGACAATCGGCTTCACCTTCCATTAAAGCTTCTAAAGTTTGTTCTTCATCTAATCCTTTAAAAGTTAAAATAGAATATGTATCATATAAATAAGATACTGAACCTTCATTTCCTAATTTAGCTTTAGATTTTGTAAATGCAGGACGTACTTGAGAAATAGTACGATTAATATTATCAGTTAAGCATTTAACAATAACAGTTGAACCACTTGGACCATATCCTTCAAATGTTTTTTCTTGATAATCTTCAGTAGCTCCACTTTTTACTTTATCAACTGCACGTTTAATAACGTCAGCAGGAACTTGTTCTTTTTTAGCTTTAGCAATAATTCTTCTTAATGCTAAGTTACCATCTGGATCAGTACCACCAGCTTTAGCAGCTAAATAGATTTCTTTTCCATAACGAGAATATAATTTTGCTTTTGCTGCAGCAGTTTTTGCCATAGCAACTTTACGCACTTCATGTGCTCTACCCATAAAAAAGCCTCCTTAATTGTATGTAATCTCAATACTTGGTTATTATAGCGAATACATCGAGGTTTTTCAAGGTTTAATATAAATGACAAACGAGTTTTGTTCATGTATAATGAAAAAGCAAATGAGGGATAAAGATGGAAACAATTGTTATTATTGGAGCAGGTGCAAGTGGACTTGCATGTATGAATGAATTAGTAAAAACAAATAAATATAATATTATTGTCTTGGAACAATCTAATAAAGCAGCTAGAAAAATACTTGCTAGCGGTAATGGAAGATGTAATGTTTCAAATTTGAATATGGATATTAAGTACTATAATCATCAAGACCCTTTAATAGAAAAATTAATTAAAGAGTTTGATGTTGTCAATTTTTTTAAACAACTTTCTTTAAAACTACGTTATGAAAAGAACCTTGTTTATCCATATTCACTTTCAAGTTTATCTGTTAAAAATGCTTTAATGAAAAATATGGATAATGTATCGTATATCGATAATTGTGAGGTTCTAGCAATAAAAAAAGCTAAAACATATGAAATTATTACGACTAATGGTCATTATCAAGCGGATAAAATAGTCATTGCGACAGGATCACCAGCCAGTCATTTATCAGGACAAAATAATTTAAAAATGTTAGAAAAAATGCATATTTCCATGATTCCATTTACACCAAGTCTTGTTCAAGTAAAAACAAAACCCGTTTTTAAAGCTTTAAAAGGCCAAAGAGTAAAGGGAATTGCAATGCTTTATGATCAAAATCAATTGATTGAAAAACAAACAGGAGAAATCATGTTTACAGATTATGGTCTATCAGGTATTTGTGTTATGCAATTATCTAGATATTTAGAGCATTTAAAAAATCCAAAACTTGTTTTAAATTTATTGCCTGATATTGAAAAAGAAGAATTTCAACACTATGGTTTGGAAGGATTCTTTCATGAAAAAATCGTTCAGTTTTTTAAAGAAAAAAATATTGATCCTCAACATATAGAAATAAAGATTCTTGATACCATGTCAATTGAAAAAGCACAAGTTTGTCATGGAGGCGTTTCTTTAAAAGAAGTAGATGAAAATTTACAACTTAAGAAATATCCAGGCATTTATGTTTGTGGAGAAGCTTTGGATGTTGATGGTGATTGTGGAGGTTACAATTTACATTTTGCTTTTGCAAGTGGTGTACATGTGGCAAAATCTTTTAGAGAAGATAAGTAGTTTAGTAATCTTAGGTGACTAATAGGGTGAACGATACAATGAATAAGATACTAGAATCCCTATATGATGATCCTGGATATACAATTACCGAACTTGCAAATATTATGAAAATGAGTAGAAAGAGTATTTCAAATAATATTAAAAAGTTAAAGGATTTAGGAATTATTGAAAGAGTTGGAAATAACAAAAAAGGATATTGGAAAATAAAGAGATAGGAGAAGGTATGTTAAAAGTAAGTAATATTGCAGTTTCTTTAGATGAAAAAGATTATGCTAAAGTTATTGCGAATACATTAAATATAAGAAAATCACAAGTAAAGAATGTAAAGATTGCTAAAAAGGCAGTCGATGCAAGAAGAAAGAATAAAGTACATTTTAATATGGGCTTTACTTTTGAATATGTCGATGAAGATCAATTATTAAAAACACATAGTAAACAAGTAAGTAAAGTTAAAGAATATCATTATGACAAGTTAACACCAAATAATCAAACAATTATGGTTGTTGGAAGTGGGCCAGCAGGATTATTCTGTGCCTATAATTTAGCGCGTAGTGGGCAAAAGGTAATCTTGATTGAACAAGGTAAATGTGTTGATGAAAGAAAAAAAGACATTGATACTTATTTAGAAACAGGTAAGTTAAATACTCAAAGTAATGTTCAATTTGGAGAAGGAGGAGCAGGAACGTTCTCTGATGGAAAGTTGACGACAGGTATTAAGGATTATCGTAAACAATTTGTATTGAATACTTTTTATGAACATGGTGCAAGTGAAGATATTCTTTATTTAAATAAACCACATTTAGGAACAGATGTTTTAATTAATGTGGTTAAAAATATTAGAAAAGATATTGAAAAATGTGGAGATGTTCGTTTTGAAACAAAATTAGTAGATATCATTATTGAAGATAATCAATTAAAAGAAGTTGTTTTAGAAAATAATGAAGGAACATATAAAGAAAAAGTAGATCAACTGGTATTGGCTATTGGTCATAGTGCGAGAAAAACATATGAAATGCTTTATCAAAAACAATTAGAAATTTCTCAAAAAGCTTTTGCAGTAGGAATGCGTATTGAACACAGTCAAGAATTTATTAATAAAAGCCAATATGGAAAATTCTATGATCATCCTGCATTAAAAGCGGCTGATTATAAATTGGCGGTGCATACAAGTCAAAAAAGAGGAGTCTATACTTTCTGTATGTGTCCTGGTGGTTATGTCATGAATGCAGCCAGTGAAGAAAAAAGACTGGTTGTTAACGGTATGTCTAATTACAAACGTGATAATAAATACGCTAATAGTGCTGTCTTAGTCAATGTGACACCTGATGATTTTGGTAGTTCACATCCTCTTGCTGGGATGTATTTTCAAAGAAAATTGGAAGAAAAAGCTTTTGAACTCGGTGGAAGTGATTATTCAATACCTGTTCAAAAAGTAGAAGATTATTTAGAAAATAAAGAAGGTATTGAAAATATTGAAACAAGTTTAAAAAGAGTTAAAAATGCTAATCTCAATGCATTACTTCCTGAAACCTTGAATATAAATTTAAAAGAAGGACTTCTTTTAATGAATAATAAGATTAATGGATTTACAAGTAATGCCACATTACTTGGTGTTGAATCAAGAAGTTCTGCACCAATCCGTTTTTATCGAGATGAAAATATGGAAAGTAATATTAAAGGGATTTATCCAATTGGCGAAGGTGCTGGATATGCTGGAGGTATTATGTCAAGTGCAATTGATGGTTTGAAATGTAGTGAGGTATTACTCAAAGGAGAGAGATAATGTGTCATTATTTGAACTTGTTGTTATTTCAATTTCATTAGCGATGGATGCTTTTACTGTTTCGATGATGTATGGTATTTCTATGCCAAAAGGAAATATTAAGAAACAAAGCTTCATTGCTTTTTATTTTGGCTTTTTTCAGGCATTGATGCCTTTTTTAGGATATCATTTAGGATGTGTATTTTCAAAAAAGATACAAGCTTATGATCATTATATCGCTCTTATCTTTTTAATGATTGTTGGCATCAATATGTTAAAAGATGCTTTTAGTGAAGAAGAAACAAATTATAATTTTAAATTATTAGATTTAACAATTCTTGCTTTTGCAACAAGTATTGATGCTTTTGCTATTGGTATGACTTTTGCTTTTTTAGAAGTAGCTATTTATCAAGCTTTATTGATTATAGGAATTATTACTTTTCTATTATGTTTGTTTGCTTTACAAATTGGACGTTATTTAAACAATAAGTTTCAAAATAAGGCACTTATTTTTGGGGGCATTGTTTTGATTTTAATTGCTTTTAAAACATTGTTGGAGCATCTCTTTTGAAAAAAGTATATAATGAAATAGGTGACAAGTATGAAAGAAGAAGAAAAAATTATAAAAAATACTATAAAGAGAACAAAAGAATATGATCGAACACTTTCTCCCTATGCTTGTAAAACAAGTGAATGCCAAAAATTAAGAAAAGAAGAAAGTGAACATGAAGAGTTTGATATTCGTTGGCCTTTTGAAGAAGATATTGATCGTATTTTATATTGTAAATCTTATCAACGTTACACAGATAAAACACAGGCTCTTTCATTTTTTCAAAGTGCCCATATTTCTAAACGTTCAATCCATGTTCAATGGGTTTCACGTATTGCCAGACAAATAGGAAAAGGTTTGAATTTAAATTTAGATTTAATTGAAGCGGCTGCTTTAGGACATGATTTAGGACATGCTCCTTATGGTCATGTAGGAGAAAGAGCGTTGAATGAAAAACTACAAGAAAAAGGTTTTGGATATTTTTGTCATAATGCTAATAGTGTACGAAATATTCTTTATTTAGAAAGAAATGGGAAAGGCTATAATGTTTCTTTACAAGTCTTAGATGCTATTTTGTGTCATAATGGTGAAATGCTTTCTAAAAAATATGAACCAGATCGTAAAAAAACAAAAGAACAATTCTTACAAGAGTATCATGATTGTTGGCATAAAGAAAATGCCAGTCTTGAGTTAAAACCAATGACTTTAGAAGGATGTGTGGTTCGTATTTCAGATGTGATTTCTTATATTGGAAAAGATATTGAAGATGCTATGAGTGTAGGTATCTTACAAAAGAAAGATCTTCCTGAAAATGTAGTAAAAGTATTAGGAGATAATAATAAATCAATTATGAATAAATTAATTGGTGATTTGATGATTCATAGTTATCAAAAACCATATTTACGTTTTTCTCATGAAGTCTTTGAAGCATTATCATCCCTACTTTCCTTTTTAGGAGAAAAAGTCCATCATCATCCTGTTCTTGAAAAAGAAAATGCTAAACTTTCAAGAATGGTTAAAGAACTCTTTGATGTTTATTTAGAAGAATTGGAAAATAATGATCAAGATTCGAATATTGTTAAGTTTAAAAATAAGATGGTAGAAAATTATCAAAATATGCCCAATCCTTTGATTGTTTCTGATTATTTATCAATGATGACGGATACTTATGTTTTAAATGATTATGAAAGAAAGTTTTTACCAATTCTTCATGGTGAAAAACTTTAATAATTATTTTATTTGGTGTAAAATATAAATATACAGGAGGGATGGCTTATGAAATTAATTATTGCTATCGTAAATTCTGATGATAGTTCATCAGTACAAGCCGCACTTACAGAAGAAGGATACTTCGTTACAAAATTATCAACAACAGGTGGATTCTTAAAGAAAGGAAATACAACATTCTTTATTGGAACAAATGATGATAAAGTTGAACATGCTGTAGGTATTATTAAAGAAAATTCTAAAAAACGTGTAGAAAAAGAACCTACTGTTCCACCTACTGAAATGGGAGAATTCTTTACTCCAATCATGGTAGATGTACTTGTTGGTGGAGCAACAGTTTTTGTATTAGATATTGAACAATTTGAAAAATTTTAGAAAAAGGACATTGTCCTTTTTTTTTAATCCTTTATAATATTTGTGGGTGAAATTATGTCTATCAAATTATTAAATGAAAAAAGAATGGATGAATTAATACAATTTATCCATCAAGAAGAAATAACAAAAGAATATTTAAAACAAAATCAAAAGATTATTTATATCAATGAAAATCAAAATATCAATGGGGTTATTATTTTTGATGTTATCAAAAATGAAATAGAACTTTGTTTAGGAACTGATGAAATTAAACAACAATTAATAGCAGTCATTAAAAAAATAGCTCTAAAAGATATCGTTTATCAAAATAAAATCATACAAATAAAAACAAAAAAACAATTTAAACACTATGAAGAAGTCTATGACTTTATTCATCAACAAAAAGATCGTGTCTATAGTTTAGATAACTTTAAAAAATATATGCAAGAATTTTATAATATCCAACATGCTTTAAAATGTATCCATGTTTGTGGAACAAATGGGAAAGGTTCGACTGTTAATTACATGAAAGAAGTTTTAAAAAAACAGGGGTATATTGTAGGAACTTTTACTTCACCAGCACTTATTTCTAGGTTAGATGTCGTACGTATCAATGATGAATGGATCAAGGAACAATTTATTGTTGATGTTGCTAATAGATATGTGGATAATTGGTTAAAGTATGAGATTTCTTTATTTGAAATAGAAGTTTTTATTTCTATTCTTTATTTTATTTATCAAGGAGTCGACTATGCTATTTATGAAGTTGGTTTAGGTGGAGAATTAGATGCAACGAATATTATTTTACCAATGGTTTGTGTTAATACGAATATTGGTTTAGATCATATGGATTATTTAGGTGATAGCTATGAAAGTATTGCTAGAGCGAAAGCGGGAATTATTAAAGATCATGTTGATTTTATTACCGGAGAACATAAACAAGAATGTGTTGATATTTTTAGAGATACTTGTGAAAAGCGTCACAGTCATTTGATTCGTTTAGATCGTATTCATGATTTACAAGATGGTGAAAATGTTAAATATACATATAAGGATTATAATATTGTTTTAAATACACCAGCTCTTTATCAAATTGAAAATAGTGCTTTAGCATTAGAAACCTTATTATATTTAAAGGAACATCATTTTATTGAATTAGATGAATCTTCAATTGTTGAAGGTTTATTTGAAGCTAAGTGGGCAGGACGTTTTGAAATCATAAGTGAAAAACCACTGATTATTTTAGATGGGGCCCATAATCGAGAAGGTGTTGATGAACTCTATCGTTCTGCACGTAAATTACATAATTTAAAAATCATCTTTTCAGCATTAAGAGATAAAGATACGGACTATATGATTGAAAGATTATTAGATTTGACGTATGATATAACCGTCTGTGAATTTAAACATCCACGTAGTCAAAGTGCAAAATTATTAGCAGGGGACTATCCGGTAAAAATTGAACCGGACTTTAGAAAAGCTTTAGACGATATTTATTTACAAGAAGGAACATTTTTGATTACGGGATCATTGTATTTTATTTCTGAAGTAAGGAAATACTTATTACAAAAGATTCATAGCAAATAATAAAGAAGGAGGAGTCTACTTTTAGTAGCAATTGTGTACGGTTTTATATCGGAATTAACGCCCGTGGACTAGCAAGAGGACGAAGCGGGAAAGCATATGTACGGTTTTATATCGGAATTAACGCCCATGGACTAGAAAGAGGACGAAGTGGGAAAAAACATATGTACGGTTTCTTACCGGAATTAACGCCTGTGGACTTATAAGAGGACGAAGCAGGAACAATTGGTTTTTTTAAGTAGCAATCAAACGATGATTCAAATTATTTTAGGGGTTATTATTGTTTCGATTGGGATATTTGTTTTTTATAAATATCCAATGAAAAGCGATGTGCGACAAATGACATTGGGGGCTTTATTTGTCATTCTAGCTATTATTTTAAAAAGGTTAGCTGTGATGGTACCTTTTCTTGGCTTTCCAAGTTTAAAAATTACATTAGAGGTATTACCTTTAATCGTTGCTGGTTTAACATTACAACCAGGGTATTGTTTTATAGTTTCTATTGCCACAGATTTTCTAGGTCTTGTTCTAGCAAATGCTGGAGGATTTCCATTTTTAGGATTTACTTTAAATGCGGTTTTACAAACTGAAATACCATGTCTATTAAAGATTTATTTAAATGAAAAAAATGAAAGATTATTAGAAAGAATTGTAAAAATAGTAATGGTCATTATTTCGTTACTAGGATGTCTTTATGTTTTTAAAATCAATGAAGTTAATATTTCAGGATCTTCATATCAAGTAACATTACCAATTAAATTTACAATCTTTGTCATCATTGCAGCAATGCTTACTATTCTCTTTATTTTTATAAGATATTATAAAAATAAACTCAAAGAAAAAGATTTACACTTATTTCATTTAAGTATTCTATCAGTTGTGGCTATTGAACTAACAGTAACGATGTTTTTAACACCATATTGGTTACAAACAATGTATGGAATACCATTCTTTGCATCACAATTTGTAAGAATTTTAAAATCATGTGTGATGATACCTGTAGGTATTATCGTTGTATATACAATGAATCGAATGATTCAAAAAGTTATTAGATAAAGTTTTGGATATTGTCCAAAGCTTTTTTCTTGACTTTTTTCTTTATATGAATATTGTTAGTATACTAATAGTTAGGATGCTAACATAGGAGGTATTATGAAGACACCATTTTATTTGATGTTGTTTAAAACACAACATGCTCAAAGTAAAAAGAATCGAGAAACGATGGATGAGTATCATCTATCACCAGGACAACCTAAGGTTTTGAGGTATTTAAATGCTCATCAAGACTGTAAATTAAAAGATATTGCAGATGAATGCGATATTGAAAGTGCTACTGTCAGTAAGATGATTGATAACTTAGAGAAAAAGGAAATGTTGACAAGAGAGATCAATCCTAAAAATAAAAGAGCTTATCAATTAAATATTACAGAATATGGAAAAGAGTCTTTAAAAAAATGGAATGCTCACTGTATTGAAATTGAAAATATTTCTTTGAAAGATTTTAGTGAGGAAGAAAAGGAACAATTTGAAGATTTTTTAAATCGTATGTATAAAAATCTGACAAATAAAGAATTATAGGGGGAGTTATTTTATGATTAAACGTTTAATACCATTTGCAAAAAAATATAAAAAAGCGTTTATTCTAGCGTTTTTATGTGTTGTAGGAGAAACGGTCTTTGAATTAGTTATTCCAGTATTGATGGCTAATATTATTGATATTGGAGTAGCTCAAAAAGATCAACATTATATTATTATGCAAGGTGTTTTAATGGCAGTTTGCGCTTTAATTGCTTTAGTATTAGGAATCCTTTATTCACGTTATGCGGCGGTTGCTGGTCAAGGGGTTGGTTTTGAAATAAGAAAAACTGAATTTGAAAAAGTACAAAACTTTTCTTTTTCAAATACAGATCATTTTTCAACCTCCTCTTTAATTACACGACTTACAAGTGATGTGACGATTATTCAAAATGCTATTTGTAATGGTTTTAGACCACTTGTAAGAGCACCATTTATGTTTTCAATGGCTTTATTTTTATCAATTAAGATGAATGCCAAACTTGCTTTGATTTTTATTGTCGTTGCACCTATTTTAGGAATTGGTTTATTTTTTATTGTTAAAACAGTCGGACCATTATTTCGCTTTATGCAAAGTAATGTCGATGAAGTCAATACAGTTGTTCAAGAAAACTTAATTGCGATTCGTACAGTAAAAGCTTATGTTAAAAGTGATTATGAAAACGAAAAGTTTGAAAAAATCAATCAAGAACTTAGAACTCATAGTGAAAAAGCTTTTCGTTATTCAGTACTCAACATGCCTTTATTTCAATATATGATGTATACCACAATCGTTTGTATTCTTTTCTTTGGAAGTCAAATGATCTTTGCTGGTGAAATGAAAGTTGGGCAACTTACCGGATTTTTAAGTTATGTCTTACAAATTCTAAATGCATTAATGATGATTTCAAATGTTTTCTTAATGTTGACTCGTTCACTTGCAAGTTGTAAACGTATTGTAGATGTTTTAGATGAAGTGAATAATTTACATGATCCAATTGATCCAATAATTGAAATGAATCAAGGTGAAATTGAATTTAAAAATGTTTCATTTAAATATAAAGAAAGTGCTCAAGAAAATGTTTTAAGTAATATTAATTTACATATTGAACCAGGTTCTACAGTAGGTATCTTAGGAGGAACAGGTTCAGCTAAAACAAGTTTAGTTCAATTGATTGATCGTCTTTATGATGTAAGTGAAGGAGAAATATTGATTGATGGACATAATGTCAAAGATTATTCCTTAGAATATTTAAGAAATCAAGTAGGAATGGTTTTACAAAAAAATACTTTATTTTCTGGAACAGTGAAAGAAAATCTTTTATGGGGAAATAAAGAAGCCAGTGATGAAGAAATTAAATGGGCTTGTAAACAAGCTTGTGTGGATGAATTTATTGAAAACTTTCCAGAAGGTTATGATACGTATCTAGAACAAGGTGGTGTCAATGTTTCTGGTGGACAAAAACAACGTTTATGTATTGCTAGAGCATTATTGAAACATCCTAAAATTCTTATTTTAGATGATTCAACAAGTGCAGTTGATACAGCGACAGAAGCAAGTATTAAAGAAGCTTTAGCTTCTTTAAAAGGAACAACAAAGATTATTATAGCTCAACGTATTTCTTCACTTCAACATGCTAATCAAATCATTATCTTAGATAATGGAAAAATTCATGCAATTGGAAATCATGAAGAGTTATTAAAGAATGATGAAATTTATCAAGAAATCTATGATTCTCAATTGAAAGGAGTTGATTTATAATGGCTAGACAACTTACAAATGCGAAACCAAAAAATATGAAAAAGACGCTTTCATCTTTTAAGAAATATATTGGTAATCATAAATACGCTTTTGTTTTTATTGGATTGCTTGTTATTCTTTCGACTTCGATTAGTTTATGGGGGACTTATCAAATTAAAACAGTCGTTAATCGTTATGTTTTAAAAAATGATTATCATGGACTCGTTTCATTTATTATTTTAATGGCGATTGTTTATTTTATAGGAGCTACTGCTACAGCTATTTATAAACAATTAATGGTACATACTGCTCAAAGTATTGTCCAAGAATTAAGAAATGATTTATTTGCGAAAATGCAAAAATTACCTATTTCTTATTTTGATGGACACCCTCATGGAGAAATCATGAGTCGCTTTACCAACGATTTAGATACGATTCAAGATGCTTTAAATAACTGTTTTGATACATTGATTCAAAGTTTTATTATGATTGTAGGTACACTCTTTTTGATCTTTGTATTAAGTTGGGAATTATCCTTGATTGTATTTGCTTGTATGATCTTAATGTATTTTTTAATTCAATATTTAAGTCAAAGAAGTAAAAAATACTTTAAGAAACAACAAAATGCGATGGGTTATTTAAATGGTTTCATTGAAGAAATGGTTGATGGTATCAAAGTTGTTAAAGTCTTTAACCATGAAAAAGAAAACTCAATTGAATTTGATTATCGAAACCAAGAACTTTATGATTCAGCAGTAGAAGCATTAACTTATTCAGGAAGAACAATACCAACTGTTGTTTCTATTTCTTATCTCAACTATGCTCTTGTCGCAAGTATCGGTGGTTTATTTGCTATTAATGGTATTATGGATCTAGGAAGTTTATCATCTTATCTTGTCTTTGTAAGACAAACAGCAATGCCTATTAATCAATTTACACAACAATTAAACTTTATTCTTGCTGCCATGGCAGGTGCCGAAAGAATCTTTGATTTAATGAATGAAAGTGAAGAAGTTGATGAAGGGAAAGTGACATTAACACAAGTAGAAATCTTAGAAGATGGTTCAATGCAAGAAAGTGACCATTATACAGGATATTGGGCTTGGAGACATCCAAGAGACAATGGCATTGAACTTGTTGAATTAAAAGGAGATGTTCGTTTCCATGATGTTGTTTTTGGTTACAATGAAACACATCCAATTTTAAAAGATATTAATCTTTTTGCAAAACCGGGACAAAAAATTGCTTTTGTTGGAAGTACAGGGGCTGGGAAAACAACAATCATTAACTTAATTAATCGTTTCTATGATATTACGAAAGGGTCAATTACTTATGATGGTATTGATGTAAAATTGATTAAAAAAGATGATTTAAGAAAATCGATTTCTATTGTTTTACAGGACACTCATTTATTTACGGGAACTATTGCGGATAATATTCGTTATGGAAAACTTGATGCAAGTGATGAAGAAGTTATTGAAGCCGCTAAGCTTGCTAATGCAGATAGCTTTATTAGAAGATTACCAAATGGTTATCAAACAATGCTTTCTAGTGATGGAACAAATCTTTCACAAGGGCAAAGACAACTCTTAGCGATTGCTAGAGCAGCTATTTGTAATCCACCTGTATTGATTTTAGATGAAGCAACAAGTTCGATTGATACCCGTACTGAAAAGTTGATTGAAAAAGGAATGGATCGTTTAATGGAAAATAGAACAGTTTTCGTGATTGCTCATCGTCTATCTACAGTTAGAAATTCTGATGCCATCATGGTCTTAGATCATGGACAAATTATTGAACGTGGTAGTCATGATGAATTGCTTGAAAAGAAAGGACGTTATTATCAACTTTATACAGGACAATTTGAATTAGATTAAAAAATTCTTACATCATTTTTAATTTTTTGTTATAATGCTTTTGTAAAAATGATGTGTAGCTAAATGCGTAAGTCCAATCTATTTGGAGATTGGTACTTGCGCATTTTTTTATACAAAAAAGGAGGAAATGATGGAAAAAAATAAGATGGCCGTAGTGCCTTTAAAAAAATTATTTTTGAAAATGGGATTACCAATGATCATATCAATGGTTTTACAAGCTCTCTATAATGTTATAGATAGTATATTTATAACAAACATGGGAAGTGATGGAGTTATTGCTAATCAAGCCTTAACTTTAGCTTTTCCTATTCAATTATTAATTATCGCTATTGGTGTAGGAACTGGTGTTGGTATTAATGCTTTATTATCTAAAAGTTTAGGTGAACAAAATAAAGATAAAGTTAATAAGATTGCCGGAACAGGAATCTTTTTAAGTATTTGTATTTATGTTGTTTTCTTAGTGTTTGGATTATTTGGGTCAGAAAAATTTATAAGATTGTTTGCTGGAAGTAATCAAAAGGTTATTGAAATGGGAACAACCTATCTTAAAATTTGTTGTTGTTTTTCTTATGGTTCTATTGGTTTTACCGTCTATGAAAGATTTCTACAATCAACAGGTAAAACACACTTTTCAACAATTGCTCAAATATCAGGAGCACTTACAAATATTGTTTTAGATTATATCTTTATTTATCCTATGAAGATGGGCGTTGCGGGAGCCGCTTTAGCAACAATTATTGGACAATTTGTTTCTTTATTTGTAGCAATGTATTTTCATTATTATAAAAATAAAGAAATTAATGGAAATATTTGTTATATCAAGGCGAATGCTTCTCTAATTAAAGGAATCTATATGATTGGTGCTTCAGCTGCTTTAATGCAATGTTTACTTGCAGTGATGATGGCAGGAATGAATGCTATATTAGGATTAGCTCAAGTTGATCCAGCTATTTTAATTGGTTCTTTTGGTATTTACTATAAGATCCAACAAATTGCTTTATTTTCAGCATTTGGATTGTCTAATACAATTATTTCCATTTTATCTTTTAATTATGGAATGAAAGATAGAAAAAGAATAGATGAATGTATTAAGTTTGGTATTGTTGATACAATCATTGTTTCTTTAATGATTACTTTATTATTTGAACTTCTTGCTCATCCATTATCACAATTATTTGGATTATCAGGAAGTACACAAGAAATGATTGATATTTGTAGTACAGCTTTACATATAGCAAGTCTGGGATTTGTTTTTATGGGTATTTCTGTCGCGATTCAAGGTGTTTTACAATCTATTGGTTATGCCATTAGACCTTTAATTATTGCTTTACTTCGCTTGGTTATTTTTGTATTTCCAATAGCCTACTTCTTTACTTTAACAGAAAATGTAACAACGCTTGTTTGGTGGACATTTCCAATTTCTGAATTGTTGACAGTTATTGTTTCACTTATTATCTTGAAAAAATCATATAATGAAAGAATAAGCCCTATTAAAAATGAAAGTATAACAAATAATTTAGTAATTGCTATTTCAAGAGAACATGGCACAAATGGAAAAGAAATTGCGAGACAAGTCGCTAAAGAATTAAACATTGAATTTTATGATAAAGAAAGAATCAAAGAATTTGCTCTTAAACATGGATTTGTAAGTAATAAAGAAAGTGAAGATTATATTTATAGTCAATTCTTATCATTAGACATCAATAAAAATTCAATTATTCTTTTATCAAATGTTATTAAAGAAATTGCTAAGAAAGGAAATTGTGTTATTGTTGGAAGAGCTGCAGATTATATTTTAAAAGAAGATGAAAAATTAGTAAGAATCTTCTTATATGCTCCTTTAGAATATCGTCTAAATAAAGTAATGGAAATTTATCATGATAGTCATGAGGATGCCCTTCGATATATTCATAAATCGGATCATTCTAGAAAAAGTTATTATGAAGTTATTTCTAATAAAATATGGGGTGATAAATCAAACTATGATTTATGTTTAGATTGTAAATTAGGGAATGAAACAATCAAAGATATTATTTGTAACTATGTTAAATCTTTAAATAAATAAAGAAGTCTTTCAAAAAATGAAAAGACTTCTTTTCTTTTAAAGATATTCTATATAATGTCTTTTACATAGGGAGGGCTTATATGAGTAAATTAAGAGATCATTATTTATTTCATGCAGGTATTTCATGTTTTTTTTATTTAGGGTATGGTGCCTTTACAGTTGTTTTATCAATGTATTGTCAAGATATAGGAATGTCAGCCTCACAAATTGCTTACATTGTATCCTTTGCACCACTTTTATCTATTGCAACTCAACCATTTTTTGGATACTTGGCAGATAAGTGGCAATCACCAAGAAAAGTATCTATTTTATTATCATTTGCAAATATTGTTTGCATGTTTATTTTTGCAATTAGTCGTAATTTTTGGATTTTACTTTTATCATCAGGTCTAGCAGTATCTTTTATGAATGCTGTTACTCCTTTAACAGATCGTATTGGTGTTTCTTCACCTTATCAATTTGGTAAGATTCGTTTATGGGGTTCTGTAGGTTATGCCATTATGGCACAAGTCAGTGGACTTTTATATCAATATATTTCACCATTTGCGAACTTCATAGCTGGTATTTTAGGAACATTAATTACCATTATTTGTATTTATATGGTTTCTGATCCAAAGCTTTCAGAAGTTCCCGAAAAAGAAAAAAATAAATTATCGACAGTTGTTGTTATGAAAGAGCTTGTTCATAATATACCATTTATGCTCTTTCTAGTGATTTCCTTTTTCTTTTGGGGAGCATGCTCCACAAACTTTAACTATTTATCATTATTTATTAAATCTCAAGGTGGAACAGCTTCACAAGTAGGAACCTACCAACTTTTTGCGACATTATTTGAAATTCCGATGATTCTAGCAACAGACTATATCATTAAAAAGATACCTTATCGTTATATCATGATGTTTGCGATTATCATGTCAATGATTAATTTTGCATGGTATGCAACTTTACCTTCTGTTAATATGATTATTTATGTTTTTGTATTTAAAGGTTTTTCTACTGTACTCTTTACGATGATTACTGTAAGATTAGTAATGGTTTTAGTAAAAGAAGAATATGTCTCTACAGCCTATGGAATTCAAGCTATGCTTGGTAAAGGCGTAGGTGCAATGCTTTTCCAATTAATTGGAGGTAGAATTATTGATTCCATAGGAATGAATGGTTTCTATTTATTCTTATTTGCAGGAATTACGATTGCTTTTGTAGTGACACTTTTCTTTAGAATGCCTAAGAAAGTGAGAGTGTAGTATGTTAGAATTAAATGCTGTTATTTTTGATATGGATGGTTTGATGATTGATACAGAACCTGTAGGAAAGATGTTAGTGAAAACATCTCATGAAAGGTTTGGTTATGAAATTACTGAAGATATGTTTTATCATTTGATTGGTACAAATGAAAAGACATCAAAAGCTTATTATCATAGTGTTTTTGGTGAAGATTATCCTTATCAAAAGATTAAAGATTATCGAGATCAATTAAGAAAAGAATATTTTAATAGTCATCCTTTAGAAGTAAAAAAAGGTTTATATGATTTATTAGAAGATTTAAAAAAGAAAAATATTAAAATGGCAGTGGCTTCTTCAACACGTTATGAACGTGTTTTATCTAATTTAAAGAGTATTAAAGTTGATCATTATTTTGATGCCATTATTGGTGGTGACCAAATCCAACATGGGAAGCCAGCCCCAGATATTTTTTTAAAAGCAGTTGAGTTATTAGGGGTAAGTAAAGAAGATGCCCTTGTTTTAGAAGATAGTAAAAATGGAATTTTAGCAGCACATGCAGGAAATATTCCTGTTATTTGTATTCCTGATTTGATTCATCATTCTAAAGATATTCTTGATTTAACTGTAGGATGTTATGATTCTCTTGATCAATTAATAGATGTTATTGTTAAAAAAGATGACAAAGCATAATATAGAACCCGTTTATAATCAAGATTCTAGGATTCTTATTCTAGGATCTTTTCCATCTGTTAAATCAAGAGAAGCTAAGTTTTTTTATCATCATCCTCAAAATCGTTTTTGGAAAGTTTTAGCTGCTTTATTTCAAGAAGAAGTTCCACAAACAATTGAAGAGAAAAAAACTTTTTTACTTAGAAATCATCTTGCTTTATGGGATGTTATTGAAAGTTGTGAAATTAAAGGATCAAGTGATGCGAGTATTACGAATGTTAAAGTCAATGATTTAGATTTAATTGTTAAAAATTGTCCTGTTGAAAAAATCATTACTAATGGCAAAGCTGCCAATCGTTATTATCATCAATATTTTGATTATAATTTACCCGTTATTCAATTACCTTCTACTTCACCAGCGAATGCCATGTATTCACTTGAAAAATTAATTGAGAAATGGAAGGTGATTTTATGGAAAGAGATTTAACTCAAGGAAAGATAGGAAAATCTATTTTATTATTTTCTATTTCGATGATTTTAGGAAATTTATTACAACAATTTTATAATATAGTTGATACTTATATTGTAGGAAAATATATTGGTAGTAATGCATAAGCTGCTGTTGGATCAAGTTATACATTAATGACGTTTCTAACTTCTATTATTATTGGTTTATGTATGGGAAGTGGTATTTTCAATGTATTTTGGAGCTAAAAAATATGAAAAGATGAAAATGTCATTGATTCTAACAATTGTTTCACTTGGAACAAGAGTTCTTCTAGCCTACTTATTAGCGCCTTCATTTGGTGTAGAAATGATTTGGTGGGCAATTGTTATTGGATGGATTTTAGCGGATACAATTGGTATTGTATATGGTATAAAAATAGAAAAATGGTTCAAGTAAAAAATACTGCTTTTGCAGTATTTTTTATTAGCTATTTTGACTAGACAAGTGTATAATAATCTTTACCGTATGTGTCTGCTTAGCATTATTTGGTATGATACGTAAGCGTTTACTAAAGGAGTTCGCTATGAAATATTTACAAAGATTAGGTAAATCACTCATGTTACCTGTTTCAATCATGCCCATAGCAGCACTACTTAAAGGAATTGGGTATTGGATTGATCCTACTGGATGGGGTATACATAACCCAATTGCTGCTTTACTCATTGCTGCTGGTGGAGCAATTATAGATAACCTTCCCATTTTATTTGCGATAGCTGTTGCCATGGAAATGTCTAAAAAAAGAGATACAGCAATAGTGTTAAGTGCTCTTGCTTGTTATATGATGATGACAACAATTCTATCATCTAAATGCATCGCATTAATTTTGCAAATTCCAGAATATGCTGTGGATTTAGCTTTTCATAATACGCAAAGTGCTTTTATTGGTATTTTGGTAGGTTTGATTGTGGCTATTTCTTTTCAAAAGTTTGATCAAAAAAGATTACCTCAGTTTTTAGCTTTTTTTGATGGAAAGAGATTTGCTTCCATTATTTCTATAGGAATTACACTTTTGATATCTTTAATATTTATTGATATTTGGCCAATGTGTTATCACTTTTTTATTTGGTTTGGAAAAGAAATCGCTAATTTTGGACCTATAAGTGCAGGAATCTATGGTGTTTTAAATCGTTTATTGATTCCAACAGGCTTACATCATGCCCTCAATTCTGTATTTTGGTTTGATGTTACTGGTATTAATGATATTGGAAAATTCTGGGGAACAATTTCCGGTGGTGTTAAAGGTGTAACAGGAATGTATCAAGCGGGATTTTTCCCAGTAATGATGTTTGGTCTTCCTGGAGCTGCTCTAGCTATGTATCGTTGTGCTAGAAAAGAGAATAAGAAAAAAGTAGGTGCTATCTTATTTTCAGCTGCTTTGGCTTCATTTTTTACAGGTGTGACTGAACCTCTTGAGTTTGCTTTTATGTTTGTAGCACCAACACTTTATTTTATCCATGCTTTACTTACAGGATTGATGCTTTTTATTGCAGCAACTTTTAAATGGATGGCAGGGTTTGGTTTTTCTGCAGGACTTATAGATTATGTTTTAAGTTTTAAATCACCATTTGCTAATAATATTTTATTTTTAATTCCTTTAGGAATTCTATGCGGATTGATTTATTACATTGTTTTTAGAGTATTGATTACACGTTATAATATTATGACACCTGGAAGAGAAGAAAATGAGGTAAAGAAAGTAGAGAAAGTCGAAAATAATTTTGATGAAATTGCTATTCAATTATTTGAAGCATTAGGTGGTAAAAAGAATATTATAAGTGTTGATCATTGTATTACGCGTTTACGTGTAGAAGTTAAAGATATCTCACTAATAGATAAACAGACTCTATCAAAGATGAATTTTTCTCATATTGTTGAATCAAGTGAGCATGAAATACAAATCATTATAGGAACTGAAGTTCAATTTATTGCTGAAATATTAAATGAAATACTAATGTAGGAGAAATGAAATTGAAGATTATAAAAATATTTAATAATAATAGTATTGCTGCTTTATCTGATGAATTAGGGGATATTATTTTAACAGGATCAGGAATCGGCTTTCAAAAAAAGATAGGTGATTTAGTTGATGAATCACGGATTGAAAAAACATATATCTTTAAAGAAAAAGTTGAAAAACGTATACGTAGAGGAATCAATGATATTGAACCTATTTATTATGAGATTACTAGTTTATTAGTAAGCAAAGCAACAGAACAATTGAATACCCAATTTTATGAGGAAATCTTTCTAGCAATTAGTGATCATATTGCTTTTGCTATTAAACGAAAAAAAGAAAAAATTGATTTACCTAATGTTGTTTTATCGGAAACGAAAGCAATTTATAAAAATGAATATCAATTAGGTTTATGGACAATAAAACTTATTAAAGAAAAAATAGGTATACAGTTAGAAGAAGCTGAAGCGGGATATATAGCTTTACATTTAGTGAATTTTTCTACTAAGAATAGTTCACAAAATACTTCTAAAATTGTTAACTTTGTAAGAGATGTCATTGAAGTGATTGAACAGACAATGAATGTTCAATTAGAATTAGATTCAATTAATTATGCAAGATTATCAACACATCTTAAATTTTTAGCTGAAAGAGTTTTTCGTAATGATGTTGAAAATAATATTGATACGACAGAAAATATTAGAGATATGCTAAAAGAAAATATACGCTTATCCTTATGCATTAATCGAATAAAAAAACGAATAGAAAATAAATATCATTATCTATTAACTCCAGATGAACAGACATATCTATGTATACATATTAAAAAGAATTGTCATATTTAAAATGTAAGCGTTTGACAATAGAGGTATTTTTTTGCTATTGTATAGACAAGGGTTGTTACTTTAAGTAGGCAAGACCAGATATATTAACGGCATTTTTGAATGTTGTTTTTATGTTTGGTCTTTTCTTTTTAAAGAGAAAGGGAAGAAAAATATGAAATTGAAAAAGAAAAGTGTTGCAGCTGTATTAACATTATCGATGTCGATGGGTTCAGTATTATCGATGGTTCCTGTTTTTGCAGAGTCAGCGCAACAAAACTTAGCGTTAAACAAAACGTCTTATGTTTCAGCTGAATATGGAACATTGCCGAGAAAAAACCTAACAGATGGTGATGATGATACACGCTGGTCAACTGAAAGTGCACCAACTCAATGGGCCTATGTAGACTTAGGTCAAGAATTTGAAATGAATAAATTCCAAATGATTTGGGAAAATGAAGGTAATTATGCTTCAAATTATAATATTTATGTTTCAAATGACCCTAATAATTGGGGAGAACCAGTACTTTCAAGAACAGATAATAAAAATGTTATCAGTGAAGAATTATTAGGAAGTAAAGTCAGTGGAAGATATGTTAAATTAGAAGTAACAGCAGTTAAAGGTTATCCAAATGTATCTTGTCGAGAATTTAAAATCTTTAATACGGATGAAAAAGTACAAGATCCAAGTGAAAATATCGCTTTAAAGAAAACTGCAGTTGCAAGTTCTGAAGAAGCAGCGAGTGTTAAAGCAGCAAATGCAGTAGATGGTAATACATCATCACGTAGTTCTCGTTGGGGAAGTGATGTTGGAAATGGACCAGATTGGATCTATGTTGATTTAGGTGAAAGAATGAATGTCAATACGGTTAAGGTATTCTGGGAAACACGTAAAGCAACAGCTTATAAGATTCAAATTGCTGATACTGAATCTACGCCTCAAGAAAGTGATTGGCAAACAGTTAAAGAATTTAAAGATCGTCCAAAATCTTTAACAGAAAAAATTGTTTTAGATCAAATCTATAAAGCAAGATATGTGCGTTTATATGTTGATTCACATACTTCAGAAGATCCAGATGGTGGTATTGCTTGGAATACGATTTCTATTTATGAATTAGAAGTTTATGGTGGAAATCCTGATGAAAAAATGTCAATGAGTGATGTTTTAAATGAAATTCAAGTAGAAACACCAAAAACTGGAGATAAAAAGTTAAAAGTCACTTTACCAGAAGTTGAAGGTTATACTGTTGAATATAATGGTACTGATTTTGAACAAATCATTGATGAAGATTTAACAATTTATCAACCTATTAGTGATAAAGATGTTAAAGTATCATTCAAGATTACAGATAATGATACAAATGATTATAAATTCAAAGAAATTGCTGTTACAGTTCCAGGTAGTCAAAAAAATGATGAAACAGCGAATAAAGCACCAAATGTTTTACCAGAATTAGCTGAATGGAATGGTGGACATGGAAACTATACAGTTTCTAAAGGAGCAAGAATTGTTTATAAAGATAGCTCACTTCAAAAAACTGCAGAAGCACTTGCTAATGATTATGAAGATATTACTGGAAAAAGTATTGCTGTTGTAAAAGGCGAAAGCAAAACAGGAGATATTACTTTAGCTCTTACAAAAGATAAATCGTTAGGGTTACAAGATGAAGGATATTTAATGGATATTGATGATTCAATCAATATTAAAGCTGAAACAACAACAGGGGCTTATTGGGCAACCAGAACGATTTTACAAAGTATTAAACAATCAGGAAATGTTCCTTGTGGGACAACAAGAGATTATCCACTTTATAAAGTAAGAAGTTTTATTTTAGATGTTGGACGTAAAACATTTACAATGGATTATTTAAAACAAATTGTTAAACAAATGTCATGGTATAAAATGAACGATTTCCAAGTTCACTTAAATGATAACTTAATTCCAATTGAAAGTTTAGCTGATCCAATGACAGGTTATTCAGCATTTAGATTAGAATCAGATGTTAAAAAAGGTGGAAACAATGGCTTAAATCAACAAGATTTAACAAGTACAGATTTATTCTATACAAAAAAAGAATTTAAAGATTTTATTAAGGATTCAAGAGATTATGGGGTAGATATTGTACCAGAAATCGATACACCAGCCCATTCATTAGCTCTTACAAAAGTAAGACCTGATTTAAGACATGGGACAAACGGACGTGAAAACGATCATTTGGCTTTAAGAGATAAATATGATGAATCATTAGAATTTGTACAAAGTATTTTTGATGAATATATGACAACAAGTGATCCTATTTTCGATGAACAAACAACAGTTCATGTGGGTGCAGATGAATATAATGCAGACAAAGAAGCTTATCGTCGATTCTCAGATGATATGTTAAAATATGTACAAAATTCAGGAAGAACAGCACGTATTTGGGGAAGTTTAACTCAATGTTCAGGAAAAACTCCGGTTAGAAGTAAAGATGTTCAAATGAATTTATGGAACTTTGGTTATGCGAATATGGATCAAATGTATGAACAAGGTTATGATTTAATTAACTGTAATGATGCACAATATTATATTGTTCCTAATGCTGGATATTACTATGATTATTTAAATAGCAACATTTTATATAATCAAGCAATCAACTCGATTAGTGGTGTCACAATTCCTGCTGGTGATGAACAAATGTTAGGGGGCGCTATTGCTGTATGGAACGATATGACAGACTATTTAGAAAATGGTATTAGTGAATATGATGTTTATGATCGTTTACAAAATGCAATTCCATTATTTGGTGCTAAATTATGGGGTAAAGGAGATAAAACATTAGATCAGGCTAATAGTTTAAGAACAACATTAGGGGCTGCTCCAGGTACAAATTTTGGTTATGAAGCAGCTAAAGATGAAAATGGTATGATTGCTCATTATGATTTAGATAATCTTGATCAATTAAAAGGCCATGAAAATATCGAACTTGCATCATTAGATAGTCATGATGCATTGCATTTATTAGGAGATACAAGTTATGCAACAACTTCATTAGATACAGTTGGTTTAAATAATGATTTACGTGTAAAAGTAAAACGTGAATCATCAAGTGAAGAAGAACAAATTTTATTTGAAAGTAGCTATGGTTCAATTAAAGCTGTTCAAAAAGGAACAGGTAAAGTTGGATTAAGTAGAGAAAATCATGACTATTCATTTAATTATGAATTACCTGTTAATCAATGGGTTGAATTAGAATTTAAAAATAGAAAAGAAGTTATTGATCTTTATGTAAATGGTCAACTTGTAGATACACTTGGAGATGATGAACAAGTAAATGGTAGACCATTAAAAGCAACAATGATGATTCCAATGGAAAGAATTGGAAGTAAAGAACATGCCTTTAAAGGATATGTAGATGATATTCGTTTAGGTTCAGAAAAATCATTTGCTTCAACAATGGAATTAGATTATTTAGTGACAAGTGCAAGTCATATTGCAGAAGAATCACAAAATAAACAATTACAAGAAAAACTAAAAGAAGCAAAAGTTGCTTTAAAAGAATATGATCCAAATGAACAAACAATTTCAACTCTTACAGATGAAATTAAAGAATTAGTAAATGGAATTGATTACAAAAAAGCAAATTATACAAGAGTAGATCACTATTTAAATTCAATTCCAAAAGATTTATCTATTTATACAGAAGATTCTGTTAAAAACTTGCAATTTGTTATTGATATGATTCAAAGAGAATTACCTAAATCAATGCAAGATACAGTCGATCAATATGAAGTAGAACTTACAAAAGCACTTACTAAACTACAATTAAAATCACAAGTTAATGTCAATTACATTGATAAAAGCAAACTTACAGCAACTGCTTCATCTTATCAACATGATGGATCAGATCCTAAAAATGTATTAGATGATAATCCATCAACAATGTGGCATACAGATTGGAATTTATCAACACCTCATTGGATTGCTTTTGAAAATAAAGAAGAAATGAGTGTCAATGGTTTAACATATGTTCCTCGTCAAACTGGTAAAAATGGAAATGTTACAAAATATCGTATTGAAATAAGTGATGATGGTGTTAATTGGAAAACAGTTAAAGAAGGTAATTTATCAAGTGATTCATCTACAAAAGTCATTGAATTTGATACAGTAAAAACAAAACATCTTCGTTTATACTACGTAGAAGCTGTTAATAATAACGGAAGTGCTGCAGAAATTAAATTACATCGTGCAGATGTACCAGCAGATGTTGATGGTTTAAAAGATGTTATCAATAAAGCTAAAGCTATGGAAGATATTGGATATTTATCTACTTCATGGAATCATTTACAGGATACAATTAAAGCTGCTGAAGGTTTAGTCAATGCAGAAAATCCTAACGCTAATGAAATTGAAATTATGAAACGTCAATTAACAGATGCAATGGTAAAACTTGTATTATCTGTTGATAATGAAAAATTAAAATCATTCGTTGATGATTTATCAAATCTTGAACAAAAAGATTATACAAAGGATTCATGGAAACAATTCCAAACTGTTCTTAAAGAAGCACAGGATGTTTTAAGTAATCTTGATGCTACAAAAGATGAAATCAATGATATGTATCAAAAATTATTAGATGCTTATAA
This sequence comes from Faecalibacillus sp. H12, assembly GCF_013361255.1. Lineage (NCBI taxonomy): Bacteria > Bacillati > Bacillota > Erysipelotrichia > Erysipelotrichales > Coprobacillaceae > Faecalibacillus > Faecalibacillus sp. H12. The sequence continues at coordinate 24,026 of NZ_JABWDK010000014.1, read as the reverse complement.
TGGACTTGTTATACTTAATGATAAATCTGGATTAACTGATTTGATTAGTAAAGCTGATCAACTTCAAGAAAAAGATTATACAAAAGATTCATGGAAACAACTGGTAGAAGCATTAACTCAAGCAAAAGAAGTATCTGCTAAAGAAGATGCTACAAAAGAAGAAATAAACGAAGCTATTTCTAATCTAGAAAAAACTATGAATGCTCTTAAAAAAGTAGATTCATCTACTAAAGATGATAATACTTCAAAAGGAAATACTTCATCTAAAGATAATCAAGTAATTACTTCTACTACTAAAAATGATAAAAAACGATCTTCAACTGCTAAAACAGGTGATGAAACAAATATTATTTTATTTGTATTAATGGCTTTCATGTCATGGTTAGGTATTAAAAAAGTAAAAAAAGAAGAATTATAAAAATAGATGCCACTATTAAGTAGTGGTATTTATTTTGTCTAGACAAATTTATTGTAAGCCCTTGCATAGACAAAGAGTGTATGTTACAATACAGGATGTAAATACGGATTGTTACTTTAAGTAGGCAAGACCAAATAACTTACACTTTTTTAGTGTATCTTGTTTGGTCTTTATTTTTTGGTTTGTATTTGCAAATTAAGATTACATTATTCATTTAAGGGAGCAGTAATGTAAATAAGAAAGGAAGAAGAATATGAAAGAAAAGGTAAAGAGAATTGTTTCTCTAGCACTTGCATTTTTAATGTCAATTGGATGTATTCACTCTTATCCAATCGTCAGTGCTTTGGAAAATGATTATGAAGTCTATCCAAATCCTCATATGATGGATTATCAAGATGGTTCATTTGATATGACATCTACTGTCAATGTTGTTTATGAAGATGGTATTGATAAATATACAAAGGATAGAATGAATGAAGTATTAGCTATTAAAAATATAAAAGCAAGTACTTCTGAAGAAGTAAAAGAAGACCAAACAAACATTTTAGTAGGTATTAAAGATTCAAATCAATATGTTGATCAATATGTTGGTGAACATTATTCAGTAAAAACAACCCAATTATTTGATCAATTAGATTCATACTTATTAAAAGTTGATAATGGAACAATTACAGTATTAGGTAAAGATACAGATGCGGCTTTTTATGGTCTTACAAGTTTGTATCATATCTTTAAACAATTAGACGGAACAAATATCCGTAATTTTACAATGGAAGATTATGCTAATGTTGCTAGTCGTGGATTTATTGAAGGTTATTATGGAAATCCATGGTCTACTACGGATCGTATGAAATTAATGGAATGGGGAGGATACTACAAGTTGAATTCTTATTTCTATGCTCCTAAAGATGATCCTAAACATAACTCCAAATGGCGTGAACTTTATACAGATGAAGAAATTGAAACAAAAATCAAACCTCTTGCTGAAGCAGGAAATAAATCAAAATGTCGTTTTGTATTTGCATTACATCCATATATGTATAATGCCATCAGGTATAATAGTGAAGAAAACTATCAAGCAGACTTAAAAGTATTACAAGCTAAATTTGAACAAGTTATTAAAGCAGGTGTTCGTCAAATTGCTATTTTAGCAGATGATGCTGGAAATGTTGGTGGTGCTAACTATACAAAAACATTAACTGATATGACAGCATGGTTAAAAGAAATGCAAAAAACATATCCAGATTTAAAATTAACATTACCATTCTGTACACAAGAATATATGTATAATGGTGAAAGTTATTATCAAAATTTCCCAGCAAATATTCAAATCGTTATGACTGGTGGTAGAGTATGGGGAGAAGTTACAAATAACTTCACAACAACTTTTACAAATAATGCAGGGCGTGGCCCTTATATGTGGATCAACTGGCCATGTACAGATAACTCTAAAAAACACTTAATTATGGGTGGATATACAACATTTTTACACCCTGGTGTAGATCCAAATAAGATTCAAGGAATCGTTTTAAATCCAATGCAACAATCTGAGCCAAGTAAAGTTGCAATTTTTGGGAATGCATGTTACTCATGGAATATTTGGCAAAGTGAAGAAGAAGCTCAAAAATGCTGGAATGCTTCCTTTAAATATGTCGATCATAATAGCGCTATTGAAACTCAAGCATCAGCTGCTTTAAGAGAACTTTCAAAACATATGATCAATCAAAATATGGATGGTCGTGTAACAGCATTACAAGAATCAGTAGATTTAAAAGATCGTTTAACAAGCTTCAAAGAAGCTCTTACAAATGGAACAACAATCAGTGATGAGCAATTTAAAGATTTGATCAATGAATTTACAATCTTAAAAAATGCTAGTGCTACATATAGAGCACAAGCAGGTGATATAAGAATAAAAGATCAAATTGTATATTGGTTAAACTGTTGGGATGATACAGCGGATGCAGCAATAAATTATCTTAAAGCTGTTAAAGCTGTACAAGATGAAGAAGCTAATGATAAGATTTGGGATCTATATTCTACTGGACAAGCTGCTTTTGAAAAATCAAAAACATATGGATTCAATTATGTTGATCATTTAGAATATGCAGAAGTAGGAGTACAACATATCGTACCATTTATTAAAGCAATGGATTCTTATTTAGGAGATATTGCTTCAACTATTGTTGATCCAAATAAACAAGTCACTAAATTTATTACAAATCGTAATGATAGTCCAACAGGTAATATTGATAATGTATTCGATAATAAAGCCAATACTGAAATTGTTTATAAAACACCAAATACAATTAGTAAAGGAACTTATGTAGGCGTTAGTTATTCAAAAGCAATTGATATTGATAGAGTGACTTTTAGATTAGGAACAAATTCAAATTCAAAAGATACTTTTTCTAAAGCTAAAGTGCAATATACAACAGATGGTAAAAAATGGGTTGATTTAGATAATCAAGAATATACTTTACCAAATGATGTAGCTTTAACTGACTTAAATTTAAAAGGGGTTAAAGGTATTCGCATGATTGCTACTGAAGATAAAGCGAATACTTGGTTAGGTATTAGAGATATTGCTGTTAATGCAGATGAAGTAGTAACTGAAGAAGATCCAGGTACATTATCTGTCGATAAATTGACACTTAAAGGTGGTTCTTTAAATAATTTATTAGATGACAGTAATGCTACTTATGCTCATTTTGCTGAAAGTCCTTATAAAGGTGGAGAAATTAAAGATTATTTACCAGTTGATGCAAGTATTACATTAACTTTCAAAAAAGCAAAAACATTAGGTACAATTTATTTTGGACAAGATACAGGAACAGATAAATCAACAAAATATGTCATTGAATATACAACGGATGGTCAAACATGGAAAGTATTAAAAGAATATAATGGTGATGCTTCTGTTGAATTAGATGTATCAAGTCAAAATATTAAAGCAAAAGCAGTTCGTATTAGAAACTTAGAATTAAATTTAAAAAGTAATACAGCAGGATATTGGTGGAAAGTCAATACATTTAAAATGGCTGATCCAGGACAAATGAATGCAACATTTATGTATACAGATACATGGGGAATTTATCAAGGAACAGTAGATAATTTAACAGATGGTGATAGTTCAACAGCATTAGATTTTAGTACCTCAGGTGATACAACAAGAAAAGGTGATTATATAGGTTGGGATTTAGGTAAAGAAACAGCTATTGGTAAAGTTTATGCAGTCATCGGTGGAAATCGTAGTGCTGGAGATAAATGGAAAAAATATAGTTTACAATACTCTAATGACAACCAAAACTGGACTACTTATAAAACATATCAAGGTTTAGCTAGTGGTAAAGATACAATTGATGAAAATTTCCATGGTTTAAAAGCACGTTATGTACGTTTAGTAAATGAAGAAGAGAGAGCTGTATGGGTTATTTTCTCTGAATTCTCTGTAAAAGCTTATAATCCAGATGAAGATTTCAATAATGCTAATGTTTATACAAATACAGATTATAGATTAGCTTCACAAAGTGAAGAAGCACTTACAGAATTGATCTATAATCAAGAAATTACTTTAGAAAAAGGTCAATACGTTGGTGTTGATTTATCAAGAATCAAAGATTTAAGTACATTCAATATTGATTATGAAAATGGTCAAGGAGCAACTTTACAAGTTTCAAAAAATGGTGTTGAATGGACAACTGTAACAGGTCAAGAAAAAGAACTTCCAGATGGAAGATATGTAAGATTAATTAATAAAACAGACAAAGCTATTAAATTAACAATTAATCATTTTGAAGTACATTCAAATGAAATTACAGCACCATATTTATATAAAGCAACTATGAATATTAATCCTTCATGGGGTGTTGGTGAAGATACTAGAAATAATGGTGCTGCTTTTGATGGTAATATCGATTCAACAACAGAATTTGGTGATTTTCCACAAAAAGGACAATATATTATTTATGATTTAGGACAAGAAAGAACAATTTCTAAAATTCAAATGTATTGCCAAGATAGTGCAGTTAACTATATTAGAGATGCTGATATTTTAGTATCAGATGATTTAGAAAGCTGGACAAAAGTTATTACTATTGGAGATGGTGTTGAAAATACAAATGATGCTGGGGTTAAATGTATTGATTCAGATGCAGGTTATAAAGCATCAAGCACATATCCAAATAAAGTCTATGTAGAAGGAACTGCTAATAATGTTAAAGCACGTTACTTAAAGATCTTAATGACAGCAACAAATAATAATAGAGCTGTTGTTTTCAATGAAATTGTTATCAATGATGGAGAATATGTACCAGTTTCAAATGATCCAACATATACTTCTTCAACTGTAGAAGCAAATGGATTTATTCCTCAATATATGTTTGATGGAGATTTATCTACAGCTTATAGACCAGGTTCTAAAGAAGCTGGAAGCATTACTTATACGTTATCAAGTGATTTAGATGTTAAGAAAATGCATATTATTCAAAAAGGTGAAATTTCAAATGCAAGAGTATCTGTTCTTGTAGATGGTGAAAATGGAAAGAAATGGGTTCAAGTTGGAACTCTTAAAAAATCATTAAATGAATTCTATATGCCTGAAGGAAACGTTTATGAATTAAAGATTGAATGGGATGAAAATAAAATTCCAACAATTTCAGAAGTTATTATGTTAAATGATGATGAATATGCTTCAACAGCAGCTAATGATTTACAAAAATATATTAATTCTTTAGATGTTAAAGAAAATAAATATACAGCAGATTCTTATAAAGAATTTGAAAAGGCATTAAAACAAGCTCAAAAAGTTTTAGATAAACAAGCGGGTGAATTAGATGCTATTACAAATGCAAAAGCTGAATTAGAAGTTGCTTATGCAAATCTTGTTAAACGTGGAGATATTCAAAGTGTTAAAGATGAACTTAATACAATTAACAAGTTAAAAGAAAGAGATTATACAAGTGAAACATGGACTATTTTACAAGATCAAGTGAAACTTGCTCAAGAATTCATTAAAAAGGATGAAGCAACAATTACTGAAAAAGAAGTTATTGATATGGTAGATGCTTTACAAAAAGCAAAAGCTCAATTAGTAACAAAAGTATCAGTAAGTAAAAAAGAGTTAAAAGATTATATTGCATCAAATGAATTAGATAAGTTAGATACAAATAAATATTTAACATCTACTGCTGATTCATTTAAAAAAGCATTAAAGAATGCACAAACATTAATCGAACAAGAAGATGCAACAAAAGAACAATTAGATGAAGCTTTAAAACAATTACAAGATGCAAGAACAAAATTAGTTTTAAAAGCAACAGATGATGAAGTAAATGCATTAAAAGCATTAATGGATCAATATCAAGAAAAAGATTATACAGCATCATCATGGAAAGAATTTGAAAAAGTTTACAATAATGTTAAAGCTGCTTTAGAAAATGAAAACACAAGTGATAACGTTCAAGCATTAACTAATACTTTAAAAGAAGCTGCTCAAAAACTTGTTAAACGTGGTAATTTAGATGGTATCCATGGTTTATTAGATCAAATTAAACAATTAGATAGTAAAAAATATACAGAAGCATCTTATTCTAAATTAATAGATGTTGTTACTGAAATTTCTAAGAAATTAGAAAATTCATCAGAAATGACACAAGAAGAAGTCGATGCCCTTGTAGGTGAATTACAAAACGCTATTAATGCATTAGAAAAAGCACCAACAATCACTACAGATACAAATGAACCTGCTCATAAACCTCAAGTTGTAACAAATAACAAAGTGAAAACAGGTGATTCAACATCTGCATGGACATTTGCAACATTTGCATTAATGGCAGCAATCGTTTATGTATCTTTAAGAAAAAGAACAAAAGAAGACTAAAATAAAAGGTTTCTATTTTCAAGATTAAGAAAATAGAACCTTTTCATTTTAAAACAAAAAAAGATAGCGTTTTCATAAGCGAAGACGCTTTTTTTATGGTATATTTAAAGAAGAGGTGAAAATCATGAAATTAAAAGCACTTGATCAAAGACAAGCTGGTATTTTGTTACCGTTATTTAGTTTACCAGGAAAACATGGAATAGGGGATTTAGGAAAAGAAGCTTATGAATTTGTTGACTTATCTGCTCAAGCAGGTTTTTCTATTTGGCAAATTTTACCATTAAATCCATCAAGCTCCGGGAATTCACCCTATACTCCTTATTCATCTTTTGCTGGTGATGAAATATATATTTCTTTAGAACTTTTAAAAGATTGGCATTTGTTAGATGAAGTTCCTAACTATTTACAAGATTTAAAAAGAGTTGATTATAAACGCGTACGTTTATTTAAAAATCGTTATTTAAGAAAAGCTTATCAAGTTTTCTTAAAAGATAAAGAATTAAAGAAAGAATATCGTACTTTTGTTAAAGGAACATTTTGGTTAAAAAAATATGCGCGTTTTATGGCTTTAAATAAAGCAAACGAAGGTTTACCTTGGGTAGATTGGAATGATGAAGATCAAAATATTAAAGGAAGTAATGAAGGATTAGAAGCAGAAATTGATTATATTCAATTTCTTCAATATATTTTTGTAAAACAATTTAATTTATTAAAAATACATGCACATCAAAAAGGAATATCTATCATGGGAGATTTACCTTTATATGTAGGTGATGATTCTGCGGATGTTTATGAGTATCGTAAATGTTTTCAATTAGATGATAAATTTTATCCTAAATTCGTATCTGGAGCATCACCTGATTATTTTTCAAAAGATGGCCAACTATGGGGACATCCTTTATATGATTGGGATTATTTAAAGAAAACAAGATATAATTTTTGGATCAAAAGATTAAAATGGAATAATGAAATTTTTGATATTTTAAGAGTTGATCATTTTAGGGCTTTTGATACATATTGGTCAGTTCCTTATGGAAGTGCTACAGCAAGAGAAGGAAAATGGATAGAAGGACCAAGTTATCATTTTTTAGATTCAGTTTATAAACAATTGCCTAAACTTAATATGATTGTTGAAGACTTAGGAGAATTACGTCCACAAGTACATGAACTGAGAGATCATTATGATTTATTAGGAATGAAAGTTATGCAATTCTCTTTTGGAGAAGATGAAAGAAAAGTTAAATATAAAATTCCTCAACATTGTGTTGTTTATACAGGAACACATGATAATGCTACTCTTAAACAATGGTATGAAGAATTAGATGATAAAGAAAGAATGAAAGAAATTATGAAGGGGCTAGGATATATAGGAGAAAATCTTGTGGAAGATATGCTGGCATATACACTTGAATGTGATGCAGTGATTTCTATTGTTCCTTTACAAGATCTACTTGGCTATGGCAAAGAAGCTCGTATTAATTTACCAGGGACAGTAGGTCCACATAACTGGTCTTATAAACTTACTTCATTTGATGATTATCAAAATCAAATACAAATAATTCAAAAAATGTTAAAGAAAGCTAAAAGATAAATACCATACTTATTATTTATATATCCTAAAAAACCGTGATAAAAGCGGTTTTTTTTAAATTTTAGGAGATGTAATCGCTTTTATTTATTAAATTATGACAATAAAATTGATTTTTAAAAAGAAAAAAATATAATAAGTTTCGTAGACAAGTCATGAACAGGTTTTTCTTCCTTAAATATTTTTTTGACAACAACATTCTAAATTTGTACATAGACTTGAAGTTAAGACCGAATGGTCTTTTTTTATTTTATAAAATAAAATTTGATTGAATAAAGAAAAGGATGATGTTTTACCAATAATTTAAAATATATATTTTTTTTATTTCATTATATAATAAGAAAAAGAGGAGAAAATTAATAGGACAATACAAATAGAAAAAGTATTAAAAGAGGCAGATTATGTTTTAAAAGGCAATCCCCAATTATTAAAAATGTTTAAACAATTGAAACAACTTTAAAAAAGATGAATGATGATGAAACTTTTATCATTACAGGAGACATTCCCGCCATGTGGTTAAGAGATTCTTCAGCTCAAGTGAATCACTATTTACCTTTTGTAGCTCAAGATTAAGAATTATCAGATCTAATTGCTGGACTTATTAATAAATAAGTTCAATGTTATGGAATTTATTTACATCCTCAGTTTGGAAAAATATACGCTTATGAAACGGATGGCTTCGGTAATTATTGTTTGATGGATGATGCTAACGTACCATCTTTACTTTCTATGCCTTATTTAGGCTATTGTAAAAAGGAGGATACACTTTATCAACATACACGATCATTTATTTTAAGTCATCATAATCCTTATTATTATCAAGGAACCTGTGCAAGTGGTATCGGTAGTCCACATACTCCTAAAAATTATATTTGGCATATTGCTTTATCAATGCAAGGATTAACAGGGACTAAAGAAGAAGCTAAAAAAATGATTAATTTGATTTTAGAAACAAGTAATAATGAAGGATTATGTCATGAGGAATTTAATAAGGATGAACCAAGTGAATATACAAGATCTTGGTTTGCATGGGCTAATTCATTGTTTGCAGAATTGGTATATCAAACATATTTTGTAAAATAAAAGGATATACCTAAGTGTACAAAAAATAAAACATTATTTAATAATGTTGACTTTATTTTTAAAACCGATTTATAATACATACAATAAGTGAAACCGATGAAGTGGAGATAAAAATAGAACGTGCACTTATAGAGAGTTTGGATGGTGGAAGCAAACAGAACGCAGTCTATTAAATGGACCACTGAGGGCAAAAGGAAAGGCATTAGCTGAGTATTTTTTGACGTAAGGCTTACGTAAGTAGTCATAGATGTGATAGCATCTAGTAAAGTGCATGAGTGTATCATGAATCAAGGTGGCACCGCGGACATAACCGTCCTTGAAAGTTTAACTTTCAAGACGGTTTTTTTAATTATTAGGGGGAATTATATGTATTATCCAAGTTTAGAAATGTTAGAAGAAATGGATCTTAGTCAGTCTGATTTAGTTCCAATAAAAAAAGAAATCTATAGTGATATGATTACACCTATAGAATTAATGAGAAAATTAAAACAATATTCTAAACATGTTTATATGTTAGAAAGTCATGAAGATAAAAATAAATGGGGAAGATATACTTTTATAGGATTTGATCCTAAAAGCGAAATTACTTGTTATAACAAGATGATGAAAGTGGATGATAAGATTTTTAAAGTGACACATCCCAAAGAATATATTAGAAAAGTTTTAAATGAACATCGTAGTTTAAAATTAGAGGGTTTTCCTACTTTTACAGGAGGCTTAGTTGGTTATTTTAGTTTTGATTATTTCAAATATAGCGAACCTTCAATTATTAAAAATCAAAAAGATAATGGTTTTAATGATGTTGATTTAATGTTATTTGATAAAGTTATTTGTTTTGATCATTTTAAGCAAAAGTTGATTTTAATTGTTAATATTGGAACAAATGATTTACAAAAGAATTATAAAAAAGGAATCAAAGAATTAGATGAATTAGATTATATTATTAGAAAACATGTTAAAACACTTGTTCAACCATTAAAATTATTAGAAGATTTTAAACCAGTTCTCTCTAAAGAAGAATATTGTCAAATGGTTGAAAAAGGTATTGATTATATTAAAGAAGGTGATATCTTCCAAGTTGTTTTATCAAATAGACTTTATGCAAAAGCAACAGGTTCATTATTTGATAGCTATCGTGTTTTAAGAACAACGAATCCATCACCTTATATGTTCTATTTTGCAAGTGATAATATTGAAGTAGCTGGAGCTTCTCCAGAAACTTTAATTAAATTGGAGGAAACAAAGTTAACAACTTTTCCAATTGCTGGAACGAGAAAAAGAGGAAAAGATGATCAAGAAGATCAACAATTAATAGATGATTTATTAAAAGATGAAAAAGAATTAGCTGAACATAATATGCTCGTTGATTTAGGAAGAAATGATTTAGGAAGAATTTCTAAATTCAATAGTGTACATGTGGTATCTTATATGGATATCTTAAAGTTTTCAAAAGTTATCCATATAGCAAGTGTTGTTAGCAGTGAAATTAAAGAAGAATATGATGCTTTAGATGCAGTTGATGCTTTACTTCCTGCAGGTACTTTATCAGGAGCACCAAAGATCAGGGCATGTCAAATCATTAATCAATTAGAACAAAGTAAAAGAGGTATTTATGGAGGAGCGATTGGTTATTTAGATTTTACAGGAAATATGGATCTATGTATTGGTATTCGTTTAGCTTATAAAAGAAATAATGAAATTTCTATTTGTAGTGGTGCAGGAATTGTTTATGACAGTGTTCCTGAAAATGAATATCAAGAATGTTTAAATAAAGCAGGTGCGGTTGTTGAAGCAATCAAGATGGCAGATGGAGGTATTGATTATGATTCTACTCATTGATAATTATGATAGTTTTGCTTATAACCTTTATCAATTGATAGGTTCAATCGATGAAGATATCAAGGTTATAAGAAATGATGAAATGACAGTTGAAGAAATAGAAGAACTTCAGCCATCATGTATTATTATTTCACCAGGTCCAGGGAAACCGAGTGAAGCGGGTATTATTGAAGAAGTTGTTCAAAAATGTTATACGAAATATCCTATTTTGGGAGTTTGTTTAGGGCATCAAGCAATTGTTGAAGCTTTTGGAGGAACAGTAAGTTATGCTCAAAGCGTCATGCATGGAAAGTCTTCAATAATTAAAGTAGATACTACAAATCCAATTTTTAAGGGAATCGGGGAAAAGACAGCAGTGGCTAGATATCATAGCTTAGCTGCTAAAAAAGAAAATTTACCAGAATGTTTGAAGATTATAGGGGAAAGCGATGATGGTGAAATCATGGCAATCAGTCATAAAAACTATCCTGTTTATGGGTTACAGTTTCATCCGGAGTCGATTTTAACAAAAGAAGGTAAAAAAATAGTTGAAAATTTTTTAAAGGAGATACAAAATGATTAGGGAAGCAATTATTAAATTATCAAAAAAAGAAGATTTAACATGTCAAGAAGCTTATGAATGTATGAATGAGATCATGGATGATCAAGCTTCTGATATTCAAAAGGCTGCTTATTTAACAGCACTTTCATTAAAAGGTGAAACAATTGATGAAATAACTGCAAGTGCTAAAGGAATGAGAGAACATTGTGTGAAGTTATTGAATGATCAAGATGTTCTTGAAATTGTAGGAACTGGAGGAGATGGATCAAATTCTTTCAATATTTCTACAACTTCATCTATTGTGATTGCTAGTGGTGGTGTTAAAGTTGCTAAGCATGGAAATCGTGCGGCAAGTTCAAAAAGTGGCGCAGCAGATTGTTTAGAAGCTCTTGGAGTGGATATTACAATCAATGAAAAAAGAAGTAAGGAATTATTAAACGATATTAATATTTGTTTCTTATTTGCTCAAAACTATCATTTAGCGATGAAATATGTTGCACCAGTAAGAAAAGAACTAGGTATTCGTACAGTCTTTAATATTTTAGGACCACTTACGAATCCAGCAGGAGCGACTTATCAAGTAATGGGAGTTTATGATGGATCATTAGTTGAACCACTTGCTCAAGTTTTAAGTAATTTAGGGGTTAAAAGAGCTATGGTGGTTTATGGAAGAGATGGTTTAGATGAAATCTCAGCATCTAATGAAACTTTTGTTTGTGAAATTAATGAGAAACAATTTAAAACATATACAATTTCACCTGAACAATTTGGTTTACAAAGATGTTTAAAAGATGAACTTGTTGGAGGAACTCCAAAAGAAAACGCTCAAATTACACGAGATGTTTTAAATGGTAAACAAGGTGGACCTAGAACAGCTGTCTTAATGAATGCGGGGGCAGGTTTATATATTGGTGGTAAAGTTGATTCTTTACAAGCAGGAATTGATTTAGCAGCAAAGTTGATTGATAGTGGAAAGGCAAATGAAAAACTAGAAGAGTTTATAAAAGAATCAAACAAATAGGAGCGTATATTATGATTTTAGAAGATATTGTTGAAAGTACAAAAGAACGTGTTGAAACAAATAAAAAACGTCATTCAATTTATGAATTAAAAGAAAAAGCCTTTGCAATGCCTATTGACCAAAGTTTTCCTTTTAAAAAAGCTTTAGAAAAAGATGGAATGTCTTATATTTTAGAAGTTAAAAGACATTCACCATCAAAAGGACAAATTGTTTCCACTTTTGATTTTAAAGCAATTGCGAAAGAATATGAAATGATTGGAGCAGATGCTATTTCAGTAGTAACTGAACCTGATTATTTTAAAGGGGATGATGATTTTTTAAGAGAAATCAAACGTATTGTGAAAATCCCTGTTTTAAGAAAAGATTTTGTTGTAGATGAATATATGGTTTATGAAGCTAAAATCTTAGGAGCAGATGCAATTTTATTAATTGCAGGTGTTTTAGATGAAATTACATTAATGCGTTGTGTTAATTTAGCACATAATTTAGGTATGTCAGCAATTGTTGAAACACACAGTTCAATGCAAGTAAAAAAAGCGTTGCGTGTAGGCGCTAAAATTATTGGTGTAAATAACAGAGATTTAAGAGATTTCAGTGTTGATTTAGATACAACATTAAAATTAAGAGATATGGTCGATGATGATGTTATCTTTGTCTCTGAAAGTGGTATTAAAACAAGAAAAGATATTGAATTATTAGAAAAACATCATGTAAATGCTGTCTTAATTGGTGAAGCTATGATGAAAAGCCATGATAAAAGACATACATTAGAAGTTTTAAAAGGTATTGATGAAGAAGATTAAAATTTGTGGTTTAAAAAGAAGCGAAGATGTTGATTATGTAAATACATATCAACCTGATTATGTTGGCTTTGTTTTTGCGGGAAAAAAAAGAAAGATTACTTATGATCAGGCAAAAGAATTAAAAAAAGGTCTTTTATCTTCGATTCAAGTTGTAGGTGTTTTTGTAAATGAGGATATTTCTTTTGTTGAAAAATTAGTTAAAAATGATGTTATTGATCTAGTACAATTGCATGGTCAAGAAACAAATGAATATATAAAGATTTTAAAACAAAAAATAGATGTTCCAATTATTAAAGCAATTCAAATTAAAAATGATGATTCTTTCAATGTAGACTATGACGTTGATTATTATCTTTTCGATCATGGTTCTGGAGGAACTGGGGAAAGTTTTGATTGGTCTATGTTGAAAGAAGTCAATAAGTCTGTATTTTTGGCAGGGGGAATCAATCTTTCTAATATTGATGAAGCTTTAAAACTGAATGTTTATGGATTAGATGTTTCAAGTGGTGTTGAAACAGATGGTTTTAAAGATAGGGAAAAAATTAAGGAAATCGTAAGGAGAGTTAGAAATGAAAGGTAGATATGGAATACATGGGGGACAGTACATACCTGAAACTTTAATGAGTGAAATTCATAAAATTGAAGAGGCTTATGAATTTTATAAAAATGATCAAGCATTTAATGATGAACTTAATATATTATTAAAAGAATATGCTGGTAGACCATCTTTATTATATTATGCGAAAAAGATGACAGAAGATTTAGGTGGCGCTAAAATCTATTTAAAAAGAGAAGATTTAAACCATACAGGTTCTCATAAAATCAACAATGTATTAGGACAAGCTTTAATGGCTAAAAAAATGGGAAAAACAAGAATTATTGCTGAAACTGGTGCTGGACAACATGGTGTAGCTACAGCCACAGCAGCAGCCTTGCTTGGACTTGAATGTGAAATTTTTATGGGAAAAGAAGATACAGATCGTCAAGCTTTAAATGTTTATCGTATGGAACTTTTAGGAGCTAAAGTACATCCTGTAACTACAGGGACAATGACTTTAAAAGATGCGGTCAATGAAGCAATGAGAGAATGGACAAAACGTGTGGATGATACGATGTATGTTTTAGGTTCTGTGATGGGACCTCATCCATTTCCAATGATGGTGAGAGATTTCCAAAGTGTGATTTCTAAAGAAGCAAGAGAACAAATTCTTGAATATGAAGGTAAACTTCCTACAGCTGTGATGGCTTGTGTTGGTGGTGGAAGTAATGCGATGGGAATGTTCTATAATTTTATCAGTGATAAAGATGTAAAACTTATTGGTTGTGAAGCCGCTGGTAAAGGTGTCGATACAGCTTTAACAGCAGCAACAATTGCGACAGGATCATTAGGTGTCTTCCATGGAATGAAATCTTACTTCTGTCAAGATAAATACGGTCAAATTGCACCTGTTTATTCTATTTCAGCCGGTTTAGATTACCCAGGTATTGGACCTGAACATGCTTATTTACATGATACAAAACGTGCGCAATATGTACCAGTTACAGATGATGAAGCAGTGGATGCTTTTGAATACATTGCAAAAACTGAAGGAATTATTTGTGCCATTGAAAGTGCACATGCGATTGCACATGCAATCAAAATAGCACCAACTATGAAAAAAGATGATATTTTAATTGTCTGTCTTTCAGGTAGAGGAGATAAGGATGTTGCAGCGATTGCAAGATATAGGGGGAAAGAAATCTATGAATAGAATATATAAAGCTTTTGAAAATAAAAAAGCCTTCATTGGGTTTTTAACAGCAGGAGATCCTGTAATAGATAAAACAGTAGACTATATTTTAGATATGGAACAAGCAGGGGCTAGTTTGATTGAAATTGGTATTCCCTTTTCTGATCCAATTGCTGAAGGACCAACCATTCAAGAAGCAAATGTACGTGCTTTAAAAAACAAAGTTACAACAGATGATGTTTTTGAAATGGTTAAAAAAGTAAGAGAAAAAAGTGATATTCCTTTATGTTTTATGACTTATTTAAATGTTGTTTTCCATTACGGTTATGATGAATTCTTTAAAAAATGTCAAGAAGTTGGCATTGATGGTATTATTCTTCCAGATTTACCTTATGAAGAAAGCCAAGAAGTCAAAGATGTTTGTTATAATTATGATGTTACTTTAATTTCAATGATTGCCCCAACAAGTAAAGATCGTGTTGAAATGATTGCAAAAGAAGCAAAAGGATTTATCTATCTTGTATCGTCAATGGGTGTTACAGGAACAAGAGATAATACTTCATTTGCTAATAATCTTGAAGAAATTATTGGACATATTCGTCAAGTAACAAATACACCAGTAGCTATTGGTTTTGGTATTAATAAACCAGAACAAGTAAAAGAGTTTAAACAATATGCTGATGGTGTCATTGTTGGTAGTGCAATTGTTAATATTATTAAAGAACATGGAAGTCAAGCAGATGAACCTTTAAAAGAATATATTCAATCACTTACAAATGAACTATAAAAGTGCAAGCTAAGTCTTGCCTTTTTATTTTATTAGTTATATCGAATATCGATAATTTAATTAAAATGTTTATATTCATTGTTTTTGTCTATCCTAAAAATGTGGAGGTAAATCTATGAATATAAAAAAATATAATGAAATTGCAGATAAAAACAAACCACAAAAGCAAGTATTAAAACATACAGCAAGTGCTTTTTTAGTGGGTGGAGTGATTGGTATGATAGGAGAATTTTTTTTAAATCTATACAAAGAATTATTTTCTTTTAGTGAAAAGGAAGCCACCCCTATTATGTTGATTACTCTTATTTTAATTGCAGCAATACTAACGGGTTTAGGAATCTATGACCGTTTAGGTGATTTTGCAGGGGCAGGTTCTTTTATTCCTATTACAGGTTTTTCAAATGCGATGACTTCAAGTGCAATGGAGGCAAGAAGTGAAGGTTTCGTGACGGGAATAGGGGCTAATATTTTTAAACTTGGTGGAGCGGTGATTACTTTTGGAATTGTTGCTTCATTTGTATTAGGAGGAATTCGTTATGTCATCACCTATTTCTGGTAGTAGTTTTGTTTTTCAAGATGTTTATATTCAAAGTGTTGGGACAACAGCAGGAATTGTTGAACATCAAGGACCTTTAGGACATTATTTTGATAAACATTATCCTAATCATTATCATCATCATGCAAGTTATGAACAGGCAGAAATTGAAATGCTGAAAGATGCTATCCTTATTTGTTTAAAAAAAGGAAAAGTAAAAAAAGAAGAAATTGATTTATATTTTGGAGGAGACTTAAATAATCAAATTACAGCGTGTTATTATTACGCTAATCATTTACATCGACCTTTTATTGGCTTATATAGTGCATGTAGTACGATTGGACTTGCTCTAGCAAATGCTTCAATTATGATTGAAAATCATAATATTCATAGTGCTATGGCTTGTACAGTTTCTCATAATGCCACAGCAGAAAGACAATTTAGATATCCTTTAGAATATGGTATACAAAGAAAAGAAACGATGACTTTTACGGCTACAGGAAGTGTCGCTGTCTTTTTATCAAATAAACCAAGTCAAATAAGAATTGAATCTATTACTTTAGGAAAAGTCATCGACTTCGATCAATATGACGCTAATGATATGGGGCGTGCCATGGCACCAGCAGCTTTAGATACCTATTTACAACATATGAAAGATCTAAAGAGAGATGGTACTTATTATGATTTAATTTTAACCGGAGATCTTTCTCGTTATGGAAAAACAATTATGAAAGATCTTTTAAAAGAAGAAAATCAAAAGTATAACGAGTATGATGATTGTGGTTGTTTACTTTATGATGTTACTCAAAATGTCAATCAAGGAGGAAGTGGTCCTGTTTGTAATGGACTTGTTAGTTTTGGCTATATTTATCAGATGATGTTAAAAGGAAAGTATCAACGTGTGCTTGTTCTAGCAACAGGGGCTTTGTTAAATCCGGTGATGACAAATCAAAAATTATCGATTCCTTGTGTTTGTCATGGCTATGTATTGGAGGTTGTCAAATGAATTACGTCTTATCCTTTTTGTTTTGTGGGTTTGTCTGTGCTGTTGCTCAACTAATTTATGAATATACTAAATTAACGCCAGGACATATTACATGTAGTTTTGTTGTACTAGGAGCACTGTTAGATTTATTTCATATTTATGATCGATTGATTAAAATTTTTCATGCAGGGGCAATGCTTCCCATTACGAGTTTTGGCCATTCTTTAATGCATGGGGCCATGGCAATGACAAAAGAATACGGGGTCTTTGGTCTAGCAATGGGAATGTTTGATTTAACAGCAGCAGGAATTTCTTCGGCCATTTTATTTGCGTTTATTATTGCTCTTTTCTTTAAACCAAAATCATGAAAAACTCTTCGTTTGATTTAAATGTTAGATATTTAGATTTTGATGGTCGAAAAATTGAAATTGATTATATTTCTAGTTTATGTTCTGATGAATTGATTGCTTATTTAGTTGAAGGAATTACAAATGCAAAAGGAAAAACTTTAAAAGATTGTTTAAATAATGGAGATGTCAAAGAAGAATTAAATAAAGAAAATTACGAATATGCGATGCTTACAGGTTGTGCAATCGTTAAAGATATAGATAAAAGTAAAGTCTATGTTTTAGATACAAGACATTTTCCTACACGTTCAATCGAAGAACCAGATACAGAAAAATCGGTTAGAGGAAGTAAAGATGGATTTAATGAAAATCTATTAAATTGTGCAGGTTTGATTAGAAGACGTATTCGTACATTAGATTTAGTAATGGAAAAAGTTACGGTAGGTAAAAAAAATAAATTAGATATTTGTTTATGTTATTTAAAAAGCGAAATAGATCAAACCATGTTAAAAAGTGTTAAAGAAAGACTTAATGAAATAAAAAATGAAGATTTAATTATGACAGATCGTGCTTTGGAAGAATTGATTTTTGACCAAAGTTATAATCCTTTTCCCCTTGTAAGATACAGTGAAAGACCAGATGTGGTTTCTACACATATTCATCATGGTTATCTTGCCATTATATGCGATACTTCAAGTTCTGTTATGATGTTACCTACAACTTTGTTTGAAATTCTAGAACATGTTGAAGAACATCGACAAACACCTATTATTGGTACTTTTATTCGTTTAATTCGTTTTAGTGCTGTATTTCTTTCAATTTATTTGGTTCCTTTATGGATGTTGATTGTAAATCAAGGAAGTGTCAGTCTAAAAAAATTATTTTCAATTATTTTAGTTGAACTGGCAGTAGAGCTTTTAAGAATTGCAACCATTCATACGCCCAATTCTATTTCAAATACGATGGGGATGATTGCTGCTATTTTACTAGGAGAATTTGCGATTGAACTCGGTTTTTTTTCAGGAGAGATTCTTTTATTTGTATCTATTGGAGATGTTTGTGGTTTTGCCACACCTAATTATGAATTATCTTTAACCAATAAATATGTAAAAATATTTATGATTCTATTTTCAGGATTATTTGGTTGGCTAGGCTTTATTGCTTATCAAGTTATTTTATATATGTATTTAATATCATTAAAACCTTTTGGCTTTTCCTATCTTTATCCATTAATTCCTTTTAATGGAAAAGATTTACTCCAATTCATTATTAGAGAACCTAAGAAATAAAAATTTTATTAAATTAATCAAATGATTATAGTTTATCAAAAAACAGAGGTTCCTATTTAACCTCTGTTTTAAAATAAAGTAAAAATAATTAAACTACATGTAGCAATAGCAACAGCTGGTGGATCGATATGTGTACCACAATCTGTATTGAGCACCATCCCAAAAATTAATCCAATAAAATGAGCAATGATACCAAAAATAACAGCAATCAAAATATTACCTGTTTGTGCCATTGCATAACCTACAACAAGAGTTGTATGGTGTGTAGCAGGGAAAGCAGGATCACTTAAAGCAAAGATAAGTGTTAAAGCACTAATTGAAAAACCAATTGTATAAAGACCTGTTTCTTTTGCAAAATAAGCCATAACTGTTGATACAGCTAAACCAATTAAAAATTGAAATCCCCAAAATGAAGGAGATGCTTTTTCTAAGAAATCTAAATTCTTTTCATTATATGTATCTTCTTGATTGAATAAGATTCTTCCTAAAACTCCTACAAGAATAACCGAAACTGCTCCGGTATCTACTGGAAATGAAAAATAATTTTCAAAAGCAAAAATCAAATAACCTAAAACCCCACCGATAGCACCTACGAGTAAAACCTTTGGATCATTGGTAAAAGCAAGTGACCTAGAAGTTTCAACGCCTCTTATTTCATGTTTTGTTCCTGCATAGGCAGTTGCAAGTCCTGCAGCGTTAAAGATAATACATGGTAAAAATAAATTATTTGATAAAGCTTCATTTAAAAATGTGGTATTAACACCAACATGTTCTAATAAAAATATAAGGAGACCGACAAAACCTGTACAAATAAAGGTTTGTGTTCCACCAATTAGTGTTCCTAAAATTCCTGCAAAAAAAGCTAATATAATTGATGATAATGAAAACATTTTATAACTCCTTTCAGGCGTATTATATAGGAAATAATCAACATAATAAATACAAAATATAAATTTATGTTATAATACCTAAGAGGTGAAACAATGGAATATCAAGTTATATTAGATGATTTTCAAGGCCCTTTAGATTTATTGTTACATTTAATTAAAGAAAAAGAGATGGATCTACAAACACTTGAATTATCAGTTATTACAGATCAATATTTACAATATATACATATGATGGAATCATCACAACTTGAAGTGATGTCTGAATATTTAGTCATGGCTGCACAGCTTATTGAAATGAAAAGTAAAATGCTTTTACCTAAAGAAAAAGTACAAATTGAAGATGAGTATCAAGAAGATCCAAGAGAAGCACTCATTAGAAGACTTATTGAATATAAAAGATATAAAGATGTTTTAGACGAGATTCAAGAAAAATATGAAAAAAGACAATCTATGTTGATTAAACCCTCTAATAATATGGAAGAATATGTCATTGATACTTCAACAATGATTCCAAAGGGGTTAGAAGTATATGATTTAATGAAGGCTATGCAAAAAATGTATCAAAGAAAAATGTTATCACGACCATTAGATACACATATTTCTAAAAAAGATATTTCCATTGAACAAAGAAGTGATCAAATTAGAAATTATTTTAAAGTAAGAGTTAATAAAAGGGTAAAATTAGATGAATTATTTGATAGAGGAGATCGCTATTATTTTATCGTGACATTTTTATCGATTTTAGTTTTAGCTAATGATAAAGAAGTTGAAATTATCCAAGAAGGATTGTTTGATGATATTTATGTAGAGGGGAAAGAGTAATGGAAGATTATAATAATATTATAGAAGGTATCCTTTATCTAAAAGGTGATGAAGGTATTGATATAAAAGAATTATCACTGATTTTAGAAATTTCTAAAAAAGAAGCTGTGGAAGCTATGGATCATTTTATAGAAGCTTATTCAAAAAGAGGCTTTGATGGCCTACAAGTTGTTGATTTTGGTGGTAAATATAAACTTGCAACGAATCCTCAATATTTTCCTTATTATCAAAAAATGGTAGAACAATCAAAAGCAACACTTTCTCAAGCAGCTTTAGAAACACTCGCTATTATTGCCTATAATCAACCAATTACTCGTGCTAAAGTTGAAGATATTAGAGGAGTTGGTTGTGATGGCATGATTAGAAAACTCATTGCTAAAGCGCTTATTAAAGAAGTAGGCAGAGAAGAAAGTCCAGGACTTCCTATTTTATATGGGGTGACAGATGAATTTATGGATGCTTTTTCTTTAGCGTCTTTAGATGAACTTCCAGAACTTGGTGATGTTGTAGAGACAGAAAGTGATGAAGATATATTTAAAACGAAATATCAAGAGAGGGATTTATAGTGAAACTCATCAATCATTTAAAAACAATTAATAAACATAAATACTATGTAACAATGCTTTGTTTTAAATGTGGTTTATATAAACAAGGATTACTACATGATTTATCAAAATATTCGCCAACTGAACTAAAAACAGGTGCTAAATATTGGGTAGGGACGCGTTCACCTAATTCAATTGAAAGAGAAACGATTGGTTATTCTTCCGCTTGGCTTCATCATAAAGGAAGAAATAAACATCATTGGGAATATTGGGTTGATTTTTCAAGAGAAGGGGTTGTTCCTGCCAAAATGCCTACAAAGTATGTTGTGGAAATGTTTTGTGATCGAGTAGCAGCAACAATGGTTTACCGTGGAGAAAATTTTGATGTATCGGCTCCTTTAGATTATTATAATAAGACACATGGTTATTATGTCATTCATCAAGAAACAGATGCAATGATTAAAGATATGTTAGTTCATTTATCTAAAAGTAATTTAGAAGAAACAATTGATTATATTAAAGAAACTTATTTATAAATTCTATGTTTTGCATAGAATTTTTTTATAGAAATGATATAATAGTTACATTATATTTAAGGAGCTTGAAGATGAATTTTTTACATTTAAAATATTTAATAGAAGTTGAAAAATATGAATCTATTTCTAAAGCAGCACAGCATCTCTATATTAATCAACCACGTTTATCTAAAATTATTAAAGAAATAGAAGAAGAAGCTAATATAAAGATATTTGAAAGGCATAATAAAGGGGTTGTTCCAACAACTAAAGGAAGAGAATTTTTATCACAGGCTAAAAAAATTGTTCAAGAAGTAGATTATTTAAAAAATATGTATCAGGATGATCCTCATAAATTGAATTTAGATATTTGTGTCCCTCGTTCAAGTTACATCTCAGAAGCTTTTATTGAATATTTAAAAATGGATAATAATATGAAAAAGGAATTGAATTTAAATTATCGAGAAACAAATTCAATTGATACGATTCAAAATGTTTATGATGGAGAAAATAATTTAGGAATTGTACGTTTTCCTTTAAGAGATCAAGATTATTATTTCAATATTTTAAATTTAAAAGAATTGACTTATGAAAAACTATTTACTTTTGATTATCAAATTCTTATTTCAAAAGGTAATCCTCTTAAAGATAAAGATATCTATATGAAAGATTTAAAGAAACAAATTGAATTGAAACATGGAGATATTCATATTCAAGAAGATCATCATAATCATAAGCATATGAACATTTATGAAAGAGGAATACAATTTGAACTTTTAAGTGAGATTCCAGAAACTTATATGTGGGTTGCCCCAATGCCTAAAAAGCTTTTAAAACAAAATGATTTTGTTTTAAAAGCTTGTAAAGATAAGAAAATACCCTATGTTGATTATTTAATTTATCGAAAAGGATATGTTTTATCAAAAGAAGATCAAAATTTTATAGAATGTTTGAAAAATGGAATCGAACAAGTAAAGTAAAAAAATGTACATGTAATGTGAAAAAAATAACTTGATATATAAAAAAAAGCATATCACTATGCCTTTTTAGTATCTAACCAAAAATAAATGTAAGTGCTATCATTAGAGATAGGAAAAGAGGAGAATAAGTTATGCAAAGATTTACATTACCTAGAGATTTATATCATGGAAAAGGTGCTTTAGAAGCCCTTAAAACATTAGAAGGAAAAAAAGCTATTGTATGTGTTGGTGGAGGATCAATGAAACGTAATGGTTTCTTAGATCGTGCTGTTAACTATTTACAAGAAGCTGGAATGGAAGTTAAATTATTTGAAGGTATTGAACCAGATCCATCAGTTGAAACTGTTATGAAAGGTGCAGCTGTTATGGAAGAATTTAATCCAGATTGGATTGTTGCCATGGGTGGAGGTTCACCAATTGATGCAGCAAAAGCTATGTGGATTAAATATGAATATCCAGATATTACATTTGAAGATATGTGCAAAGTATTTGGTATTCCAAAATTACGTAAAAAAGCTCATTTCTGTGCTATCCCATCTACTAGTGGTACAGCAACAGAAGTTACTGCTTTCTCAATTATTACAGACTATAATAAAGGAATTAAATATCCTATCGCTGATTTTGAAATTACACCAGATGTTGCTATTGTTGATCCTGATTTAGCTGAAACAATGCCAGTTAAATTAGTTGCTCATACTGGTATGGATGCAATGACTCATGCTATTGAAGCATATGTTTCTACAGCAAACTGTAATTATACAGATCCACTTGCTATTCATGCAATTGAATTAATTCAAGCTAACTTAGTAAAATCATATAATGGAGATATGGCAGCAAGAGATACAATGCATGATGCTCAATGTTTAGCTGGTCAATCATTCTCTAACGCTTTATTGGGTATCGTTCACTCAATGGCACATAAAACAGGTGCTGCTTTCGTTGATCAAGGTGGACATATTATTCATGGTGCAGCTAATGCAATGTATTTACCAAAAGTTATTGCTTTCAATGCCAAAGATCCAACAGCTAAAAAACGTTATGGTGTCATCGCTGATTACATGCATTTAGGTGGAGCAGATGATGATGAAAAAGTTGCTTTATTAATTAAATATTTAAGAGGTATGAATGATGAATTAAATATTCCTCATGGAATCAATAAATATGGCGCAGATGGTATGCCAGCTGAAACTGGATTTGTTCCAGAAGATATCTTCTTAGCACGTGTTGATGAAATTGCTGATAATGCAATTGCTGATGCATGTACAGGATCAAACCCACGTATTCCAAACCATGATGAAATGGTTGCTTTATTAAAAGCTTGCTACTATGATACAGAAGTAGATTTCTAATAGAATAAATGAGGTTCTAAATAGGCTCCATGTCAATAGTGGAGGGGCTTAAGAGATAGCGAAAGCTATCTCTTTTCT
>NZ_JABWDK010000013.1:0-57224 GCF_013361255.1 Faecalibacillus sp. H12 | reverse complement strand
ATGAACTTACATTAAATATTTTTAACATCAATAGTGAAGAAGATGTTTTAAAAATTATTTGTTAATGAAAATAGGTTATAACGAATTAAATCGCTATAACCTATTTTTTTATGCTTCTTCTATTTCTGGTTTAATCATTTTCATTTGTTTCATGATTTTACGAATATGATATAAGCTTTCAGCAATATTTAAACCATGATCACCAATTCTTTCAAAATCAGTTAAGATTTTTGTGTAAATAATACTGTTTTCAGTTGAACATTTCTTTTCTTTTAAACGAATAAGTTGATTAACTGCGAATTGATGTTGTGTCTTATCAATATTATCTTCCATGATATCTACTTTATCGACAATATTTTTAAATTCATCATAATCTAAAATAATTAATTCATCTAAAATATTATTACATAAACTTTCCATAATACTTATTTCTTTTAAAGCATCTTGAGAAAAATGGGTATCATCTTCTGCTAATCTTTGAGCTCTGTTAGCAATATTGATTGCATGATCACCAATTCTTTCTAAATCAGAAGATAGTTTTAAAAATAATATAATTGTTTGAGAACCTTCTGTAGGGAACTCGTTTGAAATAGCTGCAGTTGTAAAATCAATAATTTGTTGATTTAAATAATTAATATAGTTTTCATCTTTTAGAAGACGTTCGTATTTTTCTTGATCAAAATGATTTAAAAGTTCAAATGCTCTTTTAACATTATGATTCGCTACATTTAACATATGTTGAGTTTCATTAAATAATTGAGTATTAGCGATAGCACTTGTTCCAATATGAAAATCATTTTCAAAAATACTGAAATCTAAATATTTAAGAGACATATGTTCGCTTTCTTCTTTATCTTCAGGTAAAATCTTAGTTGCTAGATCAACCAATTTAGTCCCAATTGGAAGTAATAATAAAGTTGTTGTGATATTAAATATTGTATGTACATTAGCTATTTGAGCAGCTACATTATTTGGTGTAATACTTTCAATTAAATGAGCAAATGGGAATAATAAACTAATCGTTACAAAAATAACAGTTCCGATAATATTGAAAGATAAATGAATAATTGTTGTTCTTTTAGCATTCTTACTTGTTCCAATAGAAGCAAGAACAGAAGTAATACAAGTTCCAATATTTTGACCAAATAATACATAAATAGATGATGATAAAGTCATAACACCACTTTTAGCTAAAGCTTGTAAAATACCGACAGATGCTGATGAACTTTGAATAAGTGCAGTAAATAAAGCCCCTACGATAATACCAATAAGTGGATTTTGGAACTTAGAAATCAATCCTACAAATTCAGGCATTGTTCTAAGTGGCACCATAGCCTTTGACATTGTTTCCATTCCAATAAATAAAATCCCTAAACCACCAATAACCGTACCAATAGCATCTAATTTCTTGCTTTTAAAGAAAACAATCATGGCAACTCCAATAAAAGCAAATAATGGAGCAAGTGCAGTAATATTGATAGCAATCAATTGACCTGTAATTGTTGTTCCAATATTGGCTCCCATAATTACCCAAACAGCACTTGTTAAAGACATCAATCCAGAGTTAACAAATCCAACGACCATGACAGTTGTCGCTGAAGAAGATTGAATAACAGCTGTAACTAAAGCTCCAACTAAAACTCCTAAAATACGATTAGAAGTTAATTTTTCTAAAATAGATTTCATTTTATTTCCGGCAGCAAGCTCTAATCCATTGGACATCATATTCATTCCATAAAGGAAAAGCGCTAAACCACCTAACATTGAAAAAATATTCGATAGTTCCATATATATATTCCTCACAATCCGTAAGTAGATTAACACTTTCTTAATGTGAAGTAAATAAACTTAACATTAACTTAACAAAAAAGCTCCTAAGAGCTTTTTACCATATTCCAAGAAGATGTTGCATGAATAAACTCATACAAGCAATGCATATCCAACAAATAAAACCTAAAATAATTGGTTTACCACCATTTTTAATCAATTTAATAACATTTGTATTTAAACCAATAGCCACCATTGCTAGAACAATAAAGAATTTACTTAATTCTTTAAAGGGTGTAAAGAAATCAGCAGAGACTCCCATTTTAATAGCAACTGTTGTAATAATAGAAGCTAACACAAAATAAATGATAAAAAATGGAAAAACTTTCTTTAAATTAATTTTTTGACCATCTTTATTCTTTCTTAACTTAAAAAAAGATAAAACCAAAGTAATCGGAATGATTGCAAGTGTTCTTGTAAGTTTAACAGTTACGGCTTTATCTAAAGTAGCACTTTGTAGATGGTACATTGAATCCCACGTAGAAGCTGCTGCTGTTACAGAAGATGTATCATTAATAGCAGTACCAGCAAAGATTCCAAAAGCTTCACCGCTTTTTGTAGAAAAACCTAACAGTGTTCCAAGTGTAGGAAATAATAAAGCAGCAATCATATTAAATAAAAAGATAACAGAAATACTTTGAGCTACTTCTTCATCACTGGCTTCAATAACAGGTGCTGTAGCCGCAATGGCTGAACCACCACAAATAGAAGAACCAACACCAATTAGAGTAGAAATCTTACTTGGAATATGCATGATTTTATGTAACAGGTAAGCGACAATTAAAGATGTAGAAATAGTAGCTAGAATGATTGGTAAAGATTGTTTTCCTGTTTGTAACACGACCGATAAATTCATTCCAAATCCTAACAAGATAACCGCATACTGTAAGATTTTTTTGGATGTAAAAGTGATGCCTGATTGTAATTCATTTTTATCTTTAATAAATAAAGTAATGATCATTCCAAGAATAATTCCAAAGACAGGACCACCTACAATAGGAAACTTCTTTCCTAAAAACCAACAAGGAATGGCAATAATCAAACATAATAACATTCCTTTATAATTCTTTTTAAAATTCATAAACTCTCTCCCTTTTAAACAAAAGTAGTTTAGCATAAAAAATAGTAAATAACTAGAAACTCATAAATTAATTATTAAGAAAAATTAAGAATAATTTTTTCTCATAAGTTTGTACTTTAAAACACATTCATGTATCATAGATATGATGAGGGATGAATATGTTTAGTAAAATGGTTATTTTAATACCAGTTTATAATCCTAGGGAGAGGATTATAAACTATGTTAAAAAGTTAAAAGAAAAAAATTATGATGTTATTGTAATTAATGATGGCTCTGATGAAAATTATCATGCTGTTTTTGAAAGGATGGTCTATGATTGTAAAATCATTAATTATCCACATTTTAAAGGAAAAGGCTATGCTTTAAAAAAAGGATATCAGTATGTTAAAGAACACTTAAAGGATAAAAAAGGAATTCTTATTTTAGAAAATGAATATGATTTAAAATTAGTTGATCAAATGAGTCAATCAATTAATGAGGATGCATCTAAATTCTATTTTGTGCATCATCAAGGGAAAAAGATTTTATCTCAATTATTTTCACTTATTTATAATCAAAAATTTATCAATGTCGACAGTGAATTGTTTGGCTTTTCAATATCTTATTTAGATGAAATGCTAGAAGTTGATGAAAACTGTTATGAAGTACAAGCTTTAATAGATCAAGTACAAAATCAACATGATATAGAAGAAATCAAGGTTAAAAAATTATCACAAGAAGCTTTTCATCCAAAAAATAAAACTTCTCAAATTATTTATGTTATCTTCTTACATCTTATTCGCTTTGTATCTTCCTCTATTATTAGTTCTATAATAGATGTTTTATTAGCGTGGATTTTATTAGATGTTTTAAAAATATGGATGACAAGTGATTTTTGGCGTATTGCTCTAGCAAGTCTTATCGCTAGAGTTATTTCTACAATTGTTAATTATGTAGTTAATAAAAAATATGTTTTTAAAGGAAAAACAAACAATAGACAGACAGCTATTCGTTTTTTGATTCTAACAGTTATTATTACAATTTTATCTACTTTATTTGTTTATGTGGCATCGATTTTTAATATCATGTCAGAAAAACTTGCGAAACCAGTAGGGGATTTACTGTTATTTTTACTTAGTTATAGTGCACAAACAAAGTGGGTATTTCATAAAGAATAATAAGATAAATCAATGATTTATCCTATTTAAAAAAATATTTTAAATAAAAAATGTTGATAAAATCAAAGAAAATTAAAAAAATAAATAAATTTGAACTTCAAAGTATTTACTTTTTATGTTCTTCGTGTATAATACAAACCGTATTCAAGGAGGAAAGTAAAATGGATTTTGAAAAAGTAAAAGAGATCATTGTTGATTCATTAAGTTGTGATGAAAGTCAAGTTACAATGGAAGCAAATTTAAAAGATGATTTAGAAGCTGATTCTTTAGATGCTGTTGAATTAATTATGCAAATTGAAGAAGAATTTGAAGTAGAAATTCCAGATGAAGTTGCTTCTAACATGAAAACTGTTAAAGATATCGTAGATTATATTGAAGCAAACAAATAGTAAAGAGGTGTCGCTGAGGCGACTATATATTTTATAATAAGCTTTGAATTTCAAAGCTTATTATTTTACTATATGCTTTGAACTTCAAACAAAGGAGAATGCTATGAAATTAGATTTCATTAAACAAATTATGAGTGAGTTTGATCAATCAAATGTCACTAAAATGAAAGTAGAAATAGATGATTTAAAAATAGAATTAGAAAAAGAAAGTGAAAAAGTTGAATATGTAAAACCATTAGAAAAAGAAAATAAAATGGTTGCAGAAGTTAATACCAAAGAGTCTACAGGTACACCTGTAAAATCACCAATTGTAGGTGTTTTCTATGGTGCAAGTTCACCTGAAAGTGATCCGTATGTTACTGTTGGAAAGACAGTTAAAAAAGGAGATATTATTTGTATTATTGAAGCAATGAAGGTGATGAATGAAATTAAGGCACCATGTGATGGAACGGTTACATCAATTCTTGTAGAAAATGAAGCGCTTGTAGAATATGATCAAGTTTTAATGGTTATTGAAGAAAATGTTTAAAAAGATATTGATTGCTAATCGCGGTGAAATAGCCGTTAGAATTATTCGTTGTTGTAAAGAAATGGGAATTGAAGCCGTTGCTGTTTATTCTTCAGCAGATGCCACTTCTTTACATGTTCAATTAGCAGATGAAGCTTACTGTATTGGACCTGCTAAAAGTAGTGAGAGTTATTTAAATATGGAAAATATTTTATCAGTAGCTACTTTATCAGGGTGTGATGCAATTCATCCTGGATTTGGTTATTTATCTGAAAATTCGACGTTTGCCAGACTTGTTGAAAAATGTGGTATGACTTTTATTGGTCCAAGTGGTGATGTGATTGATCAAATGGGGAATAAAAGCGTTGCTCGACAAATGATGATTGAAGCAGGAGTTCCAGTTGTTCCTGGAAGTGATGGCAGTGTTGAATCTGTCAGTCAAGGAAAAGAAATTGCTAGAAAGATTGGTTATCCGGTTTTAATTAAAGCTTCTGCCGGTGGTGGTGGAAGAGGTATGAGAAAATGTTTTAAGGAAGAAGATTTTGAAAATGCTTATTTAACAGCTAAAGCGGAGGCAAAGGCTTGTTTTGGTGATGATGATATGTATATGGAAAAATTGATTTTAAATCCTAAACATATTGAATTTCAAATTTTAGCTGATCATTTTGGTAATGTTATTCATTTAGGAGAAAGAGATTGTTCAATTCAAAGAAGAAACCAAAAGATGATGGAAGAATCTCCAAGTAAAGCTTTAAGTCAAGAGCTTCGAGAAAAGATGGGAAATGATGCTATCAAAGCAGCTAAAAAAGTAGGATATGTTAATGCAGGAACGATTGAATTTGTTTTAGCACCGGATGGAAAATATTATTTTATTGAGATGAATACGCGTATTCAAGTTGAACATCCAGTAACAGAGATGGTAACGGGGGTTGATTTGGTTCGTGAACAAATTAGAATCGCTGCACATTTAAAATTGAATTATAAACAAAGTGATATTGAATTAAAGGGACATGCCCTTGAATGTCGTATCAATGCTGAAAATCCTCAAGAAGGTTTTAGACCTTCACCAGGGATTGTTAGTAGTTTACATATTCCAGGAGGTTTTGGGGTACGTATTGATACAACTTTATATCAAGGTTATCAAGTGTCTTCTCATTATGATTCAATGATTGCTAAGGTAATCGTTCATGGAAGAAATCGTATTGAAACAATTCGTAAAATGCGTAGGGTCTTAAGTGAATTAGTGATTGATGGTATTGATACGAATCAAGAATTACAGTATTTGATTTTACATGAAAGTGATTATGTCAAAGGACATTTTGATACAAGTTTTATTGAAAAACATTTAGATGAGTTGGTGAATGAAAGATGATGGAACAGTTATTTAAGGAAAGAAAAGAAAAACTTCATTTATTTAAGTCATTAAGAAAAAAAAGAGAAAATGAAAGAAAAGAAGTTCCTGAAGGACTTTATACAAAATGTCCAAAGTGTAAAGAATTGATTCTTACAAGTAAACTTAAAAAAAATATGTCAGTTTGTCCTCACTGTGGAAATCATTTAAAGATCACTGCTTATGAAAGATTAGAAATGATTTATGATCAAGGAAAATATAAAGAACTCTATAAAAGTACACAAAGAGTAAATCCTTTAGAATTTCCTGGATACGATGAAAAATTAGAAATTCTACAACAAAAAACAGGTTTAAATGAAGCTGTTGTTGTAGCAAGTGGAAAAATAAATGGGACAAAGGTGATTACTTGTGTGATGGATTCACGTTTTTTAATGGGTAGTATGTCTTCTATTGTAGGTGATAAAATCACGAAAGCTATTGAACATGCAACCAAAAGAAAGTATCCACTCATTATTTTTACAGCTTCAGGAGGCGCTAGAATGCAAGAAGGAATTTATTCCTTAATGCAAATGACAAAAACCTCCGCAGCTCTTGCTAGACATCATCAAGCAGGTTTACTTTATATTTCCTATATTACCCATCCAACAACAGGAGGAGTAACAGCTTCATTTGCAAGCTTAGGAGATATTATTATTGGTGAACCTCAAGCATTGATTGGATTTGCAGGAAGACGTGTCATTGAAAGTACGCTTAAACAAAAATTACCGGAAAACTTTCAAACAACAGAATTTATGGAAGAACAAGGATTTGTTGATTTAATTGTGAAACGTCAAGAAATGCGTTCAACACTTATTAGAATTTTAAAAATGCATGGTAAGGGGGCATAAAGATGTCTTTAAGTCAAGTAGAAAAAGAAATTGAAAAGTTACAAAAAGAACTTCTTGATTGCAATCAAGAAAGAAAAAAAGAAATCGAAAGTCAAATCAAAAAACAAGAAGAATATTATCAACATCTTTCACCTTATGATCATGTTTATCTTGCTAGAAAAAGTACACGACCAAATATTAAAGATTATATCAATCATCTCTTTGATGATTTTATTGAATTACATGGAGATCGTTTAGCAAAAGATGATGGTTCAATTGTTGGAGGTATTGGTTTATTTAATCAACAACCTGTAACAATTATTGGTCATTTAAAAGGAAAAACTTTAGAAGATAATTTAAAATGTAATTTTGGAATGTCTTCACCAGAAGGCTATCGAAAGGTAATGCGCTTAATGAAACAGGCAGAAAAATTTAAACGTCCTATTATTGCTTTTGTCGATACTCCAGGAGCTTATCCAGGAATGGAAGCAGAAATGCATGGAATTGGAGAAGCAATTGCTCGAAATCTTTTAGAAATGTCTCTTTTAAAAGTTCCTATTATTACTATTGTTATTGGTGAGGGAGGTTCTGGAGGAGCTTTGGCTTTAAGTGTGAGTGATCGCTTAGTCATGTTAGAAAATAGTGTTTATTCGATTTTATCTCCTGAAGGATTTGCTTCTATTTTATGGAAAGATCAAGAAGGAAAGCGTGTTGCAGAGGCTGCAAGCTTAATGAAATTAACAGCTAAGGATCTTTATGAGCGTCATATTATTGATCATATCATAGATGAAGATTTAAAAGGGGCTACTGTTGAAAGTTATGAAGTTTATCGACAAATAAAAGAATATTTAAATACAAATCTTAAAGAATTACAAAAGTTATCAACATCTCAATTGATTAATAAACGTTATGAAAAATATAGAAAGATAGGACAAGTATTTTAAAGGAGAAAAAGATGAATGGAATTGAAATTGTTTCTACAGGTTATGCCAAAATTGAAAAGACTTTAGATAATCAACAACTTGAACAAATGGTAGAAACATCTAATGAATGGATCGTTTCACGAACGGGTATTTTAAAAAGACATCTTTCAGATAAATCAAGTGCCTTTCTAGCTATTGAAGCTGCTAAAAAAGCAACTCAAAATCAAGATTTAAGTCAACTTGCTTTAATTATTGTAGCTACGATGACACCAGAAAATAATACGCCAAGTAATGCCTGTCTTGTACAAAAAGCTTTAGGTTTAAATCATCAATCAATGATGTGTTTTGATATTAATGTTGCTTGTAGTGGTTATGTTTATGCTTTAAAAGTTGCTCAAAGCTTGTTAGAAGAAAATCAATATGGACTTGTTATTGGAAGTGAACAATTAAGCTCTATTGTAGATTATCAAGATCGTAATACGTGTATTTTATTTGGAGATGGTGCAGCCGCTACGCTGATTAAAAAAAGTCAAAAGCTTTTTTATAGTTATTTAGATAGTGATGGAAATGAAGAAGTACTATTTTCTAAAAGAAATGATTATTTAAAAATGAAAGGTCAAGATGTTTTTAAATTTGCTATTAAAGCAATTCCTTTAAGTATTGATCATGTCTTAAACCAAGCAAAAATGACATTAAATGATATTGATTACGTGATTTGTCATCAAGCAAATGAAAGAATTATTAAACATGTTTATAAAAAATATCAATGTTCAAGTGAAAAGTTTTATATGAACTTACAAGAATATGGAAACACCTCAGCAGCGAGTATTCCATTAGCTTTAGCGAAGATGAATGAACAAGGGTTACTTCAAAAAGGAATGAAAATCATTCTCGTTGGCTTTGGTGGAGGACTTACTTGGGGTGCAATTTTAATGGAATGGTAAGGAGAACAAAATGAAATTAAATGAGTTATTAAATATTAAATATCCTATTATTCAAGGAGGAATGGCCAATATTGCTACCGGTGCCTTTGCTGCGAGTGTTTCTAATGCAGGAGGTTTGGGTTTGATTGGAGCAGGAGGAATGAATGCTAAAATGTTAAAAGCAGAAATTCAAGCATGTAAAAAATTAACAAATCAACCTTTTGGTGTCAATATTATGTTACTCAATCCAGATGCCAAAGAAATGGCACAAATCGTTATTGATGAACATGTCCCAGTTGTGACAACTGGTGCTGGAAATCCAGGTGTATATATAAAAATGTGGAAAGAAGCAGGAATTAAAGTTTTACCTGTTGTTCCTAGTGTGGCTCTTGCTAAAAGATTAGAACGTGCAGGTGTGGATGGTTTAATTGTTGAAGGTTGTGAAGCAGGAGGACATATTGGTGAGGCAACGACTATGGCGCTTGTTCCTCAAGTTGTAAGTAATGTTTCTATTCCTGTTATTGCTGCAGGAGGGATTGCCAGTGGCAAGCAAATGTTAGCGGCTTATGCCTTAGGTGCTTGTGGTGTACAAATTGGAACAGTTTTACTCGCAAGTAAAGAATGTCCAATCCATGAAAATTATAAACAAGCAATTTTAAAGGCAAAAGATACTTCGACAACTGTTACAGGAAGAATTAATGGAACACCAGTAAGAATCTTAAAAAATAAAATGGCAAAAGCTTATATTCAAAAAGAAAAAGCAGGAGCAGATATGATGGAACTTGAAAAATATACTTTAGGTTCATTAAAAAAAGCTGTTTTTGAGGGAAATGTTGATGAAGGTTCTTTGATGGCAGGACAAGTTGCAGGAATGATTCATGAAATTAAACCCGTTAAACAAATTTTAGAAGAAATGATGAGTGAGTTACAAGAAACTTATTCAAATTTGGAGATTTAAAATGTTAGAAATCAATCAAAAAAGCTTAACTGTTCCTTTAATTCAAGGAGGAATGGGAGTTGGTGTTTCTCTAGGAAGTTTGGCAGGGCATGTTGCTAAGTGTGGAGCGATGGGGGTTATTTCTACAGCGCATCCAGGTTACAAGGAAGATGATTTTGAAAGTAATCATCGTCAAGCAAATATTCGTGCTTTAAAAAAAGAAATTTTAAAAGCACAAAAGCTTTCTCAAGGAAAAGGTTTAGTAGCTATCAATGCGATGGTTGCTTTAAAAGATTATGATGAATTGATCAATGCAGCATTAGAGAGTAAAGTTGATGCTATTATTTCAGGAGCTGGACTTCCTTTACGTTTACCAGAATTGGTAAAAGATCATGATGTTTTAATTGCTCCAATTGTTTCAAGTGGTAAAGCCTGTAAGGTAATCATAAAACATTGGCTCAAAAAATATCAACGTACACCAGATTTTATTGTTATTGAAGGAAGCCAAGCAGGTGGACATTTAGGGTTTAAAAAAGAAGATTTAGAAAATCAAACATGCCAAAGTTTAGAAGAAATTTTTAAAGATGTTGAAGAAATTGTAGAAAATAATAAATTGAACATTCCTATTTTTGTAGCAGGAGGAATCAGTCAAAGAAGTGATGTTAAGCATTTCTTTGATCTAGGTGTCGATGGTATTCAAGTAGCAACACGCTTTATTACAACTTATGAATGTGATGCTTCTATCAAATATAAAGAAGCCTTCTTAAAAGCTAGAAAGGAAGATATTGGTTTTGTTTCTTCTCCTGTTGGAATGCCAGGAAGAGCAATGCAAAATAGTTTTGTTAAAAAAACCAAGAAAGAAAAAATACCTGTTAAAAAATGTTATCAATGTTTAATTCCTTGTGATGTTAAAAATACACCTTATTGTATTTCAAGAGCTTTAATAGAAGCAGTTAAAGGAAATTTAGAGGATGGTCTTATTTTTACAGGAGCTCATGGTTATAGGCAAGATCATTTGATGCATGTTGATGAAGTGATTCATGAATTAATGGAGGATGACAAATGAAATTAGGAATTATTTATGCTGGTCAAGGAAGTCAAGTTGTGGGGATGGGAAAATCATTTTATCCTCGTGAAATCTTTGATCAAAATGAAGATTTAAAGGAATTATGTTTTAATGGACCACTTGAAAAACTATCTTATACACCATATACCCAACCATGTATGGTGATGGTTGCAACAATCATTACAGATTTATTAAAAGAACATGGAATTGTGCCTGATTATACAGCAGGTCTTTCTTTAGGGGAATATTCAGCATTATATTGTGCAGGTGTTTTTAAAAGACAACAAGTGATTGATCTTGCGCGTTTTAGAGGAAAAGTCATGCAAGAAGCAGTATCAGAAATTGAAAGTGAAATGATTGCCGTTTTAGGAATGAAGGAAGAACTTTTACAAGATTTGTGTCATCAAGCAAGTTCGTTAGGGGTTGTTTCTATTTCTAATTATAATTGTCCTGGTCAACTTGTTGTTGCTGGTGAAAAGAAGGCTGTGGAAAAAGTTAAAGAATTAGCTTTAGAAAATAAAGCGAGAAGAGTGATTGCTTTAAATACGAGTGGACCTTTTCATACGTCTTTATTAAAAGAAGCGTCACTTGCTTTAAAAGAAAGATTTAAAAAAGAAACTTTTCATGAAATGAAAATACCTGTTATTTTTAATACTTTAGGTCATGAAATCGAATATCAATCAATACCAGAAATTTTAGAAAAGCAAGTGATGTCACCTGTTTACTTTGAAAAAAGTATTCGCTATATGATAGATCAAGGTGTTGATACGATCATTGAAGTAGGACCAGGAAAGGTATTAAGTGGTTTTGTTAGAAAAATAGATCGAAGTATTCAGCTTTATCAAATAGAAGATATGGAATCATTGAAAAAAACAGTGAAAGCTTTGAAGGGAGAATAAAATGAGATTAGAAAATAAAATTGCTCTTGTTACAGGTGGAGGACAAGGTATTGGTAAAGAAATTGCTAAAACATTAGCTTTAAATGGTGCTTTTGTTTTAATTAATTATATAGATTTAGGGAATAATCAAGAAATTGCTCAAATGACAAAAAATGAAATTGAAAGTCTTGGAGGAAAATGTGAAATCTTACCTGCAAATGTAGCAAGTTATGATGAAACATTAGAGATGTTTAAAACAATTAAAAATGAATATGGAAGATTGGATATTTTAATTAATAATGCAGGAATTACAAAAGATGGCTTAATGTTACGCATGAAAGAAAATGATTTTGATGCAGTTATTGATGTCAATTTAAAAGGAACATGGAATTGTATGAAACATGCGACAAAATTAATGATGAAACAAAAATATGGACGTATTGTTTCCATGTCATCTGTTGTAGGCGTTATGGGAAATGCTGGACAAGTCAATTATGCTGCTAGTAAATCAGGAATTATTGGAATGACAATGTCTCTTGCTAGAGAGGTTGGAAGTCGTGGTATTACTGTTAATGCAGTAGCACCAGGTTTTATTCAAACAGCAATGACAGATGTTTTAAGTGATGATATTAAAGAACAAATGAAAAGTCAAATTCCTTTAGGAGAATTTGGAAGTGTTCAAGATATTGCAAATGCAGTTGTTTTTCTAGCAAGTGATGAAGCAAAGTACATTACTGGACAAACATTGCATGTTGATGGCGGCATGGCTATGTAAAGGAGAAGCATATGAAAAGAAGAGTTGTCGTAACAGGAATAGGTGCTTTAACACCTATTGGAAATAATGTAAATGATACATGGAAGGGTATTTTAAATCATCAATGTGGGATTGATTTGATTCAATCATTTGATACTTCAAATATGAAGGTAAAAGTAGCAGGTGAATTAAAGAACTTTGAAGCTACTGAATATTTAGATAAAAAAGATGTTCGTAAAATGGATAAATTTATTCAATATGGACTGATTGCAGCTAAAGAAGCTATCAAAGATTCTAAATTAGAGATAGATTCTATAAATCATGATCGTTTTGGGGTAGTAGTATCAAGTGGTATTGGAGGATTAGGATCTATTGAAGAAAATCATCAACGTGGTTTAAAGAAAGGATTTGATCGTGTTTCTCCATACTTTATTCCTATGACCATTGTTAATTTAGCAGCTGGTCAAATTGCCATTGCCTTTAAAGCACAAGGACTTGCTACATGTCCTGTAACAGCTTGTGCGGGAGGAACAAATGCTATTGGTGATGCCTTTAGAAATATTCGTGATGGTTATTTAGATGTAACCATTGCTGGAGGTTGCGAAGCAAGCATTACACCTCTTGGTATTGGTGGTTTTACATCAATGAAAGCTTTAAGTGAATCACATGATCCCAAACGTGCCTCCATTCCTTTTGATAAAGAAAGAAATGGTTTTGTCATGGGCGAAGGAGCAGGAATGCTTGTTTTAGAAGAACTTGAACATGCTAAAGCAAGAGGGGCACATATTTATTGTGAAATGGTAGGTTATGGTGTTAGTTGTGATGCTTATCATATGACAGCTCCAGCTCCTGAAGGTATTGGAGGTGCTAAAGCCATGATCAATGCACTTCAAGATGCTTCTCTTGAAGCTAATCAAATTGATTATATTAATGCTCATGGAACATCAACACCGATGAATGATAAGTTAGAAACAGCTGCAATCAAAAAAGCTTTTAAAAATCATGCTCATAAAGTAGCTGTATCTTCAACAAAAGGAAATACAGGTCATTGTTTAGGAGCTGCTGGTGGAATTGAAGGTGTTTTATGTGTTAAAGCATTAGAAGATAACTTTATTCCAGCAACTATTAATTATCAAAATTTTGATGAAGAATGCGATTTAGATATTGTCGCAAATCATGGAAGAAAACAAGTATTAAATTATGTAATGTCAAATTCATTAGGTTTTGGAGGGCATAATGCCTCAATTATTTTTAAGAAATATGGAGAAGAGTAATGGAACTTAATAGTAATCAAATACAAGAAATCAATCCTCATCGTTATCCTTTTGCTTTAGTAGATCGAATTACAGATTATAAACCAGGTGAGTATGCTAAAGGAATCAAATGTGTCAGTGTTAATGAAATGCATTTTTGTGGACATTTTCCAAGTCATCATGTCATGCCAGGAGTTTTGATTGTTGAAGCTTTGGCACAAGTAGGATGTATTGCTATTTTATCAAAAGAAGAAAATAAAGGAAAAATTGCTTTCTTTGGTGGTATTAAAAATTGTCGTTTTAAAGGACAAGTAACACCAGGGGATGTTTTAGAAATGGAATGTGTTCTTACTAAACAAAAAGGACCTGTAGGAATTGGTGAAGCTATTGCAAAAGTAAATGGTAAAGTTGTTTGCAAAGCTGAACTTACATTTGCAATTCAATAATCTTGAATTGCAATTTTTTTTATTTTATCATGATAAAGAGGTGAAACTATGAAACTGATAGAGCTAGAAGAAGTTGATTCAACAAATGATTATTTAAAAAGAGAATATCAAAATTTACCTATGCAAACATGTGTCACTGCCAAATATCAAACAAAAGGTAGAGGTAGAAATGGTCATGTTTGGGAAAGTCATGCAAATGAGAATTTGATTATGAGTTTTTTATTTAAAGATTTTCATAAAATAGAAGATGCTTGGAAAATGACACAATTAGCTTCGTGTAGTGTGGTTGGTTTACTTGATCGTTATCGTATTAAAGCAACTATTAAATGGCCTAATGACATTTATGTCGATGGAAAAAAGATTTGTGGTATTTTAGTAGAAACGATTTTAGATCCTGATTTAAAAGGAGTCATTGTAGGAATAGGATTGAATGTTAATAATGAAGATTTTCAATCAATGAAACAAATTACTCATAAAGAGTATAAAATATCTAAACTTGCTATTGGACTGAAAACATTTATGTTGATTTATTATAATTTATATCAAACAAATCAGTTTCATAAGGTTTTAGAATACGCTAATAGTATTTCTTATTTAAAAGATCAATGGGTAGAATATGGTGATTATGGAGAAGTTTGTTTTCAAAAGCTATTAGATGATGGTTCTGTTTTATTTGTTGATCGACAAGGAAAAACATATAAACAGGTAATTAATGAAATATCTTTACATAATAAATAAAAGTGCAGGCTTAAGCTTGCACTTTTACATGAAGATATCTCTCATTGATGATTTCTTCTTCATATTTATAATCAATGATTTGTTGGGCTCCTTCACTGGAATCCTTAACAATCTTAGAATGTAAACATTCTAAGATTAGTGCTGTCTGAAAGATTTGTTTAGGAAAGATACATAAATCAAATCTTCCATGCACCGCTTCTCGATTTGATTTGATTTGATCTTTTTACCACTAAAGAGTCCTAATAGAAAACCATGATAAAAAGATTCTTCATTATCAAAGTAACTAATACTTCTAGATAAGATATCTCCTAGTATTTCATTTGCATGATCAACGTCTCCTTTAACAAGACTTTGATAAAGATTTTCTTTTCTTACAAAAGTATAGTCTTCAAAATAAGACAAGAATGTTTGTTTATAGATTTCATAGACTTCTTTATTGGGAATAATCAGTTTATACTTATTTTCTCCTAAATCTTCTTTTATCTTTAAATATCCTGTAAGTAAAAGAAAACTATAGATATTATTAATATTATCCATTTCTCGATAAGTAAGTTCAGGTTTGATATATTTCGTTAAAGACTTTCCTTGAATGAGTTGTTCAAATCCTTCATGAAGTTCATCACTGCCATTTTGAATATAGTTGACAACAAGATCATTTCCACTGGTATTTGCCCAGAAGGAAATAGGTTTGTTATCTGAGCTATTTAATTTACAATCAACATACATAAGTGTACTCCAAGGATTATAGATTTCTATGTTTCCAAATAAATAACCATCATACCATTCTTTAACTTCATCTACATAATCTGTTAGATTATAATCTTTTAATAATTGTAAGATTTCTTTTTTTGTAAAGCCAAAATACTCATTACCCTATCTTTTTAAATAATAATTTATTTAGAAGAGATGAGATAAAGTTTGTTGAAAGAAACAATGATAATATAAGTGAACTTTATTCTCTTTCAGATTTTAAAACAGCTGGTAAGATGGGGGTTAGAAAATCAGATGATTATATGAAAAACTATTTTGTTTCACAATATGGAGCCATTAAAGATGTTGATTTTTCTCCTTTATTTCAAAAACTGATTTTAGGAGAAAAAAATCAAGATGGAAAGAAAAATAATCTGGAATTTTAAATTTTTATAAATTTTGTTGATTTTTTATAAAAATGAGCATAATATATAAGTGTACTTAATGAGTGCACAAGTTGTTAACTAAGCTTTAGTAGTAACCTCCCGTTATAAGGGTTTAGGTGAGACTAGAGCTTTTATTTTATAAAAAGGAGAAAATTATGTCAAAAGGTAAATAATTTGTAAAAGATATAATAGTAACAGCAATATTGGTAGATGGAGGATTTTATAGACGTAGAGCTTATGCTCGGTTAGGAGATAAATCTCCAAAAGAAAGAGCTGATGAATTAGAATCATATTGTAAAAGACATTTAAATGAAAAAATATATGGAATTCAGACATCTCATAGATTATATAGAATTTTTTATTATGATTGTTTACCAGTTTCCAAAAATATATATAATCCTTTAACAAAAAAAACAAGTTGATTTATCTAAAACGGATACATATAAATGGGCAACAGAATTTTTTGATTTTCTAAAAGAAAAAAGAAAATTTGCATTGAGATATGGGCAATTGGCGGAAGGACAAGCTCATTATTCATTAACAGAAAAAACATTTAAAAAATTATGTAATGGTACTATTAAATTTGAAGATTTAGAAGAAAAAGATTGTATTCTTCAAATTGAACAAAAGGGAGTAGATATGAGGATTGGGTTAGATATTGCTTCATTAGCATATAAAAAGCAAGTAGATCAAATTGTTTTAATATCAGGAGACAGTGATTTCGTTTCTGCAGCTAAGCTTGCAAGAAGAGAAGGTATAGATTTTATTTTAGATCCACTTGGAGCACCTGTAAAACCTGATTTATTTGAGCATATCGATGGGTTAAGAACATGCGATTCAAATTTTAAAATTTCAGATAAAAAATAGCAAAAAAAATTACATTTACAAGTTGTTATATTTTATAATTAGGTTTAATAAAAGATATTACATTTAAAAAGAGAACGGTTCGCAATTAACGATTGTTCTCTTTTTGTTAACTTTTTTTAATTGTTATAGTGTTGTTGATTTTCAAAAATATTTCTTACAAAATACACTAAATAATTTGATTAATTATTATTTTTTATTTGATATAGTGTAGTTCTTGTAATTTTTGATAGATTTGGTTTGCAAGTAATTGATTGAATGTATCATTACCTGCGAATTTGTCTTCTTTTAGAAGACTTGATGGGATATAGCTATTTGTAAGATCTTTTTGATCTTGTTCAGTAGCTGTAATATTTGCATCTTTTAAGCCATTTGTAAGAAGATAAGTTCTAAAGTCTAAGAAATGATCTTTATGTTCTTCTTTTAAGATGTTATTATCGTCTCTTACAAGGTTGTTTTGTCTTTTTGATGTCATTGATACAACAATATATTTTTGTGTTTTAATTTGGTTTAAAATAGCTCTTTGATAAGTGATTGTACGATAAACATCTTGGTTGTTTTGTTTATCAT
The DNA here is from genome assembly GCF_013361255.1 of Faecalibacillus sp. H12. Classification (NCBI taxonomy): domain Bacteria; kingdom Bacillati; phylum Bacillota; class Erysipelotrichia; order Erysipelotrichales; family Coprobacillaceae; genus Faecalibacillus; species Faecalibacillus sp. H12. The sequence continues at coordinate 39,557 of NZ_JABWDK010000013.1, read as the reverse complement.
AGTTTCCAGAAAAGATAATAACGATATCATTTTCATTAAATTCAGGAAGTGTTGCTTCGATTTGTGCAGGAGCTGTTAGGGTAACAGCTTTTCCAGATTTGTCTCTTGTAAATGTATGAATATTACGAGATGAATCGTAAGCTAAAGTTCCTTTAATACCTTGAATGGTAACTTCATCGAAGTTTGATCCACTATTTTTTAAAGCTTCTACTTGTTCACCTTTTTCATTATAGAAAGTAAGGTCTACAGCTTCTTTATCACCAGGGATGGTGATATTATTAGCGAAAATCTTTGTTCTTCCTACACGAATAGATAAATCAAAAGTTGTATCTTGGTTTCCACCGAATTTAATAATTTCACTATTTGTAAGTGATTCTAAATTAAGTGGGTAACTAGCAAATTCACTTCCCAAGGTAAAGCTATCACCAATACAATAAATACGTTGACTATTTTTTTCTTTTTTTGTTTTTGTTTTTGTTGTTTCTTCTTTTGTTGTAGTTGTTGTTTTTTCTTCTGATTGGTATTTTTTAGCGTTTTGACTTGTTGAAAAACGGTCATAACCAATTAAACCAACAATCATAGCAAGTAAAACAACAACAGTAATAGAAAAAGTAACTTTTTTCATATTAGTAATAGTAGTAATGACTACCAGATATAGATTTTGCTTTTGTTAAAACACTTCCTAAAACGTTTACATTATTTCTTTGAAGTAGTTTTACACAATTTGCAGCATCTTTTTTATTAGTATCTTGTGAAGAAATAGCAAAAATAGTCCCGTCAACGGCATTTCCTACAGGAATGGCATCAGATATCATTCCAATAGGAGCACAGTCAATAATAATGAAATCAAAGGATTTCTTTAATTCATTAATATAATCTTTAAATACATGTGATCCTAATAATTCAGAAGGATTAGGAATATGAATCCCACTTGTTAAAACAGCCATAGTACCTGCAAAAGAAGGATCTTTTACACTTTGGAAGTATTCAACATTTAATTTTTTAGTTTGACGATATTCAAGTAAAGCATCTGTTAAACCATGTTTGTTTGATAATCCCATATATTTATGTAAAGTATTTTTTCTTAAATCACAATCAATTAATAAAACTCTATTATATTTTGTTGCAAAAATATAAGCAAGGTTAATAGATAGTGTTGTTTTTGCTTCATTAGCTTGTGATGAAGTAATACAAATTGATTTAATGTCTTTGTCTACTGTAGAAAATTCAATATTTGTACGAATATGACGAAAGATTTCAGTATAATCAAATTGGCTATGTTTTTTATTTTTATCTAAAATATTTAATGTTTTTCTTTTACTCGTTTTTTTTGCCATAATTATCTCCTTTTAAATATTTTTTTAAAGAAGGATGTTTTTCCTTCAATAAGATCAACTTCTTCATTGTTGATGATATGTAGAGGATTTTCATACATTAATGTATGAATATCTTCATAACTATATTTCTTTACAAGTAAATCAAAGACTTCTTGTAAACAAGGAGAACGATGTCCGTCACAACGATGAGTATCCGTTGCAATTACATGAAGTAATCCTTGATTTAATAATTGATAAGCAAACTTTTGAGCATGTTTACCATGATATCCCAAAAAGCTTGTTGCATTAACTTGAATAAGATAACCATTATCTATAAAATCTTGAATTCTTTCGATATCTAAAGAATCTTTAAAGTATCTTTCAACATGAGCAATAACGGGAGTATATCCTTTATATTGAATTTCATAAAGACGATCTTCTACTTCATTTTCATTTCCTAATTCTTTTCTAACATCAAATTCTACAAGTAAATAATGGGTATTTTCAATAGGTATAAAGATGTTTTGTTCAAGTGCTTCTAGATAATCATGATTTAAGAAGAGTTCACAGCCTTCTAAAACTTCAATATTATAAACTCTAGCAAGCTCTTTTAAATCATGAATTCTATCTTTAATAATTTCTAAATCTTTTAAAGTATGTTTTCCAGAAACAACATGAGGTGTTGCGACAATCGTAGAAATACGATTATTTTTAGCTTTTTCTAAAGCCTTTTTAGCATCTTCAAGTGATGGCATTCCATCATCTATATCCCATGCATAATGACCATGTATATCAATAAAAGCCATAACTAATCCTCAAAATAAGGAATAACGCCAAGATTTGGAATTTCTAAATATTTTTCAACGTCTTCTTTAGTATGTAAACGATTATCTAACATAAATCTAATAAAGATAATACCAATACTTAAAATAGCACCTACTAAACCACCAATAACTATATTTTTAGGAACACTTGGTGAAACAGGTGATGTTTGAAGTCTTGCATCATCAACTGTTGTAATATTGTTGATATTTAAAGTTTCTTTTACTTCATTTGTGAAGACATTAACCGTTGTATCAACAATTTTTTTACTGAGTTGTGGATCAGTTGTTGTTGCTGAAATAGAAATAATTTGGGTATCTGTTTCATTTGAAATAGATAAAGCAGAAGAAACAACATTTGTATCAACGTTTAATTCTTTAGCAACTTTACTTTGAATATTGTTTCCTCCAAGTAAAGCTACATAGTTTTTAGTCATCGAATTATTTGAGTTAATTTGTGAGTAATCAACAACACCCTCGTTAACTTCTGGTTTTGGGAAGATTCTAGCTGTAGAAGCATATTGTTTTTTAACAAAGAAAATAGTAAAAGCTCCCACTAAAATCGCACAAATTAGTGTTGAAATAATAATGATATGTAAATGTTCTTTTAATACTTGAAACAATTCAGCTAAATTAATTTCAATCTCTTCATTTTGGATTTCTTGATTATCCATTACTTAATCTCCTTTAATACATATTTTTATAAACAATTATAGATACTACGTCGAGGCTCATTATCTAACAAAAGCCTTTAAAAATCAACAGAATTAGATTTTTTTATAGAAGTCTTATTATATATGGAAAGGAAAAGTCATAAATTTGATCGTTTGGTTATAAAAATCGACCGTTCAGTAATTATTTATTGATAATTTAAAAAATCACGGTATAATACGTTTGATTATAGATGAACTCCAAAATACGTCGTATTAACTTTAAAAATTGAGGGGGGGGGGGGTACAAATATGTACAAAAATAAGAGTCAATTATTATTTAGAAGACTATGTTTGATAGTAGTAGATATAATAAGTATTATTTTATCTTTCTTCTTATCAGCATTTATTGCATATGACGGTTCTATGGAATTAAGCTTTTTAAAATATACTTATTTTTTTATACCTATTTTACTCATAGGAAGTCTATTCTTCTTTATTATAATGAAGCTTTATGATAGTTTATGGAGCTATGCTTCCATTAATGAATTATTAAATGTTATTATTGCTTCAATATGCAGTTCAATTTTATACTGTATTTTATGTTTACTCATTCCAGTCCATCCGCCGATAAGTACAATATTTTTATATTTATTATTATTACTTGTTTTTGTAGGTGGAAGCCGATTTGGTTATCGGTTTGTTCGTCTTTATGCTTCAAGACATTACTTATTTGGTAGAAGTGATGATAATGAAAGCAAAGTCATGATTGTTGGTGCTGGTTCAGCAGGTGAAAAGATTTTAAGAGAAACACTTGTTTCGACAAAACTTCATAAAAAAGTTGTTTGTTTCATTGATGATGATGCAACAAAACACAATAGATGCATTCACAATGTTCCTATTGCAGGGGGAAGAAATGAAATCCTTACACAAGTTGAAAAATATAAAATTGATGAAATCTATGTAGCTTTACCATCAATAGATGATAAAGAAATATCTAAGATTTTAAATATTTGTAAAGAAACTAAATGTAAAATAAAAAAATTACCTGGTATGTATCAATTCTTGAACGATGAAATTACTTTAGAAAAACTAAAAGATGTTGAAGTTCAAGATTTACTTGGAAGAGATCCTGTCCAAGTAAACTTAAAAGAAATTATGGGTTATGTAAAAGATAAAGTAGTTATGGTTACTGGTGGAGGAGGATCTATTGGGTCTGAACTTTGTCGACAAATTGCTGCAAGTAATCCAAAACAATTGATTATTGTAGATATTTATGAAAATAATGCTTATAACATTCAATTAGAATTACAACATAAATATCCAAACTTAAATCTTGAAACCATGATTGCTTCCGTAAGAGATGCTGTTAAAATCAATGATTTATTTGCTTATTACCATCCAGATATTGTTTATCATGCAGCAGCACATAAACATGTACCATTAATGGAAGATGCGCCACATGAAGCAATTAAAAACAATGTTTTTGGTACATACAATGTCGTAAAAGCAAGTCATACATATGGTGTTAAGAAATTTATCTTGATATCTACAGATAAAGCAGTTAATCCGACAAATATTATGGGTGCTTCAAAACGATTATGTGAAATGGTTGTACAATCTTATAACAAGATTTCAAAAACAGAATTTGTTGCTGTACGTTTTGGAAACGTATTAGGTTCTAATGGATCCGTTATTCCTTTATTTAAAAAACAAATTAAAGAAGGTGGACCAATTACCATTACACATCCAGATATCATCAGATACTTTATGACAATACCTGAAGCTGTCTCTCTTGTCTTACAAGCAGGTGCCTATGCTAAAGGAGGAGAAATCTTTGTTTTAGATATGGGAAAACCGGTTAAGATTTTAGATATGGCTAGAAACTTAATTAAACTTTCTGGTTTAGAACCAGATGTAGATATTAAAATTGAATTTATTGGGTTAAGACCTGGTGAAAAACTTTATGAAGAAATGTTGATGAAAGAAGAAGGAATGAAAACAACGCCTAATAAGATGATTCATATTGGACAACCAATTCAATTACCTGATGATTTCTTTGATCAATTAGAAGATTTACGTCAAAGTGCATTTGATGAAGATAGTGATATTAGAAAAGATGTTCAATATATGGTAGATACTTACCATTATGATGAAAATACAACACATGGTGTGAAAAACAAAGGATAAAGAAGTTAAACGAATCGTCGCTTTGTCGCGTTCGTTTCCTTTATCTCATATATTAGAAATTAGTCCAATAAATCTATTGGATAGGCGAAGCATACTCAAATGGAGGTTTTTTATGTTTGATAATTGGTATGTAGTTCAGGTAAGAACAGGAAAAGAAGAAGAAATTGTTAAAAAATGTCAATTCTATATAGACCATGATATTTTAATTGATTGTTTTATTCCAATCACGAAAAAGAAAAAGAAGTATCATGGTACATGGCATATTGTTGATGATATTTTATTTAAAGGGTATATCTTTATAATCACCAATCAAGTAGAACAACTTTATACTCAACTCAAAAAAGTACCATATCTTACAAAACTCCTTGGAAATGATGGAAAAGAAATCTATCCCATCTATCCACAAGAAGCTATGTTTCTAACAAAATTTTCAAATAAAGATCATGTTGTTGATATTTCTAATGGTATTATTGAAAACGATAAAATCATTATTAATAAAGGTCCTCTCGTTGGTTTAGAAGGACTTATTACAAAAATAGACAGACATAAACGTATTGCTTATGTTGATGTAGAACTACTTGGAAAGCTTACAAGAGTTCAAGTAGGATTAGAAATTATTAGTAAATCATAAAAAGCACAGAAATGTGCTTTTTTATATACATTTTTTATGTATAACTTTGTTATGCCTTTTTTAGTATATAAAAATATTTCAAGAGAAAAGTTGTATGAAGAACTTCTTATGAAAGAAGAAGGCTTACAGGATACACTGAACCATCTAATTCATATTGGAAAACCAATAGAAATGGATGAAGAGGTCTTCTTAGAAAAACTTGTTCATTTGAAGAAGGAAGCTTATGACGAAACAAATGATATCAGACACCTTATCAAAGATATTGTGCCTACATATCAACCAAAATCATAACAGAACGTATGCTTTTTTTATATGAAAAAGAAAGGAAAAAATTATGAGTGATAAAAAGTATAAGATTGGTTATACAACAGAAGTGTTTGATATGTTTCATATAGGACACTTGAATATTTTAAAAAATGCAAGAAGACGATGTGATTATTTAATTGTTGGTGTAAGTACTGACGAAGTTGTAAAAAGTTATAAAAATAAAACACCTATAATCCCTTTTAAAGAACGTATTGCCATAGTAAATGAATTGAAATGTGTAGATAAGGTAGTTCCTCAAACAAGTATGAATAAGATGGAAGCATGGAATCAGTTACATTTTAATGTGTTATTCCATGGCTCTGATTGGCAAGGAAGTGATATGTACAATAATATGATTAATCAATTTTCAAATGTAGGTGTAGATGTTGTATTTCTTCCACACACAGATGGTATTTCTTCTACATATTTATCAGAAATATTACAAAAAATTAATATAGAAAATTTTGAATAACATAATCATAAAAGGTATGTTTTATTTTTTTAGTTTAATTGATAAAAATTGAATACTAAAATTAGTATTCAAAAATTTAAGTGATTTAGAAAGGATAATATCATGTTTTTAAAATTAATGTATATTACAAATAGCGTTGATGTTGCATTGATTGCTGAAAAATATGGAGTTGATAGAATTTGGATTGATTTAGAAACTTTAGGGAAGCAAGAAAGACAAGGACATATTGATTCTGTAAAATCAAAGCATTCTATCAATGATATAAAAAAAATATCGCCAAAATTAACAAAATCTGAAATGCTAGTAAGGGTTAATCCAATAAATCCATGTAGCAAAGAAGAAATAGACAAAGTAATTGAAGCTGGAGCAGATATTATTATGCTACCGATGTGGAAGTCATTAGATGATGTCAAAAATTTTTTAACAATTGTGGATACACGTGTTAAAACAACATTACTTCTTGAAACTAAAGAGGCTGTGGAATGTTTAGATGAAGTATTAGAAAATGGTGGATTTGATGAAATACATATAGGATTGAATGATTTGCATTTAAGCTATCATTTAAAATTTATGTTTGAATTGCTTGCCAATGGAACAGTAGAAAAGATTTGTAATAAAATCAAAAACTATAATATTCCGTATGGTTTTGGTGGTGTTGCTAGACTTGGAGAAGGAACATTACCAGCAGAAAAAATTATTATGGAACATTATCGATTAGGTTCATCTAGAGCAATTCTTTCAAGAAGTTTCTGTAATGTAGATAAGACAGCATCACTTGATGAAGTAAAAGAAATATTTAAAGAAAATATGAAAACTCAAAGATTATTTGAAGAGAAAGTAATGAAAATGTCTAAAAAAGATTTTGAAAATAATAAAGATGAATTAAGCAATTGTGTAGAAAAAATCGTTAAACAAATGGAGGCATAAAAATGAAATTAAACAAACAAATTATAAGTGATTTAAGAAAAGAATACGGAGATGCTTTTTATTTGTTAGATTCTAAACAATTTAGAAGTAACTATACTGAATTAAAAAATGCTTTTTCAAGTATTTATTCTAATTTTAATATTGCATATTCTTATAAAACAAATTATACACCTAGATTATGTAAAATTGTTAATGAATTAGGTGGATATGCTGAAGTTGTTTCTGAAATGGAAGCTGCATTAGCTATGAGAATTGGGGTTAAGGAAAATAGAATTATTTGGAATGGTCCAATTAAAAATAAAGAAAAACTAGAATCTTTTTTATTAGCTGGTGGCACAGTTAATATTGATTCTATTGATGAAGGAAAATATATCTATGAATTATCAAAAAAGCATGAAGATGTAACATTTAATGTTGGTGTTCGTTGTAATTATGATGTTCAAGATGGTGTTATTTCTCGATTTGGTTTTGATGTAGAGAGTAAAGAATTTCAAGATGTATTAGATTTAATTAGGGAAAGAGATAATTTATATCTAATCAATTTACAATGCCATTTTGCTAAAAGACAATTAGAATATTGGCCTGAAAAAGCAAAAGGAATGTTAGATTTGATTGACAGGTTAAACATTGTCCCACAAAGAATTGATCTTGGTGGTGGATTGTTTGGGAAAATGGAAAATTCTTTGAAAGAACAATTTACATCTAATATTCCTAATTATCAAGATTATGCAAATGCAGTAGCAACATTATTTGCTGAAAGATTTTCTGATAAAGATAATCAACCAGAATTAATTATAGAACCAGGTTCAGCTTTAGTTGGTGATTGTATGAAATTCGTTGGGACAGTTAAAACAATAAAAAATATAAGAGGAAAATCATTTGCAACAGTATTAGGAAGTCAAAAAAATATTAGTATGACTGGTGTTAATCCTCCTATAGAAATAATCAATATGTCAAATGAGCAAGATGAATATAAAGATTTAGATTTTGTCGGATTTACATGTATTGAGTCTGATGTTATTTATAGAAATTTTAATGGAAAATTAGCTATAAATGATGCGATTGTTATTAGTAATTGCGGATCGTATTCCTTAGTTATGAAACCTCCGTTTATTTTACCTAATTTCGCTGTATTAGATATTTCAGAAGGTAAAACAGAAGTTATTAAACGTGCTGAAAATTTCGAAGATGTTTTTCATACGTTTGAATTATAGGAGGAAATAGATTTGGTAGCTATTAATAAATTTTTAAAGAGACTGTTTGATATTGTATCATCAGGCATAGCAATTATTATTTTGATTCCTTTATGGATAATAATTGCTATTGCTATAAAAAAAGATTCTAAAGGACCTATTTTCTTCAAACAAGGTAGAAGAACAACAAATGGAAAAGTATTTCATATGTATAAATTTCGCTCAATGATAGTTGATGCTGAAAAAATGGGTGCAGGATTATTTAATTATAAAGATGATCCAAGAGTAACAAAAGTAGGAAAATTTTTAAGAAAGAGTAGTTTAGATGAATTACCTCAATTGTTTAATATATTTTTTGGAGATATGTCTGTCGTAGGACCCAGACCATGCGTTACTTATGAATTGGGCGATTTTGAAACATTAAATAAAAAGTATAAAAAAAGGTTTCAAGTCAAAGCAGGCTTAACTGGTTTGGCTCAAGTAAAGGGTCGCAATGATATTTCTTGGGATGAAAAAGTAACCTATGATAATCAATATGTGGATGGATTTAAAAAGTATGGAATTTTATTAGATATAAAGATTCTATTTGACTCAGTAATAAAAGTGTTTAAAAAAGAAAATATTTATGAAAATAAAGCAGATGAATCTTTAGATGATATCGAAGCTGCGAAATTAGCAGAAGAAGAAATTATTAGAATTGCACACTTACCAGATTAGAGGAGGATAAGCAATGAAATATGATGTAGAAAATAGAAGAATATGGTTAAAAGGTGAAATATTAAATGTCAATGATGCAAAAATCAATGTATTATCACCAACATCACAATTTGGTTTAAATGTATTTGAAGGAATTCCATGTTATTGGAATGAAGATGAAAATCAATTATATGCATTTCGTTTAGATGATCATTATAATCGATTATTAAGATCAGCAAAATTGTTACAATTAGATTGTAAATATACAAAGGAAGATTTTACAAAAGCCTTAAAAGATGTCATTAAAGCAAACGAATATGATGAAAATTTATCTGTAAGACAAACTTTATTTGTTGATGGCTTTGGATCATGGGGATCAGAGGGACCAGTAGAAATGTTTGTTGCACCAATTCCTAGAGGAAGAACAAGTGCTGAATATAATAAAAAAGGGTTAAACTGTTGTATTACTTCTTGGAGAAGAATTAGTGATGAAACTCTTTCACCAAGAATTAAATGTGGCGCTAATTATATTAATAGTAGAGTAGGACAAAGAGAAGCTTTAAGAAATGGATATGATACTTGTCTTTTCTTAAATGAAGTTGGAAAGGTTGCAGAAGGACCTGGATCATGCTTTTTTATGATTAAGGATAATACAGTTATTACTCCACAACTTACAGATAGTGTTCTAGAAAGTATTACAAGAGATACTGTGATTCAATTAGCAAAGCATATGGGATATAAAGTTATTGAAAGATCAATAGATAGAACAGAACTTTACACATGTGATGAAGCCTTTTTATGTGGGTCAGCGATGGAGATTACCCCTGTTTTAAGTATTGATCGATATACAATTGGAAATGGTGATACTGGAAATATTACAAAAAATATACATTTAAAATATTTAGATGCTGTTCAAGGAAAAGATAAAGAATTTAAGCAATGGGTAACTCCAATTTATGAATAGAGGTTAGTTATGGATAGAAAATTTATAGAAGGAAAAGTATCTGTAATTATACCAATTTATAATGCAGAAAAGTATTTAAGAAAAACATTAGATTCTATTCTTGTTCAAACATACAAAGACATAGAGATTGTTTTAGTTGATGATTGTTCAAATGATGACTCAGCTAATATTATTAAAGAGTATATACAAAAATATCCAGAAATTGTTTACTTTTTACAAGAAACAAATCAAGGTGCAGGCGCAGCAAGAAATAAAGCATTAGAATTAGCAACTGGTCAATATGTTGCTTTTTTAGATAGTGATGATATTTGGTATCCAAATAAGGTTGCTAAACAACTTGAGTTAATGAAGAAAAGAAATTGTCCATTTTCATATACGGCAATTGAAATGATTGATGAAAATGACAATCTTTTAAAGAATAAAAGAAATATTAAAGAAACGTGTGATTACAAATATTTGTTACATAATACAATAATAGCTACATCGTCAGTTATTATCGATAGAACTATTTTAGGTGACTTTAGAATGCCTTTAAGGCGAGGTGGACAAGATTATGCAACTTGGTTAATGTTATTAAGAAATGGATGCATTGCTAGAGGCATTAATGAAGCACTTGTTAAATATCGTATAAGTAGTAATTCATTATCATCAAATAAATTTAAAAGCATTAAACAAATTTGGGAAATTCAAACACAAGATGAAGAAATAAATAAATTACGTGTTTGTTTGAATACATTTAGATTTATAATAAATGCTTTAAAAAAATATTTAGGAGAATAGAGATGAGAAAAATTGATGTTGAAATAGTTTTTGTGGTTTTAGTTTATAGAAATATAGATGATTTACAAAACTTTATTATTAATACGAAATCTAAAGTAAAGTGTAATTATAAAATTATTGTTATAGATGCCAAATATTCAGATGAAGTATCCAAAGATATAGAAAATATTTGTTTTCAAAATAAACTAGTATACATTCAGATTGATAACAAAGGATATGGATATGGGAATAATGTTGGAATAGAATATGCAAATAATATGTATGAATATAAATATATTATTATTTGTAATCCAGATGTTGAGTTTATTAGCACATTAAGAATAGAAAATTTATGCGATTCTGAAATGATTATTGCTCCCCAAATAATTGCCAATAATAATAAATTGCAAAATCCATATTGGGTGAAAGAAAATATATTTTCTGAAAAATTAATGTATATAGGGTATAAACATGATATTAAATTGTTTTTGTATGTGGGTATTTTTATAAATAAGATTATAAAGTATTTATTTAGAAATCATAATAATTATATCTATGCATGTCATGGTGCATGTATAATCTTGAATTATAATTTTATAAAATACTACAATTTTAAATTTGATGATAAAATGTTTTTATTTTATGAAGAGGCATTGTTAGGATTATTTGCTAAAAAGAACAATATAAAAATAAAGTATGATAAAAATATTATAGTAAGACATTTTGAAGACGGATCAATGAGTATTTCAAATATTAATGAATATAATTTCTTAAGGGACTCGTTTATTTATTATTATAAAAGGTATAGAAAATTATGAAAATAGGAATTGTAATTGTATGTTATAACCCAGATATAAGAACAGATAAGTTGATAGATAATATTTCAAATGATAATAATTATGAAAAAATAGTTATTGTCGATAATTCAAATTTTAGAAATAAAAAGTTTGAAAATTTAGATAGAAAAAAATTTAAATATATTCCAAATTGTAAAAATTTAGGAATAGCCAAAGCTCAGAATATTGGATTAGATTATTTAAATTCTATTGGATTAAAATGGGCTATTACACTAGATCAAGATACAATAATTACATATTCATTAAGTAATAAGTATATAAAGTATTTAGATAAAAAAGAAAAACTTGATGATATAGGAATTATAAGTACTAATTATTACGATATAGGTACACAAAAGCAAAAATTTGTATTTAATGAAAGTGAAATACTTGTTGATGAAACTATAAGTTCTGGGTCTTTGATTAATATAGATATATTTAATAAAATAGGAAAAATGAGAGAGGATTATTTTATAGATCAAGTAGATAATGAATATTGTTTAAGGCTAAAAGTAAACGGATATAAAATAGTTATATTGAATGGTATCGATATGGAACATAAAATAGGAAAAATAGAGTTGAGAAAGATTTTTGGAAGAGAAATCTGCATTTATCATCAATCACCTATGCGATATTATTACAGAACAAGAAATCTATTATTTATGATAAAAGATTATAAGGATAGAGTTGTGATAATAAAAGTTATAAAATCATTAGTAAAAGATTTTATAAAATTATTATTTGAACAGAAAAAATATACAAAATTAAAAATGATTTTTTTAGGTATTAATGATGGATTTGCTTATCTGCTTGATAGAAAGGAAAAAAATGAAGATAATTTTGATTAATATTATATTAATAATATTTATGGTATTTTTATATAAATATTTAAAGAAAAAAACAAATACATATTTTTCACCATTGCTTTTGTTTAATTGGATTTGGATTACTGTTATAGTTAATTCAGCTTTAATTTCAACAAAAAAATTTAGTATGACAACAAATATATTTGTTATTTTAATTTTTATAAGTGGGAATTTATTTTTTTTAATGTTTTCGAAAAGAAACAATAATGATGATTTATATAAACAAATTCATAAGTATTATTCAACAAATAAAAGTAAAATGAAAAAAATGATAATTTTTTGTTTGTTATTTCGTATTATGCAAATATTTTATGATATTTATGTTGTTAATAGATTAGGTGCATCAATTAATATGTTATTTGGTAATGTTGAATGGTTAAGGTTTGCATATTTGAATTATTCAAATAACATAGGAATAGTTTTTGCATTAATCACAAATATTTTAAATTATTTTGCTGAATTAGGACTAATAATAAGTGCATTTTTATGTTTCTGTGAAAAAAAATATTTCTACTTACTAATAAATATTATATTATCCTTTTTTCATGCTATTTTTACATTATCAAAAATGGCTTTTTTTATTGACTTAATATTTGTAATAGGAATTTTTTTTATATTTTCAAATATAATCAAAATAAATCGTAAAGAGAAAAGATTAATAGTGTTGGTAATAGTATTTATTATCCTTTCATTGATAGTAACAGGAACGCAAAGAGGATATCAAAATCAAGATAGTTCAATTGAGGGAATTGATAATGTTATAGTAGCTAAAACAGTTTCGTATTTTGTAACACCGTGTCTAGCATTTAAATCCTTAATGGATCAAGAAATTGATTATAGTTATGGAAGCAAAACATTTAGCCCAATATATAAGTTTATTGGATTTAGTTATGAAACATTTGGAGATATAGATGTAGGTTTTGATGATTCTACTGTTTATACTTTGCCAGGAATGTTTTTTGCTGATTTTGGTTATATTGGATGTATATTATTATTATTTTTTTATTCTTTCGTAGTTTCAAAAACATATAATAAAGTTTTTCAGAAATTTTCTTTATTTAATTTGTGTATGTATTTAATATTTAATATGACATTATTACTTTCATTTTTTACTTGGATGGGAAGAATGACTTTTTATTGGATATTCCCTATTTTTGTTTTTTATGTTGAAAAGATGATTATGATTAAGAATGGAGGATAAAATATTGAATAATAAATTAAAAACCATTTCAACAAATACATTAATAATTGGTATGGGAGCTATTGTTTCTAAAGGTGCAGCATTTATAATTGCTTTTGTATTAGCAAATTTTTTATCAACAAAACAATATGGTAGTTTGGATGTTATTTTGACATATGTTAGTTTAGCACTGCCTTTTATTACTATGGAATTATCTCAAGCAATGTATAGAAAGATATTAGAAAATCCAGAAAATGCAAATGAATATTATTTAAAATCCATAATGTCAATATTATTAAATGTTATTATTTTTATAGTTATATTGATTTTTATTAATACACAGTATAAATTTTATATTTTTATTTATACATTATTACAAATAATTTTTAACTTTACTATTGAATATGTTAGAGGCTTACAAAATCTTAAATTATATTCTATATGTAATATTATTAATTCTTTTACTTTTTTAGTACTAGCTCCATTATTTTTAAAATGTTTTCAACATAATATAAAATATGTCCTTTTAGCATATTCAATCTCTTTTTTGATATGCATTGGCATTGTATATTATAAATATGATATTTTTAGAATTACTAATAAAGGTGATTATAATTTAAAAAAAATGCTATCATATTCATTACCACTTATACCTAATGGAATTTCATGGTGGGTTACAAATGCATCAGATAGGTTGATTATAAATTTGTTTCTAGGTGTTAAATATAATGGATTATATGCTATGGCTTATAAAATCCCTACACTATTAACTTCTTTTTTTTCTGTATTTAATTTATCTTTTCAACAAATGGCATTTTTAGAAAATGAGGAAAGTGATATTATTTTTTATGATAAATTATTTAATGAACTATTTCGAATTTTATCTTGTGTTGGGCTTTTAATAATAATGTTTGTACCGATTGTATATGGTGTTTTTTTACCTCATGATTATATTGCTAGTATGAAATATATTCCATCTCTTTTATCAGGTACCATATTTCTTTGTTTATCACAATATTTAGGAAATATGTTACTTTCAAATAGAAAAAATAAAATAGTAGGCATTTCTACAACAATTTCAGCAATATTTAATATTTTAATTAATTTATTATTAATAAAACAAATTGGATTATTTGCCGCATCATTTTCTACAATGATTTCATATATAATTCTTTATACTATTAGATATTTTAACCAAAGAAAAAGTATAGTAAAAAAGACATTTTATTTTAAAACATTAATTATACAATTATTATTTTTAATGTTTTCTTATTTTTATATTAGATATTTTGACTTTAATATTGTATATATGATTATAAATGTTTTTTTGATTATTTTTGTTTTAATGATAAATAAAAATTTCATTCTATCGTTAGTAAATATATGTTTTAAGGAGAAAAAATAGAAGATTATGAATATAACAATTGTAAATCAACAAGGACACAATTTTGGAGATGAAGCAGCAGGAGCAGGATTGATTAACAGAATACTACAATATGAAGAAGTAGAAAATGTGACTGTTCTTTATGCATCTGATTCAATTTTACCAATTACTGATTCTAGAATTATACATAAACCAGATATTTCTTTAAAAAATGTAGGTTTAAAAAATTTAATTACTTATTATTTGTTTGGGTCTAAAATAGTAAAAAATAAAAAATTAAATGAATGGATTAGAATTATTAATAATTCTGACATAATTTTTGTTTCCCCATGTGGTGCAAGTATAGGAATATATAAAGATTATCGATATCTATTAAGATTATTGATTGTTGTTAAAGAAAAAAAAATACCAGTTTTTCATTATAATACTATTAATTCAAGTAAAAGTATAATATTTGACAGTATTGCAAAATATATTTTAAATAGATCAGATGTAAATGTAAGAGAAAAGAAATCTAAATTATACTTGGATAGTATAGGCATTGAAAGTACACTAGGAACTGATAGTGCTTTTTTATTAAGTCCATTAGAGAATATGAGTAAAAGTAGTTATATTAGTTTTATTCCTGCTCATTTTGATGATTGGCATCCTTATTTTAAAAAAAATAATATAGATGAAAAATTTAATAGTAAAGTATTGCCGATTATTTCCAAAATTATAAAAAAAAATAATTTAAAAATAAAAATACTGCCTCATTTCAATTTAGAAAGTGAATATAAATATTGTAATTATATGAAAGAATTGCTAATAAAAAATGGAGTTAATGAAAGAAATATAGTAGTTCCTAGATTAACAAAATTTCAAGAATATGATTATGAAATTTCTAGAAGTCTATTTGTAGTATCAATGAGATATCATGGTTGTGTTTTAGCTTCTAAAAATTTTATTCCTTTTTATACTTTTTCATATGAGAATAAAATGAATGAAGTAGCTAATTATTCGCAAATGAAAGAATATGTTATTAATTTAAATAATCTAGATGCATACTCTAATAATAATTTAAGTAATCTTTTTGAATCTATTATTTTTAAAAGAGATGATTTAAGTGATATGTTAAAATCAAGATATTATAATTTTATTCTTCCAAACGTTGAAAAGAAGACTAAACAATTATTTAAGGGAGATGAATAGAAAATGAAACTAGCAGTCGCAGGAACAGGATATGTAGGATTGAGTATCGCTACATTATTAGCACAGCATCACGAAGTGATGGCTGTGGATATCATAGAAGATAAGGTGAATAAGATTAATAATCGTATTAGTCCTATTCAAGATGAATATATCGAAAAATATTTAAAAGAAAAAGAATTAAATCTAACAGCAACCTTAAATGCAGAAGATGCATATAAGGATGCTGTTTTTGTTATCATTGCTGCACCAACAAACTATGATTCAAAGAAGAACTTCTTTGATACAAGTGCAGTAGAAAATGTAATAGAACAGGTAATGGAAATCAATCCAAATGCCATTATGGTCATTAAAAGTACAATACCTGTAGGATATACACAAAGCATCAGGGAAAAAACAGGAAGCAAGAATATCATTTTCTCTCCTGAATTCTTAAGAGAATCAAAGGCATTGTATGATAATCTTTATCCTTCAAGAATCATTGTAGGAACAGATATGAATGATGAAAGACTTGTAGAAGCAGCACATACATTTGCATCACTATTACAAGAAGGAGCCATCAAAGAAGATATTGATACATTGTTTATGGGATTTACAGAAGCAGAAGCAGTAAAACTGTTCGCTAATACATATCTAGCATTAAGAGTATCTTTTTTCAATGAATTAGATACCTATGCAGAACTAAAAGGATTAGGTACACAACAAATCATTAATGGAGTATGTCTAGATCCAAGAATTGGATCACATTACAATAATCCATCATTTGGATATGGGGGATATTGTTTACCAAAAGATACAAAACAATTATTAGCTAACTATGCAGATGTCCCACAAAACTTAATTGAAGCCATTGTAGAAAGTAATAGAACAAGAAAAGATTTCATTGCAGATCAAGTATTAGAAAAAGCAGGAGCGTATGAAGCAAATGATTCATATAATCAAGAAAAAGAAAATGAAGTAATTGTTGGAGTATATAGATTAACAATGAAATCAAACAGCGATAACTTCAGACAGTCATCAATCCAAGGAGTCATGAAAAGAATCAAAGCTAAAGGAGCTAAGGTTATTGTCTATGAACCAACATTAGAAGATGGAACAACATTCTTTGGAAGTGAAGTAGTAAATGACTTAAATAAATTTAAAGAACTAAGTCAAGCAATCATAGCGAACCGCTATGATAGTTGTCTAGATGATGTAGAAGAAAAAGTATATACAAGAGATTTATTTAGAAGAGATTAGTTTCTAATATGGATTTTTTAGATTTATTTTATAAGAATTTTTCTATAAAGCCTAAGTCTTTATTTGGGTAATTTTCATTGTTTTAATAGTTATTAAATTTGGTGATTTTTTTAATTCATTGGAATTATCATGGAAATGGGTTAAGAAAATATATGATTTTTTTAAAAATAATAAAAAAAGAGTAATAATTGTACTTATAGTGTTGTTTTGCATAATAGGTAATTCAGATTTTTCAATTTTTTTTAATTCTTCCACTAATAAAAAAGATATCATCCTTATGGATGATAATAATAAAAAAAATTATCCAATTGAAGTGGATATGAAAATGAAGAAGAAGGTTGGGAATTGGACGTATTTTATATACAATACTGAGGATACAATTGGAAGTAAATACGCTGATAAGCCAATATACTATCCTGCTCTGTATAGATACAAAAATGGTACATATATTGCTAGAAAAGTAAATGAACAAGCTTGTTATACTTATACGGTTTCTAAAAATTGTGTTTATTATTTAGATTCGACATTGTCTGTTCAATCACATGGTTATTTATATGTTGCAAGACCAGATGGAAAAAACCAAAAATTACTAGATACAGAATTATATGATTTTCAAATAGTTGATGATAAATATATTTATTATGTTTATTGTTTTGATACTACAGGAGTTGGTATTGAAGGACATGCTCTTCATAGAATGAATTTAGATGGGTCTAATGAAATAATTGCAGCGTATGAAGTGTCAAGTGATATTTTAAAATGTAGTCACTTTGATTATAAGATAAAAAAAGGATGGGTTTATTATAAGAATTTTAAAATGGAATTAGGTAATCCTGCAAGTGGGCTTGAAAAAATAGTAATGAATGATATAGGTGACAATGATTGGATTTATTATATTACTAATCAATTGATAAAAGCTAAAAAAGATGGTTCACAACGTGTAGTTTTAGATGGAGAGGATACCTTTGATTATGAAATAGAAAAAGTAGAAGATAAATACATCTATTATAGGAAGAATGGTATTACGTATAAAATAGGTGTTGATGGCAATAACAAAGAGATTTTGGAATGAAATTGAATATTCTAGGTGTATCACCACAAAAGATACACCTATTTTTCACACATGAATATAAGCGGTTGCATGTTTTTGTGTTTTTTATCGAGATAAAAGATAATGAGGCTAAAGGGAAAGTAAAGAAGACAGCGGGTATATGTTTAAAGAGTATTAATTTTTGACTCCTATATAGAAGTGAAAATGAAAAGATAAAAATTTATGGCATGTTTATTTTTATTAGTTATAAGATTTAGTTTACATGTTCCATGTGATGTTTTTACGATTACAAATGAAGATAATCATGTAGAAACAGATCAAACGAATTTAGCTAATGATCAATTAGCAAAAAAAAATGCATCAGGTATTCATGATATCTTTTATCCTAAATATAATAGTAAATTAGAATTATTTAAAGTACTTTTAAAAGATTACTTTATAAAGATGAAGAAATTGATGTATTTGATATAGATATCAGTTCTTAGAACGCTATATTTTTATTTAGCTTTTTATTTTGCACTTACTTAAAGAAAATGGGCAAGCAAATAAAGATGTCTTAGATGGTAAATAGTTGTTTTAGTTGCTAAAAATGTCCATTAGGTAACAATATATAGAAAAAAGACAACACAGGTTATATAATGAAAATGTTAGCTATTTGTTTTGTACAAAATGTAAATGGCAACAAGAGGATTTTTGTAAAAATGTTATTATACTTTTTATATGAAAGGAAAGAATACTATGGGAATTGTTATATCAAGTTTTATTATTTTTTTTATTTTGAATAAATATAAATTAGTTATCAATTTTGGGATGCATCCAGTATTTTCTACTGTTTTAATAATTTCAATATATGTTTATTTTATATATTGGTTTAGTAAACAATATTCAAAAGAAGACAACAAAAAACAAAATAAAATAATTTTAAATTGTTGTATATTTATAAATGAATACTTGCCAAGTATATTTTTTGCAACGGGTTTATTGTTTAGTATTATAGGATTAAATGAAATGCTAATAAATGCAAAATTATCTGCAATTATTGATGGATTATCAATAATTGCATTTGGTGTTTCACTTATTGGAATGGGAGGCTCGGTTCAACAAACAAGAAAAAACACCAATGAAAATAATGAATGTAAACAAAAAATTGACGATATGATTTCTTCGAATAATAATGTTTTTGATGAAATTAAAAATTTAAATAAAAAAATGAATCATATGTCAAGTAGGATTAATAGTATTAACAATGAAATAAAGGAAAAGAATAGTATATTTGATTTTATAATAAGAATAATTAAAAAAACGTTTTCAAAGTTATAAAAAAGCAAATTAATAAGAAAAAATTTATTTTCTTTATTAAAAAATTTGATGGAGGAAATTAAATATGCCAAATAAACAAATTTTTACTGAAAATCCAGAAAATGATCTATGGCAAGAGCTCATGCAATTTTCTTATAAGGCAAATGTAGAAAGATATTTAGAAGAACATAATTTAGTGAAAAGTGAAGATACAATTAATACGATAATTGGTTCTTTTTTACAAGCGAATGAATATTTTAAAGCAAGTAAAACTGTAAATTTACAGATATCTCCACTTCTTTTATATTATGGATCTACTAATTTACTTCTAGGACTGTGTTCTCTAAAAAAAGGTATTAGACCAGAAATAAAAAATCATGGAATGGCTACATTACATACAACAATAGATAATTATATATCTGAAGCAAGTGTACGTTTTAACGACTATAATTTTGGAGGAATTCATCAATTTGCTAAAATTATTGGATTTGATAAGGACTTAACAAAATACGGTGAATGGAAAATGCAAGAATTTTTATCAGCTATTGTTGAGATTGATCGTGATTATAAGAAATGTTATGAAAAAGAAATAGGAAATACTTTATTACTTGATTTATATAATACATCTACGGGCTTGATTGAGAAAATATATGCAAAAAAAGAAATAATGGAATCTATTTTGAATGTTTTGAATAATGTAGAGGATTTTAAAAAAAATTATTTAGATTATCAAACAGGATATGAAAAGGAAACAAATCGAAATTACTTGATTTTAAGAAAAAGGATGACAGGAAAAAATATAAAGAAAATTTCATTTTCTGGGCAACCATATTTACAAGCTGGAATAGAAAAAAATGGACAATTGATCACTTTACCGCAACTGTTTAATATGTACTCAGCACTTTTTATCATGGGTTCATTATGTCGTTATCATCCAGAAATATGGGGACCATTTGTATTGAACGATGAAACAGGAGAACGATTATTATTTGAAAAATTCATATATTATTCTAGAAGAATAATACCTAATATTGTTTTAAATATTATAAATAATGATGATATTACATATGTTACACAACGTTATTCTACAAATGAAACAATAAAGCATGTTAATGAACATGATGTAAAAGAATTAGTTAGAAATGAAATATATGATATAGAAGAAAAAAGGAGAATGATGAAATAACATGAAGAAAGAAAATATTAATGATTTTCGTTCAGAAATTTTTAAATTATGTAATGAAATAAAAAAGAATGATTCTCTACATATTATTCAAGAAACCCTTGAAAAGTTGTTTATGTGTGAAAATATTGAAGAAAAAATTCCAAGTAATATTTTTTTTCATCAAATAGCAAAACATGGAAATAATCAATTTTATGGTTATCTTTTTGCAAATGAAAATTTTGATATGTATAAAGATATATTTCCAATGGCAAAATCTCCAATAAAAGAAGATATTAAAGTATTTGAAAAAGCGCATGCAACAATTTATACTCTTATAAAACTTTGTACCGAGGATATGAGAAATAATTATCCTAAGATTGCAAAAGTGCTAGATCCGTATAGTAAGTATAAACAAATTTCTCCAATCAAAGAAAATGGATATTTAAATAAGGATTTATATAAAAATGCAGTAGATTCTTTTAAAAATTCTGATTTATATAAAAAAGTAAAAAACTCTGCTGTTAATATGTTTATTGAAAAAATTGACCAAATTGAGATTCAAAAAATGTTTATGTCATTAGAGAAAGAAATGGATAGGTGCCCCTTAGATAAGGTACCCAATTGTGCAAAAATCATATTAAAGAAAAGACCAATAGATTTTGAAAAATCAGAATTACTGATAGCACATTTTTTAATGCTCTTTGCATTAAGAAAATCATTAGAAAATGCTTGTAGTTTACTGTTTACAGCTCTTGTAGGAGAAGAACTTATTGTATTTAGTGAAGATAATATTATTAGTATTGATAAAAATTATAAAAATGTAATAAATAAAGTTATTCAAGTAACTTTATTGGGCTTTTTTTCTAAAAAATATTCGAATATTGCAGGTGAAATTGCATTAATTCATTGTAATCCTAATCAAGATTACAATATACATGAATTTGGAATAATCCATACATGTACATCGAGCTTTAACCAAGAAACAGGTGAAACAAGTAATATGACATTACAAGTTGTTGATAACTTGTTAAACCCATATTTTATATTGATGGATTCAATCGATTATAAAAACTGATTTATCATTTTTGAACATAAAATAAGGAATCTTGTTAAAAAGATAATATTTATGAAATATAATGGCGAGGAATATTGCTTTAGCTGATATCAAAGTATACGAATCATAAAAGGGTTTAATTTTTAATTATTTATGTGTATAATAATACCATCATAGAAATAAAAGGGAAATGAATTATGGAAAATATAAAGAAAATTATATCTTGGCCTGTAATATTAGGAATACAGGTCATTACAACAGTAGTATTATTATTTTTTATTTTTAAGCTTAATATTTTACCAACAACATATGCTGTTATGGTTGGGATGATACTTGTTTTATTAGGTTTTATTAATTATGCATTAATGAAACCTAATAAAAAAGAACATCATCGTAAAACAAAACCAAGAGAGATTATTGGAAAAGTATTAAGTTTAATATTAAGTGTATTAATGGTATTTGGATCAGTAATGATCAATAAAGGTTATTCAACATTAGATGATATTACGAATTCTAATACGAAATCTACACATTATGCAATTGTTGTATTAAAAAGTAGTAAAATAGACAGTTTATCTGAATTACAAAATGAATCGATTGAATATTGTTTACAATATGATAAAGAAAAAGATATGAATCAAGTTATTGCTGAAGCTAAAAAGAAAGAATCAAGCTTGAATTTTGATGTTGCTATGACATATTCAAAACTAGGGGATGATCTTTATAATAATACCGTTAATGCTATATTAATTAATACAGCATATAATGGTATGTTTGAAGAAAATCATCCAGATTTTCAAAATGAAGTTAAAGAAATATGGACAAGTGACATAGAAACAAAAGTCAAAGACTTTTCAACAAGAGTTTCTGTAACAAATACACCATTTATTATTTATATCAGTGGTATTGATACATATGGAAGTATTACAACAGTATCTCGATCAGATGTTAATATGATCGTTACTGTTAATCCAAATACAAAGAAGATCTTATTAACATCTATTCCAAGAGATTACTACGTAACTCTTGCAAATATGAAAAAAAAGGATAAGTTAACGCATTCAGGTATTGCTGGTCCTGAAAATACGGTTAAAACAATGGCTCAGTTTTTAGGAACAGATATCAACTACTATGCAAGAGTTAACTTTACATCATTGGTCACAATGGTTGATGCATTGGGTGGTATTACTGTTAATGTTGATCGAGATTTTAGTGCGGGTGGTTATACCTATAAATTAGGTCTTCAACAAATGAATGGTAAAGAAGCATTAGCTTATTCAAGGGAAAGACATTCATTTGCTGATGGAGATAATGTACGTGTAAAACATCAACAAGATGTTTTAATGGCTATGCTTAATAAAATGATGTCATCAGCTGTTATTACTAATTATACAAGTGTTTTAACTGCAGTATCAGGATGTTTTGAAACAAATATGGCAGCTAGTGATATTACAGATTTAATCAAAATGCAAATAAATGATAATGCTTCATGGACATTTAAACAAAAACAATTTACTGGAACAGGAGTTATGCAAACAGGTGGAGCTTACATGCCTGATAGCAAACTTTATTATATGATTCCAAATGATGATAGTGTTAAAGAAAATCTACAAGCAATTAAAGATGTCTTAAATGGGAAATAGTTATTTTAGTTGCTAAAAGTGATCGTTGAGTAATAATAGATAACATTGATTATATAGCGCTCTAAATAATCGCGTGTTTTAGAAAAATCACTTTAAATTATTAAGGGGATATTGATGTGAAATCAATATCCCCTCTAAAATATCTAATGTTTTTTAGGAGGAAAATTAGGCTGATGATCAGTCTTGGTTTTCCTCCTTTATTTTTATTGTTATCGTGATTTTTCTACTCTAGTTTTCCTATATACTTGATCAACTACCATTTTCCATTAGATTTAGATAAGCTAAAAATCATAACTATGAAATATTCAATATAGATCAAATTAAAAATTGAATTTATATTCATCAGTAAACATCTCTAAAATAGTTTATAATATGTAAAGAAAGGGTGATAGAAATGAAGAAAATACCAATAGGAACGAAAAGTTTTTCAAGACTTGTAGAAGGAAATTATTATTTTGTAGATAAGATCTTGATGATCAAAGAGTTCTTAGATAGAGTAACAGATGTAACATTGATTACTCGTCCTAGAAGATTTGGAAAAACCATTAATATGTCAATGATGGCTGAATTCTTTGATATTACCAAAGACTCTAAAGAAATCTTTAAAGGTACAAAAATCATGGAAACACCTTGTGCAGCTGAAATCAATCAATATCCAACAATCTTTATCTCTTTTGCGGATGCCAAAAGAGATAAAGAAACAGTTGTTTCGACGATAAGAACACAAATACAAAATCAATGGGATAAATATGATTTTGTATTTGAAAATCTTAAGGGATTTAGGAAAACAAATTATGAAAGACTTTATGAAGTATTAGCTGATAATAACAAGAATAATCTTAAGGGAATAGATGATGCAATTTCATTCTTGATGGCAAGAATGGAAGATTATTATGGAAAAGAAGTTATGATATTTATAGATGAATATGATACACCATTTGTAGAAGCACATACAGGAGGGTTCTATGATGAAGTAAGAGGAGGACCTGCAGGATTGCTTCATAATTCTCTTAAAACATCAACCAGCTTAAAATATGCGATGTTTACAGGAATTCAAAGAGTGGCTAAAGAAAATATTTTCAGTGATTTAAATAATTTAGATGTGTATACAGTAATTGATAATGATTATAGTGAATATTTTGGATTCAGTATAGAATAAACCAAAGAATTACTTGAATATTATGATTTAGAATTAAATGATGAAGTCAAAGCAATGTATGATGGCTATAAAATGGGAGATAAAGAAATCTATAATCCATGGTCTATTTTAAATTATGCAAGAAGAAAAGTACTTGTTCCTTATTGGGTCAATACGAGTGCTAATACAATGCTTAAACAAGCTATATAAAAAGCAGACTACGACTTTAAAAAACAATATGAAAAACTTATAAAGAATAACTATCTAGAAACAAGAGTTGTCCTTCAAACAAGCTTTTATGAAGTGGCAAATACACCTAACTTATGGGGGATGTTTGTAAGTGCTGGATATTTAACAGTAGTAAAAGCAATTGATTCAAAAAAAGAAAAGTTTAGAATTGCGATACCAAATTATGAGGTAAGAAGAGAATTTATAAGATTAACGGAACATCAACTAGGAATGAACAATGGATAATATGATCGCATTGTTGACAATTTGATTGCTGAAAACAAAAATGATTTTTTCAAAAATTATCAAAATGTATTAATGATTCCAAGCTATCATGATTTAAATAATGAAAACAGTTATCATATGATGATGTTAGGAATGTGTTTATGTCTATCAGATAACTATAAAGTTATTTATAATCGAGAAGAATGTAAAGGAAGATGTGATCTCATTATCCAGGCTCATGATGAAAAGAAAACATCGTTTATTATTGAATTTAAGTATTTCAAAGAAGATAAAAAAGATTTTGAAAAAGCATTGGATAAATTATCAAATGAAGCCATCCAACAAATCAAAGATAGAAGATATGACTATGATTTAAAAGGAAAAGTGATTTATATAGGATTAGCGCATCATGGTAAAGATGTCATGATGAAATGGGAAGAAAAGGTTTATATTTGATGTTTGTTATTATAATAAAAAAATCAACGCTTGTTGATTTTAATAATGGTGCTGGAGATGGGATTTGAACCCACAGCCTACTGGTTACGAGTCAGTTGCTCTACCGTTGGAGCTACTCCAGCATAGAAATAGAAGCATTGCTTCTATTTTTTTTCAACTTTTGTTTCACAATAAAGACAACGATAAATACGTTTATCTTTATTTGCTAAATAGAAAACATGATCTAATCCTTGTTCTACAGATGTAATACAACGAGGATTTTTACATTTTTCTACATTAATAATTTTTTGAGGAAGTTGCAATTTTTTCTTTTCAACAAGTTTACCATCTTTAATAATACAAACAGTAATATTAGGATCTAAATATCCTAAAACATCAAAATCTAAAGTGAACTCTTCATCTATTTTTAAAATATCTTTTTTACCCATTTTATTAGATTTAACGTTTTTAATAATAGCAACGCTACAATCTAATTTATCTAATCCTAGTGCTTTATAAACTTCTAAAGATTTACCAGCAGTAATATGATCTAGAACAATCCCGTTTTTAATACTATCTATCTTCATTATCTTTCTACCTCATTTTCCAATCCTAACATTTTTAAAATAAGTGCCATACGCATAAAACGTCCGTTTTGAACTTGATCAAAATACTTAGCTCTTGGATCATCATCAACTTCAATAGCAATTTCATTAACACGGGGTAATGGGTGCATAACGATTAAATCAGATTTTGATTTTTCTAATTTCTTTAAATCTAAAATATATGTATCTTTTAAACGAATATAGTCTTGTTCATTAAAGAATCTTTCTTTTTGAACACGTGTCATATAAAGAATATCTAAATCTTCAATAACTTCTTCAATAGTTTCAACTTCTTTATAATCTAAATTCTTAGCATCTAATAAATCATGTTTTAAATATTCAGGAATTTTAAGTTCAGGTGGTGCAATAAACACGAATTTAATATTTTTATAACGTGACATTGCTTTTGTAAGAGAATGAACTGTACGTCCGAATTTTAAATCTCCACAAAAACCAATTGTTAGATTATCTAGTCTACCTTTTTCTCTATAAATAGTAAGTAAATCAGTTAAAGTTTGCGTTGGATGGTTATGACCACCATCTCCAGCATTGATTAAAGGTACTGTACTTTTTCTTGTAGCAACAAGAGGTGCTCCTTCTTTTGGATGACGCATTGCAATAATATCACAATAGCTTGAAACAACACTAATAGTATCACTAACACTTTCACCTTTAGAAGCGCTTGTATTGCTTGCACTTGAAAAACCTAAAACACTTCCACCAAGTGATAACATAGCTGATTCAAAAGAAAGTCTTGTACGTGTACTTGGTTCAAAAAAGAGTGTAGCTAGAATTTTATGACGACAAACATCTTGATAGCGTGTACGATCTTTAATAATATCATTCGCAATATCAATTAGTTCATCAATTTCTTCTACACTTAAATCCATTGGGTCAATTAAATATTTCATAATAGTCTCCTTTTTTTTTCTTCAATATTATAGCACTCCTTAGAAAGCTATTAAATATATTTTAAAAAAATACGGAAATTTCTTTCCGTATTATTTTTTACCATTAAAACAATAAGTACAGATCTTATCACTATCAAGTCCAATAGCTTGAAGCATATCATCCAAACGATTAAAACGTAAAGAAGTAAAATTAAGTTCTTTACGGATTTCTTCTACCATTGCATTATATTCAGGAGTATCTGGATCACTATATGTTTCTAACATATTGATATCATTTTCTCCTTCACGTTTTCTAATAACACGACGTGTAATTAAATCCATATCACTTGTACTTCTTGAAAAGTTTAAGTAAGGACATCCATACATAATTGGAGGACAAGCAGGTCTGATATGGACTGCTCTTGCTCCAGAGTTATATAAATATTCAGTTGTATCTCTTAGTTGTGTTCCCCGAACAATTGAATCATCAATTAATAATAATGATTTTCCTTTAATCAAGCTAGCAATTGGAATTAATTTCATTTTTGCAATTAAATTACGATCCGCTTGAATTTGTGGCATAAATGAACGTGGCCACGTAGGTGTGTATTTAATAAAAGGTCTTCCATATTGAATATGTGATTCATTTGAATAACCAATCGCATGGGCAATTCCACTATCAGGAACACCTGCTACAAGATCAATATCTTTAATATCATCTCTTTGAGCCATTAAACGACCACATTCATAACGCATTTCTTCAACATTACGTCCTTCATAACAACTTGTTGGATAACCATAGTATACCCATAAAAATGAACAAATTTTCATTTTATCATTGGCTTCTACAAGTGTTTTCACTTCTTCACTGGTCATAAAACAAACTTCACCAGGTCCTAATTCTTTATATAAAGAATAGCCTAAATTGATATAAGCATGACTTTCAAACGAAGCACAGAATCCATTTTCCCCCTTACCAATATTTAATGGAGTTCTTCCTAATTTATCACGTACTAAATACAAACCATCTTTTGTCATCAACATAAAAGAAATAGAACCTTTTACTTTTCTTAAAACATTGATAATTCCATCAACATAAGTATCCTTTTGATTGATCATTGCAGCAATCAATTCAGTTTGATTCACTTCTCCCCCAGACATCTCTAGAAAATGAGTATGCCCATTATCAAAAGCATCTTGAATCAATTCTTCCATATTTGCAACTCTACCTACAGAAACAATTGCATAACTACCTAAACGACAATTGATTAAAAGAGGTTGAGGTTCATTGTCTGAAATACAACCAATCCCCATTTTTCCAGACATTTCTTTAATATCATTTTCAAACTTAGTTCTAAATGGTGAATTTGAAATATTATGAATTGCACGGTTAAAACCGTTTTCTCCATAAACTGCAATCCCACCTTTTTTTGTTCCTAAATGAGAATGATAATCAATACCAAAAAACAAATCAGTGACACAGTCTTTACGACTGACAACGCCAAACATACCACCCATATGTAATTTTCTCCTTTTTCATTTGTTCTCTAAATGCCAAAAATATGATAACATAAAACAAAATGAAGATAAAGGACATAAAAAAATGAAATTATATATAGTAAGACATGGTCAAACAGGTTATAACATTGATAATAAAGTTTGTGGCATTTCGGATGTGGAATTAACATCTTTAGGAAAGCAACAAGCTAAAATGGCCAGTGAACAATTAAAAGATATTTCATTAGATATGATTTTTGCCTCACCACTTCAAAGAGCACATGAAACTGCAAAAATCATAAATGAAAATCATCAATTAGAAATTAAAATAGATTCTAGAATTCAAGAAATCAATTTTGGCAAATTTGAAGGAATTGTTAATAATGAAGAATTTCAATATTATAAACAAAATCATGGACTCCATTATCCAGGCGGAGAATCTTTATTTCAAGTAGTCCATCGTGTGTATAGTTTTTTAGAAGAACTTGAAAATAAATATCCTGATAAAAACATTTTAGTTGTTTGTCATGGAGGTATCGTGCGTGTCATTCATAGTTATTTTAATGATATGACAAATGAAGAATTAATGACATGGTTACCCGAAAATTGTTGTATTCAAAGCTATGAAAAATAGTGACTTTGTATTGACTGAAAAGTGGAAAGTGTTATACTAATTATAGGAAAAAAGGAAAAGGAGAGTTAAATATGAACGTAGATAAAGATACTTGTATCGGATGTGGAGCATGTGCTGGTGTTTGTCCTGTAGAAGCTTTAGCATTTGATGACGAAGGAAAAATGGAATGTGACAAAGATACATGCATTGGATGTCAAGCATGTGTTGGAACTTGTCCAGTAGAAGCTATTTCAGCTGAATAATAAGATAAATTTAATAGTTATAAAGGACTTTTTATGATATATGGTTATATCAAAAAAGTCCTTTTTATTATGTTGAAAATTTTTCGGTCGAAAAAAAGCATATTTTGGTCGTAAAAGATATTTTTTGTTGAAATTATGTGATAATATTAGTTTATAAAAATTATATATTTTAAAGGCAAAACTATTGAAAAATAGTGACGCAAAGCTACAGAACTGAACCGTAAGGAAGTTGGCTGAGTTGCAGATGATGTGTACTTAGTCTTTTCTTGCGGCTTTTTTTATAATTATCATTTATCGTCAATATTTTTTTATAGTTTTGTAAAATTGGGAGGAAGAATAATGAATAGAAAGAAGAAGTTGTTTTCACTATTATTGGTGATAGCCATGATAGTAACAGCAGTTTCAACAAATGTATTTAGTGCATTTGCTGAAGAATCGGTAGATTTATCTCAATTTATTGATAAAAATCTACCAAGTGATGTAGTTGATAGAAGTTATATTAAAATTGGAGACCATCTTTTACAGCCGAATATAGAAAACAAAATACCGTATGGTTCAGCAATTTCTATCAAACTAGTATGGGGATTTATTGATAATCAGTTTCCAACAAAAGATAATAATACAATGGTTTATACTTTGCCTGATGGAATAACCATGGAAGAAGGAATTAAGGAACTAAAAGAAGGTGCGGAAACTGTAGGACATTTTGAAATAAAAGGTAATACAATTACAGTTAAATATAATGCAGGAGATCAAAGTGAATTATTTTTTAGTAAATCAAATAGACATGGTTCACTTATCATCAATGGAACTTTGAGTGATTCATTTACAAACAATCATGAAGGTGGAAAAGGGAAACTAGACTTACCAGGTGTTGGTCAATTTATCATTGATATGGATCGTGATAAATCTAACGATAAGGTAGATATTGAAAAAACAGGTGGAAAAGTTATAAGTGAGGGGGATAACCTTTCTGCAGAATTTAAATTAAAGGTTTCAGCAACTGGTCCACAAACAAACGTTGTTGTGACTGATCAAATGGATGAAAATATGACATTAGATGGAGATGTTCAATTTTACACAGATGAAGCCTGTACAATTTCTTATACTGGTACAGTTACAAATAATTTAAAAGAAACTAATAAATTTCAATATACAATTGGAAGTATGAATGATAAAGAAGTTTTATATGCTAAATATAAAGTAAAAGTAAAAAAAGATGTTTTTGCATATAATCCGGATGATTGGAATTCTAAAGTTGGAAATAACATAACTGTAAAGAGTGATACACAAACAAATGAAAAAAATTCTTATAAGAAATTAGAATATACTAAGAAAAATTGGGCAGAAAAAAAGCATAGTGTTACTGGTGATGATAGTAATAAGGTTATCAATTGGGAAGTTACGTTAAATCCTGGGGGTAATTTTGATATTGGTGGTTCTACTATTAAAGACTCGTTAGGTGATAATATTGGTGAATATATTGATGGAAGTTTTAAATGTAGTCCTTCTATTGAAGGATTAACATGGGAAAGTTTAACAACTGGAAATTTCCAAGTACCTGCTGGATGTGATAAGGAGTATAAGATGACTTACCAAACTAAATTTGGTGAAGATCCTAGTAATGCGCCAGCTATTACAAAGAGTAATACGTTCACTATTAATCCTTTTGGTAATACACAAAACACGGATTATACAGATTCATTTAAAGTAGGAAAAGAAAATTATCAATTTATTGAAAAAACTTGTCTAACAATAAGAAATTCACAAGAGGTTGCATGGCAAATAAAAATTAATGTTCCTGAAAATGGTATAAATCATTTAATTGTTAAAGATACAACGCCAGAAGGAATGAATTATAAATCATATCAAGTTAAAAGTGGATATAATGGTACACCAATATTTAGTCAAAAGGATAGAGAATTAACTTTTGACTTTGGAAAAGTAAATGAAGGAACTATTATTATACAAGTTATTACATCTCTAGATAATATTCCATCAACAACAACATCTTATGCAAATAAAGGTGAATGTTTTAATGAAACAAAGAAATTAGGGGAAAGTAATGCTAATTATGATTATAAAATTGAAACTTTTCTTGAAAAAGAAGGTTATTGGGGTAGCTCTTGTAATAAAGATGAAATGGCTTGGAAATTAATTGTAAAAAAAGTACCAACCGATGCAAAAAATGTTTTTATTGAAGATACACTTCCTGAAAATACACAGTATGTAGATAACTCATTAGATATAATTGAAAAATGGGATAGTCAAATAACAAATGAAGAGATTCTTAAGAATATTCAAGTAGAAAAAGAAAACGGAAAAGTTAAGTTTATATTTACAAATGCAGCATTAGATTATTTGAAAACAAATTCTTTAAATCTAACATATAAAGCAAGCATTATAGATGTTTCAAAAGCACTAGGAGATAAAGCCTATGACAATAAGGCGTCTTTATCTATTGATGGCAATATTTCAACAGCAACAGCTACAAGATGGTTTGGGTTATCAAAAAACGATATTTTAAAGAAAGAATATACTTATAATCAAGATACAGCACCAAATGTTAGATATAAAATTACGGTGAATGAAGGTGCAATTAAATTAAATGAGGGTAAAGATATCGAACTTGTTGATGAAATGGGAAGTGCTCTTGATTATTATATGAATAGTTTAACAATTAATGGTAATAAAGCTACGGCTAATCAAGTAAGCTATGATGAAACAAAACATGTATTAAAAATAATAATTCCTGATGAAAAGAAAGTTGTTCTTGAATATGAAGCAACTATTAATTTACCAGTAGGTGAAGATAGTAGCGCATTAAATGAAACAAATGCCTACAATAAGTGTTCTTTAAAAGGAATACCAAATCAATCTGAATTAGAGACGTATGTTTCTTTGAAAGGAAAAGTACTTGAAAGTTCAGGAGCTTCCACAGGGAATGGCGTCAGTATAAAACTTTATAAATGTGATAAAGATGATCAAACAAAAGCCTTAGAAAAAGCCAAATTTAGCTGTAGTGAAGTAACATATAATAATAATTTTGAAACAACTGCTACAAAATTAAAAGCAGAGGGCGAAACATTACCAACGGGTTATCTTACTTTTTCTGGGTTGAGTAGAAATGTTCTTTATAGAATTGTTGAAACAGAAGCACCTGATAATTATAAATTAGATGCTACACCACATTATTTTATATTTAAAGGAAATAGTGAAGAAAATTATCCTGAAGCTATTAAAGAAGGAGATAATACTTATCCTGTAACACTTATTGATAAAACACAAGCAATGCATTTTTATACAATTTCTAACGAAAAAGGAACAACAAAAGAAAATACTATTGAAATTAGTAAAATAGATGCACAGACGAAATCTGAATTGAAGAACGCACACCTAAGTATTATTAATAAAGATACAAATGAAACTGTAAAAAGTTGGATAACTGGCGAAAATAATAATCCAGGAAAAGTTAAACTAGAACCAGGAACATACGTTTTAAAAGAAACCAAAGCACCAGAGGGATATATGGTAGCTGATGATATTACGTTTGTTGTGGATAATGATGGTAATATAGTTGGCAATGATCAAAATACAATAATCATGGAAGACAAACATATCGAAAAAGGTAAACTTATTCTAACTAAAACAGTAGAAGGGAATATTTCTAAAGAAAATGCCAAAAAGATTA
The DNA here is from genome assembly GCF_013361255.1 of Faecalibacillus sp. H12. Lineage (NCBI taxonomy): Bacteria > Bacillati > Bacillota > Erysipelotrichia > Erysipelotrichales > Coprobacillaceae > Faecalibacillus > Faecalibacillus sp. H12. The sequence continues at coordinate 6,142 of NZ_JABWDK010000013.1, read as the reverse complement.
CATTTAAAGTAATGAATCAAGAAACAAAGAAGACAGATAAATATACTTTAGATGAGTTTTCGTATGATGAAGCAAGTAAAACTTGGACAAAAGAGTTAGATGTTTTAGCTGAAGAATATACAGTTGAAGAAATAAATTCGTCAGTGGAAGGTTATACAGTAAAAACAACTTATAAAATTGATACACAAGAAATAGAAGGTAAAAAAACTGAAAGTATACAAATTGAAAATCAAGGTGAAGTAACTGTAGCCTTTAAAAATAGTTACACTCCAAAACCATATGAAGTAGCTATAAGCAAACAAGATCTAACAAATGAAAAGGAAATTGCTGGAGCAACACTTAAAATAGTAAATCAAAAAACAAAAGAAGAAGTAGCTTCATGGGTCAGTGAAAAAGATAAGACACATACTGTTTCATTACCGTTTGGTGAGTATATACTTATTGAAGAAGTAGTACCTGACGGTTATAAAAAAGCAGATGATATTTATTTTAAAGTTTCTAAAAATGGAGAAATATCTATAAAAGGTAAGGATGGTACTTATAGTAAAACAAATAAAGTCATCATGAAAGATGAGGCAAAACCTGGAAAAATAGTAATTAGTAAAAGTGTTACTGGTTCAATCAATAAAGAACAAGCTGAAAAAGTTATAAGTTTTAAAGTAACAAATAATTCAACGAAAGAAGTAAATACGTATTCATTAAAAGACTTTAATTATGATGAAAGTAATAAAAAATGGACAAAGGAATTAATACAAGTTGCAGGAGGATATAAAGTTGAAGAATTAGTAACGTCTATAAAAGGGCATAAATTATCTTTAACTCAATATCAAATAAATGAAAATGGTGAAATAAAAGAAAAGGTAACAGATAAAATAGCAGAAAAGGTTACTGTTAAAAAAGATAAAACGACATTTATTGAATTTGAAAATAATTATGATTTAAATGTGTTTGATGTTGAAATAGATAAGACAGATATTTCTGGTACAAAAGAAGTAGATGGTGCGAAGTTAAAAGTAATTGATGAAGAAGGTAATCTAGTAGAAAGATGGATTTCTGGTCAAGATGATGAAAAAACGCATAAATTAAAATTATCTCCTGGGAAATATACTCTTATTGAAGAAGAAGCTCCTTATGGTTATAGAGTGGCGGATCCTATTGATTTTACAGTGAATGAAAATGGTAAGATTGAAGGCATGAGTGAAAATAAAATCACTATGAAAGATGAAAAAACACAAGCTAAATTAATTCTTACTAAAACAATAGAAGGGGATATTCCCAAAAAAGATGCACAAAAGATTACTTTTAAAGTAACAAATCAAAAAACAAACAAAGTAGATAAATATACTTTAGATGATTTTTCTTATGATGAAGTAAAAAAAATTTGGACGAAAGAATTGGATGTTTTAGCTGGAGAATATACAGTTGAAGAAACAAATTCATCAATAGAAGGTTATACAGTTAAAACCACTTATATAATAAACGGACAAGAAGTAGAAGATCAAAAAACAGAAAGTATACAAATTGAAGATCAAGGTGAAGGAAATGTAGCTTTTAAAAATAGTTATACTCCAAAATTATATGAAGTCTCTATTCGTAAACAAGATATCTTAAATAATGAAGATATTGAGGGCGCTAGTTTACAAATCCAAAATAAGGATACAGGTGAAATTATTAGTATAGATTCATCAAAGGATGGACAAAAGGTTAATCTTGGATATGGAAATTATATTTTAACTGAAATAACTGCACCTGATGGTTATAAAATTGCGAATCCTATCGAATTTGTGGTTACAAAAGATGGAAAAGTAAAAATCAATGATAAAGTGGTCAATGAAGTTATCATGAAAGATCAACCTATAGGTAAATTGGTTATTACTAAAACAATTCAAGGAAATTTATCAAAGGAACAAATTGGTGATTCAATAAAGTTTGAAGTAACACAAAATGATACACAAAAATCTCATATATATTCATTAAATGATTTTATTTATGATGGAAATCGTTGGATTCTAGAATTAGAAGAAAATACAGGAGGTTATACTGTCAAAGAACTTGTTGATGATATACATGGTTATACCCTTGTAAAAACAATCTACATGATAGGAAATGAAGTAAATGAAGGTAAAAGTGTAGATATTGATGTAGAAAAAGGAACTGCAGCAACAGTAGCTTTTGAAAATACTTATGAATTAACAACTTATGATGTAAAAGTTGATAAAGTAGACAAAGAAAATGATGAAAAAATAGCAGGTGCAGAGCTTAAAGTTATTAATCAAGCAAATGAAGAAATTGCTCACTGGATAACGGATGGTAAAAATTCTTATAATTTAAAATTAGTACCTGGAACTTATACATTAATTGAAGTAAACGTACCAAAAGGTTATGAAATAGCTAAGCCAATAACATTTGTTGTTGGGGAAGATGGTAAAGTTGTTGACTATCAAAACAATAAGATTATTATGAAAGATAAAGCTAAACCAGGTAAACTTGTGATTGCTAAAATTATAAAAGGTAATATTTCAAAAGAACAAGCAGAAAAATCTGTAAAATTTGAAGTCATAGACAAAGATACACAAGATAAAAAGGTCTATTCATTAAATGATTTTGAGTATGATGAAAATAGTGGAAAGTGGATGTTAGAGTTAACAAAAGTTGCTGGTAAATATACAGTCAAAGAGCTTACTGATGATGTTCAAGGATACAAGCTTACTCATATAGTATCTATCATAGATGGAAAAGAAAAAGGTGATGTAGCAGCAAATCTCAATGTAGAAAAAGATGAAACAACAACTATTGAATATACAAATAATTATGAAGAAAACAAAATAGAAACTAAAGAAAATAAATCTGATCAAACTCCAAAGCAAGAATCTAAAAAAGCTAAAACGGGTGATGATACACAAATTTTAGAAAATCTTATGTTATTGATATCTTCATTGGGTGGAATTTTATTTGGACTTAGATTTTATAGAAGAAAAAATGAGTTTTAATTTTTAGAAGAAATACGGTAATGATTTATCGTATTTTTTTTATTTTAAATGTGTTAAAATAGTGCAGGAGGTTTTTTATGAAGACAACAATACATACATTAAAAAAAGAATACAAAGATAATCAAACTTACTTAAATGAAAAACAAAAGCTTTTTCAAAATTTGACATATCATATGATAGAAAAAGAACTTCATCATAATGATATTGATATAAATTATGAAGAAGTTTTAAATTACTATAATGATTGTAAAGATACTGATGAAACAATTGCATATTTTGATGAAAAATATGATCAACAATTAGATCGATTAGGTGAAAAAAATGAAATGTTTGACGATGATGCACTTGTTTATTATATTGTTAAAGTCATTGAACATCATGAAGATATTCATCAAGTTCCAGATAAAAACTATATAGCTAGTGATATTATTGATTTGATTCAAAAAGATCATGATTATTATGATTTGCTTGAACAAACACAAAGTATCATGAAGCGTTTAATCAAAATGAAACATGAAAAAAATCAAGACTTACAAAATACGTTTAGTCCTTATGGTATTGATTTGGAACAATTTTTTACACGTGTTTTCCAAGAAATTGATTATGTTGAACATCAAGGTTCTTTTCTTACAAAAATTTATTCACTTTTAAAAGAACTACAAAATGAGTATGCTCTTTCTTTAAGATATGTAGAAATTCAAATGGATGTTTTAAGCACCCTTACAAAATATACTCAAGAAAATTTAGATGAAGAAATAAAAGAGCTTTGTAAGAATTATCCACAATATCGCTTTATGCTTTATTACAAAATAATGACAACTTTACAACAAATAGGAAATAATGATTTGTTGAAAAAATATTATCAAGAAATTAATACTTGTATACCCATGAATGAAGAACAAAAAGATTTATTAGAAGTCATTCAAGAAATTTTTGGATAGGAGAATTTTTATGAAAAAAGATTTATATTTAATGAGACATGGACAAACATTATTTAATGTTAGAAGAAGAATTCAAGGATGGTGTGATTCACCATTAACTGAATTAGGAAAACAACAAGCTTTAAAAGCTAAAGAATACTTAAAGGATATTTCTTTTGACCATTATTATAGTAGTACATCAGAAAGATGTTGCGATACGATTGAACTTATTATTGGAGACCATTATTATAAAAGATTGAAGGGATTAAAAGAAAGAAATTTTGGTTTATTTGAAGGAGAAAGTGAAGATTTAAACCCTAAGTTTGATGATTTTGGTTATGATGATTTATTTCCACATTATGGTGGAGAAAGAAGAGAAGATGTACAAAAAAGATTAAAAGAAACACTTACAGCTGTGATGGATAAAGAAGATCATCAAACAGTTCTTGCTCTTTCACATGCTGGTGCTTGTATGTGTTTTCTATCCACTGTTATTGATCCTGGAGAAGTATTAAAAAGTGGAGGTCTTACTAATTGTTGTATATTACATTTTACATTTGAAAATGATACTTTTAAGTTTGTTGAAATTATTCGACCATAATAAAAAATATTGATAAAAAGTAGACTTTTTAAATCAAAAGAGGTAAAATAAATGTGAGAAAAATAGTAGAGGTTGGCTACTTCATATAAACTTACTTTCCACTTGTCATAATATAAAAAGAGAACCAACCAAGAAGAAACAGGGTGACCTGTTTTTTCTTTTAGGAGGAGATATGGTTATTTATTTTGATTTAGACGATACACTTTATCGTTTATATGATCCTTTTTATAAAGCTTATCAAAAAGTATTTCATGAAGATCTTGATATATATGCTTTATGGAAACAAAGTAGAATCTATAGTAATGAAATTTACCCAAAATATTTAAATAAATTAATAACAAAAGATGAATTATCTACTTATCGTTTAAAGAATGCTTTTAAAGATTTTCATCAATTCATTACAAATCAACAAGCACTTGATTTTCAAAAAGTCTATGAAGATCAACAAGCACATTTAACATTATCTTCTACAATGAAAGAACTTTTTAACTACTTAAAAGAAAAGAATATTTCTTATGGTATTATTACTAATGGAAAAGAAAAAATACAAATGAATAAAATTAATTCATTATTTCCAATCATTGATTTTCCTATTATAATTTCAGAAAAAGTAGGTTATCAAAAACCACAAAAAGAAATCTTTGAATTAATTCAAGGAAATGATAGTTACTATGTAGGAGATGGTTATGAAATAGATATGATGGGAGCTTATCAAGCAGGAGTAAAGACGATTTGGTATAATCATCAAAAACAAGAAAAGGATACTTCTTTTATTGATTTTGTTGTTTATAGTGATGAAGAATTATTAGAGGTGGTTAAGAAGTTAAATAATGATTGACACAGGAAACAATGTCAAGTAGAATAAACATAAATACAGTGACTAGACCTAGTAACAAATGATTAAAATATAGAGAGTCTTTGGGTGGTGGAAAAAGATTTGGCGTCATTTGTGAATACAGCTATGAGTAGAATGTTGAATTGAGTAGGCATCTCCGGTGATCACCGTTACATGATGAGAGTATGATTGTACTTGATGAGGCTTAAAGGGTGACCTTTAAGTGAAAAAAGGTGGTACCACGGGAATAGAGCTCGTCCTTTATAGGATGAGTTTTTTTGTTTATAAAGGAGGAAAAAGAAAATGATTATTGTATTAAAACAAGATGCTAAAACTGAAGATGTGACAAGAATTGAAAAAACTATTGAAGAAAAAGGACTACAAGTTCATGTTTCAAAAGGAGAAAATCAAACAATAATGGGACTCATTGGAGATACAACAAAAGTAGATCCAGAATCGATTGAAGTTGATCCAGCTGTAGAAAAGGTCATGCATGTATCAGAACCATATAAATTAGCTAATAGAGCTTTTCATCCAGAAGACTCAGTTATCGATGTCGGTGGTGTTAAAATTGGTGGAGGACATCTAGCAGTGATTGCTGGACCATGTTCAGTAGAAAGCAAGGAACAAGTGATTGAAATCGCTAAAGCAGCCAAAGCAGCAGGAGCTAATCTATTAAGAGGTGGAGCATTCAAACCAAGAACATCACCATATGCTTTCCAAGGAATGGGATCAGCAGGGTTAGATATTCTAGTAGCAGCTAAAGAAGCAACAGGATTACCAATCGTATCAGAAT
>NZ_JABWDK010000012.1:0-65589 GCF_013361255.1 Faecalibacillus sp. H12 | reverse complement strand
AGTTATCTCTATTCATCTTTATTCTTCGATGTAATCCCTCATAGTTTCCTTTATATATCTCTTGGATGGCTTCTTGTTTGTTCATCTTTGATCTTACTGGTATCTATTTCTTTGACATCGACAGCTTTGATTTTCCAATCATTAACATATTCTTTTAATTCTTCTGGTATATCAAAGTAATCATTTAATTCTAAAGGGGTATTCCATTTCTTATCTCCTGTATAAAAAACAATCATAACTTGAGGAACTAATCTTTTAAGTTTTTTGTTTTTTAATTGTTTTAAATACTCCGTCATTTCATAGTTGCCATATCGAATCACCATATTCTTATCGATCGTACTTTGGTGTTCGATACTGAAGAGACAACAGACACCATCAACATCTGTTTTTACGACAATGTTCCTTCTTCTTTTTTTATTATTTTATCTTTCCTTTTTTCTTCTTTCAATGGACGGATAGTCCATTGAATAATTGTTTCTTATACAATAAAGGCCTGTCAACAAAATTGTTTTGTCAACAGGCTAAATACATATTTATTTTACAGGAACATATTCTTTTTTTATAAATTCTTTACTGTAACGATTACTTGTTAAATCTTGAATTGTATCAAAGAAAGACAAATCATCAATATAAAGACGATAAGTGACTTGTTCATCGTATTCTTTATTTATACAATCAATGTCATTTACTTTTAATAGATGCTCAAATTTTTTAGTAAAACTATAATCAAGAGAAACGTCATAGACATCGATTAAATGTTTTTCAACAATATTAGCTTCTTTTAAAGCGTCAGCCACAGCTTGACTATAGGCGCGTGTTAAACCTCCAGCTCCTAATTTAATGCCTCCAAAATATCTTGTAACAATTGCAATGATATTACTGAGTTCTTGTTTTTTTAAAACATTGAGCATTGGAAGACCTGCAGTACCTGATGGTTCTCCATCATCATTGGCTCTTTCTTTTGTACCTACAAGATAGGCAATACAATTATGTGTAGCATCTTTATATTTTTCTTTATAATAATCAATAGTTTCATTGATTTTTTCTTCATCATTTAAAGGAATGAGCGTACAAATAAACTCTGATTTTTTAATGACTAATGTGTGTTCAGTTATTTTTTCAATAGATTTCATTTTTTCACCTTCCGACTTTTATGATAACATAAAACTTTAAAAATAATCCATAATTTGTTATATTATATGAGGAAGAGGTGGAGAGTATGGAAAAAATTGCTATATTAGCGGATAGTGGATGTCAAATTCCTGTAGATTCAAGAGAAAATGAAGGAATATTTATTGCACCACTAACAATCACTATGGAAGGTAAAAGTTATTTAGATGATATTGAAATTCATAGTATAGATGTTTTTAAACGTATGGAAAAAGACGATATTATGGTGATGACTTCTCAACCATCAACAGGTTCACTGCAAGAAGCAGTTCAAAAAATCAAAGATCAAGGATATAGTCATGTTATTGGTTTACCTATCGCTACAGGACTTTCTTCAACCATGAATGGAATGAAGCTTGCGTGTGATATGTTAGAAATGCCAGTAACATTAGTGGATACAAAAGGAACAGCGAGTAATCAAAAATATCTTGTAGAAGTTGCAGCAAAACTTGCTCGTGAGGGAAAATCACCAGAAGAAATAAAAGATATTCTAGAAAAACTTGTAGAAGATTCAGCAACGATTATTATGGTTCCTAATTTAGAGCATTTAAAAAAGGGAGGACGTATTACTCCTGCTGTTGCAGCGTTAGCTGGACTTTTAAAAATTGTACCAATTATGAAATTAAACTATAGTTTAGGTGGTAAAATTGATAGTTTTGGTAAAGTAAGAACGACTAAAAAAGCAAATTTAAAAATTATTGATCACATGGTCAATGAATGTAAGGTTAACAATAAGAATTATGTTTTTGCAATCGAACATGTTTTAAATGAAGAACTAGCATTAGAAATGAAACAAAAATTGATTGAACAAATTGGAGAATGTGAAATACTTGTAAGAGAATTACCAGCTGTAGTTGGAGCTCATATGGGTATTGGTGGTATTGGTTATCAATATATTAGAAAATACGAAGAGTAATAAGGAGAAAAAGATGACACAAAGAGTAGATACGATAGAAACAGTTGTTGATGTTTTTAATATTGCGATGGATATACAGGAATTATATTTAAAACAAGGACCTTTTAAACAACTTTCGATGTCTGAAATGCATGTTTTAGAAGCTGTTGATAAAGAATCAAGTCCCTCAATGTCAGCTGTTGCGAATCATTTGAATGTAACACTTGGAACTCTTACGACAGCTGTTAAAAAAATTGTAGAAAAAGGTTTTCTTATTAAAGAAAAATCTACTCAAGATCAACGTATTTATTACTTAAGATTAACAGATCAAGGGAAAGAAGCTTTGAAAGTTCATGAACAATTTCATCATGAATTAGACTCTATTTATAGAAATCGTATTCCTGATGAAAGAGTAGAATGGGTTTTTTCAACATTAAGTGATATTTATAAAGATCTCGTTGTTTATCGAAATGAATTATTAAGAAGAAAAGATCAAAATAAGTAAAGTCAACATTACAAGTTGATTTTTTTGATGTTATAAAAAGATCGAACCATAAAATTCTATACATAATGAAAAGGAAATATCATAGCTTATAATAGGTGATAGAATGCTTTGTATACAAAAAAATAGAATTTTAATTAAACATTATCAGTTGATTATTACATTAGAATCAACAATTTTTGAATGTAAAATGAATCAACAAATTATTTCAATAAAAGGAAAAAATATTGAAATACGTTACTATAGTCAAGATGAAATTATGTTAATGGGTGAGTTTACATCAATTATATTTTCATGAATTTAGGCTATGATTATATTGTTATTGAAACAAATGATATTGTTTCATTTTTAAAAGAAACCAAAAAACATCAGCTCACACTTTTTCATTTACATCAACTTGATGCATTACGTTATTCATTTTACGTTCCTATTTATCAAAGATATATCACATCTTCTATGCATTTACCTATTCAAAAAAGTATAGGCCTACTTCATTATTTATTTCTTATCTTTAAATTTCCACAAATCATTTTTACACTTGCTTTTATAAGCACACTTTTTATTTTACCACATTATATTTATGACTATAAAATAACAGGCTCTCTTTCTATCGTGAACAATCAACTTCAAAAAGACCTCAATAAACAAATACAAATGATGCATCCTAAATTGACTTATCCTCAAATCAATAAACTTTATGATCATTTAAAAAGAAAATATCAAAGCAAAATTGATTATTTAAATGTTTATCAAAAGGGAAGTGTTTTACATGTTGAATATACACCCGCTAGTCATAATCAAAAGACGGTCTTAAAATATCAAGATTATATCGCTAAAAAAGATGGGGTTATTCGTCAATTGGATGTCAAACAAGGAAATGTTTTAGTTAAAGTGAATCAGTATGTAAAAAAAGGAGATGTTTTGATTTCACATCAAATTGAAGATACGAAACAACAAATAAAAATGATTCCTACTTTAGGAAGTGTAGAAGCTTATACTTATCAATATATAGAGGCTTCGTCATCAAATGTTAAAGATAAAGATATATTTGCGTATTTGCTTTTTAAAATAAGAAGTCAATTACCAAAGGATGTAAAAATTGACAGGGAAAAAGTACTATCATATGATATAATAGAGAAGAAATATGTATTAAAGATGCAATATGTTTTTATAGAGGATATTGCAATTAGGGAGGATTCATGAAAGAAATTGTTAAGTTAGAAGCTTATAACATTGAACAACTTGTTAATTTATCTGGAGTAAAAGATGAAAATTTAGAAGTTTTAGAAGATCATTTTCAAGTTGAAATTTCTTTAAGAGGAGATGAAATGTCAATTGTTGGAAGTCAACAACAAATTGAAAAAACTAAAAAAGTCATTTATTCTTTGTTAAAACTGATTGTTTCAGGGGTTTCTATTTCAAGAAGAGATGTTATTTATGCTCAAAAACTTGTAGAAAAAGATAAGTTGGATCAATTATCTGAACTTTATCATATAAAAATAGCTAGAACATATAATGGAAAACTTATTTATCCTAAAACATTAGGACAAAAGAGTTATTATTATGCTTTAAAAAATAATGATGTGGTTTTTGGAATAGGACCTGCGGGAACAGGAAAAACTTATTTAGCTGTTGTTTTTGCAGTAGCAGCTTTAAAAAATAATGAAGTTAAAAAAATAATTTTAACAAGACCAGCTGTTGAGGCAGGAGAAAATTTGGGATTTTTACCAGGAGATTTAAAAGAAAAAGTAGATCCTTATTTACGCCCTTTATATGATGCTTTATACGATATGTTAGGTGTTGAACAAACTGAAAAGCTTATGGAAAAAGGTGTTATTGAAATTGCACCTCTTGCTTATATGAGAGGTCGTACTTTAGAAGATGCTTATGTTATTTTAGATGAAGCGCAAAATACAACAGATAATCAAATGAAAATGTTTTTAACACGTTTAGGATTCAGATCAAAAATGATTATAACAGGAGATATTTCACAAATCGATTTACCAAGAAATACAACTTCTGGACTTATTCGTGCATTAGATATTTTAGAAGGGGTCAAAGGGATTTCATTTATTCATTTATCAGCGATGGATGTCGTAAGACACCCTGTTGTTCAAAGAATAATAGAAAGATACGATGGGAATAATGAATAATATATTATTAATTGAAGATGATATGTCCATCAATAAGATACTTGCCTATGAACTTAGAAAAAAAGGTTATTTAGTAGATAGTTTATATGATGGAAAAGAGGCTGTTTCGAAGATTTTAGAAAATGATTATGATCTTGTTTTGATTGATTGGATGCTTCCATATAAAGATGGTGTCTCTATTATTAAAGAAGTAAGACAAAATGATTATGTTAAACCACTTATTTTATTAACGGCACGCAGTGAACAAGAAGATATTATTAAAGGATTAGAAGCAGGGGCAGATGATTATTTAACAAAACCATTTCAATCAGCAGTTTTAATAGCGCGAATTGAAGCTCATTTAAGAAGACATCATAAACATTTTTTAGATGAAATTAAATTTGAAGATGTTATGATGAATACTAAAAATCGAGAAGTGACAATTGATGATCATGTTATTGTTCTAACAAAAGTAGAATATGATTTATTAAAAATGTTTATGGAACATCCTAAAGAAGCTGTTTCCCGAGAAACTTTATTACAGTCTATATGGGGATTTCAATATGATGGAGATACACGTATTGTTGATGTTCATGTTTTTAAATTAAAAGGAAAGTTAAAAGAAAGTCGAGTTTCTTTTAAATCTGTAAGGGGAGTTGGATATAAGTTGGTGAAAAAAGATGACTAAAAGTTATTTGAAAGTTGTATTGATGGGAGTTGTTGCTTTATTACTTTGTTATTTTAATAAGGCTTACAGTCTTTATATCATGCTTCTTTTTATCTTTGTATGTGCAATCAATGCTTATCAATTAGAAAGTCATTATCAACGAATGGGACGTTTTTTTCAAAGAGAAAAGGATAATGAAATAAAGGAAGTAGAAATTGAAAATAAATATCATGAAAAGATATTAAGTCAATTGATTCGATCAATGAATTTACCGATGTTATTTATTGATAAAGAAGGGAAAATAGCTTTTACCAATCAAAGTTTTAGAAAAGGCTTTGAAATACCACATTTAAAAGGAAGATATTATAAAGATATATTTGTAGGTGAGATGCTTGATTTAGTAGATCAATGCTATGTTTTTGAAAGACCGTTATCGTCAGTTGTAAAAATACAGTCGAGATATTATCAAGTAGAATCTTCACCTGTTTTTTCTGATAAAGAACATCTTATTTTTGATGGAACGATTGTTTTATTTACAGACGTTTCTAAAATGAAAGAAATTGAAGATATGCAAAAACAATTTTTGTCAGATGTTTCTCATGAACTTAAAACACCGATGTCAGCTATTATTGGAAGTGTAGAAATATTAAAAAGGGATGGTTTAGATTCACCAGAAATATTTCAAGAGTTTATGGATATCTTGTTGAAAGAAAGTTATCGTATGCAAAATATCATTAATGATATTTTAGAATTATCACGATTAGATCAAACAAGAGTTAAATTGGATTTTAAAGAATTAGATGTCAAAGCTGTTGTTAAAGAAAGTATTGATTTATTTGAGCCAATGGCTAAAGAAAAACATATTTCTCTTATTTATCATAATAAAATAGAAAAACCTGTTATTTTAGATTATTCAACGGTTAAAACAATTTTAAGTAATTTTATTTCTAATGCAATTAAATACTCTAATGATGGTGTTATTACAATTAAAACTAAAAAAGAAAATAATATGTTTGTTTTAAGTGTACAAGATGAAGGAATGGGTATACCTAAAAATAAGCTGAATTATATTTATGATCGTTTTTATCAAGTAGATAAATCAAGAAGTTCAAAGATATCAACGGGACTTGGTTTAAGTATTGTTAAAAAAATCGTCGAATTGAATCAAGGAACGATCGATGTTGAAAGTACTTTAGGGATAGGTTCGACTTTTACTGTCAAGTTGCCTATAAATCCCAAAGTTTCCCACAATGAGGATATAATTTAGACATATTTATTTTTTATGATAATAGCATCAAAAGGAGGAAATATTATGAACGAAGATAATAACAATAATTTTATATTAGTTGATGAAGATAAACCTAAAGAAAAGAAATGGAAAAAAATAGTAAAAATTTTATTAGTAGTTGCTATTGTCTGTTCCTTTGTAATGAATGGCTATGTTTTTTATAATATGATGTCATCATCGAATGATAGTACAACGACCGTTACAAATAAAGGAACTGTAAAACAAGTCAATTATGATGTTAAAACAGATACAACAAGTGTTGTAGAAAAAGCGAGTGATAGTGTTGTAGGAGTTGTTGTTTATAAAAATACAACAAATAATGCTTTTGGATTTGGTGATAATTCAAGTTCTTCGAGTGAAACACAATCTGGAAGTGGTAGTGGGGTCGTTTATGATCAAACTGGTAAATATACCTATATTATTACGAATCACCATGTTATTGATGGTGCAAACAAAGTACAAGTTGTATTTTCAAATAATGAATATGTAGATGCAGAAGTTGTAGGTAGTGATGAATATAGTGATGTCGCTATTTTAAGATGTCAACCAAGCTTTGATGTAAGTGTTATTGATTTAGGAGATTCTGATTTATTAGATAAAGGAGAAACAGTTTTAGCGATTGGTTCACCATTAGGAATTCAATATTCAGGAACTGTTACTCAAGGTATTGTTTCAGCAACAGATCGTACAGTTTCTGTTGATTTAAATGATGATAATGTTGATGATTGGGATATGAATGTTATCCAAACAGATGCAGCTATCAACCCAGGTAATAGTGGTGGAGCGCTTGTTAATATGAAAGGTGAACTTGTAGGTATTACGAACATGAAGTTCTCTGATGAAAGCGTTGAAGGTATGGGATTTGCGATTCCTATTAATGATGTTATTACAGTTGCAGAACAAATTCGTACAAATGGTAAAGTATCTCATCCAGTTATCGGTATTTCAGGTGTTTCTTTAAATGATTATTCTTCATATGAACTTCAAAGATATGGTGTTAAAGTATCTGTTGATGAAGGTATCTATGTTGTTAAAGTAACAAGTGATGGTGCTGCAAGTAAAGCTGGAATCCAACAAGGTGATGTTATTGTTAAATTAGATGGTAAAGATATTACTACTTATAAATCGTTCTTAACAGCACTTTACTCGCATAAAGCAGGAGATAAAGTAAAAGTTGTTGTTAATCGTAGTGGCACAGAAAAAACAATTGAAGTTACGCTTCAAGAAAAATAGATATTGCTTAACGCAATATCTTTTTTTATAATTAATGTAGAATGATTGAAAGAGGAATTATATGAAAATAGGTATTTTTGATTCAGGAATAGGTGGCTTATCAGTATTATATGAAGCAATGCAACTTTTACCTCATGAACAATTTATATATTATGCTGATGAAAAACATGTTCCTTATGGGGAAAAAACAAGAGAAGAGATCATTGGCTATGTAGATGAAATTATTCAATTTATGATTGATCATGATTGTAAGGCCATTGTCATTGCTTGTAATACAGCAACCAGTGCAGCAGTTGCTTTGATGAGAAAAAAATATGATATTCCTATCATTGGAATGGAACCTGCAGTAAAAAAAGCAGTTGATTTATATGGAAATCAAAAGGTATTGGTGTGTGCGACACCAATTACAGTTAAAGGTAAAAAGATGTTGGACTTGGTAGAAAGAGTTGATAAAGATCATTTAGTTGATTTGGTTGCTTTACCAAAACTTGTCCGCTTTGCTGAAAAACAAGAGTTTAATAGTGATGAAGTACTTGCTTATTTAAAAGAGGCACTTTCGAAATTTGATTTTAAAGAGTATGGTTCTCTTGTTTTAGGATGTACACATTTTAATTATTTTAAAGATAGTTTTCATCAATTATTACCGCATGTCCATTTATTAGATGGTAATAGAGGAACAATTAATTATTTAATGAAAAATATTGAATTAGAAAATTTGGAAAGTTCTGTTGAATATTATTATTCTGCTAAAAGAGTAAGCGGTGAAGAATTAAAACGTATTGAACGCTATTTAGAACGTTTAAAAAATATGAAAGATATAGGTATATAATATGGTAAAAGCAATTTTTTTTGATATCGATGGAACACTTGTCAGTTTTAAAAATCATCAGATTCCTAAATCTACATTTGATGCTTTATATAAGTTAAAAGAAAAGGGAATCAAGCTTTTTATAGCAACAGGAAGAGGAAAAGATGGATTAGATGTTTTAAATGATTTTCCTTTTGATGGTTATATTACGTTAAATGGACAATATTGTTATACAAATAATCAAATTATTTATTCAAATACAATCAAAAAAGAAGATCTACAAGCTTTATTAGATTATTTAAAAGATCATCAAGTTCCTTGTGGCTTTACAGAAGAAAATACAAAATACTTCAACTATCGTGATGAGCGTGTTGATGCAATTCATGCTATTACTCATAATGATGATCATCCTGCCGGAGATTGTAGTCATGTCATTGATAAATCGATTTATCAAATTATGTGTTTTGTTGATGAAAATGAAGAAAAAGAAATCTTAAGTCATATGCCTCATTGTATTTCAGCAAGATGGCATCCAACTTTTTGTGATATTTCACCAATAGGTGGAACAAAACAATTAGGAATTGATAAATTTTTAGAATATTATGGTCTTGATTTAAAAGATACGATGGCTTTTGGTGATGGGGGAAATGACATGCAAATGTTGCAACATGTCTCTCTTGCCGTAGCTATGGGAAATGCGGGAGATGAGTTAAAAAGCATTGCTGATTTTGTGACAAAAGATGTGGATGATGAAGGTATTGCCTATGCATTAAAACATTATGGTTTGATAGACCTTTAAAAATAAGAAAAATTATTATATAATGAAGAAGCAATAAAATAATACTTCAGGGCAGAGTGAAATTCTCTACTGGCGG
This sequence comes from Faecalibacillus sp. H12, assembly GCF_013361255.1. NCBI lineage: Bacteria > Bacillati > Bacillota > Erysipelotrichia > Erysipelotrichales > Coprobacillaceae > Faecalibacillus > Faecalibacillus sp. H12. The sequence goes on along the minus strand of NZ_JABWDK010000012.1, from coordinate 56,019 downwards.
TAAACTCCGCGAGCTAAAGATGGCCGAACTGGTGAAATTCCAGTAGCAACAGTTATAGTCTGGATGAAAGAAGTGTTTTTTGTAATACTTTTATATACAAAAACGTACCTAGAAGATTATTTTAGGTGCGTTTTCTTTGTTAAAGGAGGTATATAAAATGAGTACAAAGAAAATAACAACAGTAGGGATGCTTTGTGCCATGGCAATGATCGTTAATGTATTTATTTCATTTCCAATTGTTCCAGCGGTATCTTTTTTAAGGTATGATCCCAAGGATATTTTAATTGTTATTGGGGGATTTATTTATGGACCAATGACATCATTATTAATGAGTTTTATTTGTTCGATTTTTGAAATCATGTTAAAGGGAGGCAATATTTTAGATGTCTTGATGAACATGGTTTCAACGTGTTCTTTTGCTTGTATGGCTGCTTTTGTATATAAAAAAGTACATAATCAAAAAGGAGCTATTTTAGGACTTGTTCTAGGTGTTATGTGTACAACAATATCTATGCTTATTTGGAATTATATCATTACACCTATTTATTATGGAATGCCAAGAAGTGCTATTGTACCAATGTTGCTTCCAGGAATATTACCTTTTAATTTAATTAAAGCAACGATGAATGCTGCCATTGTCTTTTTCTTATATAAACCAGTGGTTCAAATATTAAGAAGAAGTCATTTGGTTGAAAAATCAAATCGACAAGGAAGTGTTTATAAAGGTTATGTCTTTGTCGTAGGTGTTGTTTTAGTGACAATGATTTTATTTGTTTTAGGATATCAAGGAATTATATAGGGAGGAAATAAGATGGAATTTTTAGAAGCTAAAAAAATTATGGAACAAAAAATGGGAGATTGGAAAATTATGGCACTTGCCAGTTGCGAGGATAATTATCCGATGGTGAGAAATGTCAGTTGTCTTTTTTATAATGATAAAATCTATTTTAAGACAGATAAGAACTTTAGAAAGACACAGCAGTTGTTTAAAAATAATCGTGTTGCAATGTGTTTTAATGGAACACAAGTTGAAGGGATTGCTGTTAATAAAGGATTGGTCGTTGATGAACCAGGAAGAGTTTTTGAAAAGAAATATAAAGAGTTTTTATGGCAAAGTTATAATGCTTATTCTCACGTTGATAGTGAAATTTTAATAGAAGTGACTCCTGAGTTTGTGGAAATTTGGGATGAAGATGAAGATCGAAAGGCTTTTCAATTGTTTATTGATTTTAAAAAGAAAACAGTTGAATATAAACCTTATGACTAAAGAAATCAAATCATATGATTTGACTTCTTCTGTTGAAATGTTAAAATAATAAGCGAAAAGAAAGTCTTCAGGGCAGGGTGAAATTCCCGACCGGTGGTGATAGTCCACGAGCAGATGCAGAAAAGGTGTAATTCCTTTACCGATAGTAGAGTCTAGATGGAAGAAAGACATTTTTTTAAATAATGTTTTTAGTCATGGAGATTAGTATTTTCATGATATTTTTTATTTTAAAGGAGAATTATTATGGAAAGTACTAAGACACAAAAAATGGTTTTAGCAGCAATGCTGGCTGCACTTGGGATGATTTTAAATCTCATTGAGATTCCTTATCCCTTTGCTCCTTGGTTAAATCTTGATTTATCAGAAATTGTTGTTCTTGTAGCAATTTCTACTTTAGGATTTATACCAGCATTGTTTGTCTGTATTTGTAAATTTGTTGTTTCTATTTTGTTTAAAGGACCTGTAGGACCAATGGCTATTGGGCAAATTGCAGCATTGATTGCATCGTTATCAATTTGTGTAACATATTCATTGCTTGCTCGAAAAATTGATCCAGAAAAGAATTTAAAGAATTATTTGTTGGATATGGTTTTAACGATGCTTGTTTTTGCTTTTATTATGTTTGTCATCAATTATTTCTTTGTGACACCTACTTATTTAATGCAAAAACCGACATGGTATACAAATCTACCTTTTGCAGTTGATATTCAAGCATTTAATCAACAATATGGTTCAAATATTTCAATTCCGAAATTTTTATCTTTTTTATCACCTTATGGACAAGCTATTTTTATTATTTATTTTCCTTTTAATTTTATTAAAGGAATTATTACAGGAACTGTTTATTATCTTGTAAGACCGGTTGAAAAAAGATTTAAAAGTAAATATATTAAAGAAGCTTAGGCTTCTTTTATTTTTTTATAGTGATTATTATGTTATAATGGCGAGGGATGGTGGGAAAATGACGTATTCAAGAGTAAAAAAATACCAAGAATTAAGAGATGGACTTAAGGAAGAAGTTGGCATTTCTAAAGAAAAGTATATAGAACCAGTTCAAAATGATGGTGACGATGATGATTTTTTGTCATTTATGAAAAAGGATAAAGAAGAAAAAGAAGTAAATTTAGAAGATACTTTAACAGAAACTAAAACATTTGAACAAATGAGAGAAGAAGGTTCAGCTGAACTTGATAAAGCTCTTAAAAGTGCGAAAGAAAGTGTTGGTAAACAAGATCAATATAATACAAGAATGGATATTTTAAGTAAAATTAGAGAACCTGAAAAAAATACAATTAAGATAGATTCAGTTGAAAGCTATGCCACACAAGAATTTGCTAAAGGAATGTTTGTAAATAATAAAGTTGAAGAAGAGCCAAAAGAAAAAATGACTTTTATGGAAAAATTAGCTGCGATGTCACCAGAAGAAGATGTGAAAAAAGCAGAAGAATTTTTACAACAAGAATCTGAAGAAGTAGAAGAAAAACAAGCTGAAGAAATAACAGAAACGAAAGAAATCGTTGAAACGATAGAAGAAAATCCAGTAGAAGATATTGAAGAAAATGATACTTTTATTGAAGATGAAGAAGAGATTATTGAAAATAAAGGTGAAAGTAAAGTTGTTAAAGTTATGAATGTCATTATTGTTATTTTAGTCATTATTTTCATTGCTTTACTTGGAGTTATCTTATATCAAAGTTTTTTTTAACCAAGGAAGACCTTAGTTTTTTTAGGAGGGTGTTTATTTTATGAAGAAAAAAATTTCAATTGCAATAGATGGGCCTAGTGCTGCAGGAAAAAGTACAATTGCAAAAATGGTTGCTAAAAAGGAAAATTTCATTTATATTGATACGGGTGCAATGTATCGATCTGTTGCATTTTATTGTATAAAAAATCACATTGACTTAAATGATGAACAAGCTGTTGAACAAGCAATTTCAAATATTCAAATACGTCTTACAGCTGATAATAAAGTTTATTTAAATGATGAAGATGTTAGCCTTCAAATTAGAACAGATGAAGTTTCACTTGGAGCTAGCTGTGTTTCTAAATATCAAGCGGTAAGAACGTTTTTAGTTGATGAGCAAAGAAAAATGGCTGAAACTGGGAATGTTATTTTGGATGGAAGAGATATTGGAACAGTTGTTTTACCACATGCAGATTTAAAAATTTATCAAATAGCAAGTGTAGAAACACGTGCGAAGAGACGTTATTTAGAAAATAAAGAAAGAGGCTTAGAGGCTGATTTAGAAACAATCAAAAAAGAAATTGAACAAAGAGATTATCAAGATATGCATCGTGCTATTTCGCCACTTAAAAAAGCGGATGATGCAATTGAACTTGATACGTCGAATATGACGTTAGAAGAAGTTGTTGATCAAGTGTTAACTTTAATTAATAAAACAAGGGAGGAATAATATGGCAGGTGTAGTTGCAATTGTTGGTCGTGCTAATGTTGGAAAATCAACAATCTTTAACCGTATGGTTGGAGAAAGAATTTCAATTGTTGAAGATGTTGCAGGTGTAACAAGAGACCGTATCTATGCTAAAGCTTCATGGCTTACAAAAGAGTTTAGTGTAATTGATACAGGAGGTATTGAATTAGAAAATGCTTCTTTTACAACACAAATTAAAATGCAAGCAGAAATTGCAATTGAAGAAGCAGATGTTATTGTATTTGTTGTTAATGGTCGAGAAGGTATTACTAAAGAAGATGAGTATGTAGCACGTCTTTTACAAAAATCAAGAAAACCAATTATTTTAGTTGTTAATAAAATTGATGATAATCAATTTAGAGATTATATATATGAATTTTATGCATTAGGTGTTGGTGATCCTATTCCTGTTTCTGGTTCACATGGGATTGGAATTGGAGATTTATTAGATCAAATTATTAATCAATTAGATTTACAAGATGAAGAAACTAATGAAGATGAAATCAGTTTTTCAATTATTGGAAGACCAAATGTTGGTAAATCATCTCTTACAAATGCTATTTTAGGGGAAGAACGTGTTATTGTTTCTAATATTGAAGGAACAACACGTGATGCCATTGATACACCTTTTGTGAAAGATGGACAAAAATATCGTGTTGTAGATACAGCGGGAATGAGAAAAAAAGGTAAAGTTTATGAAAATATTGAAAAATATTCAATTTTAAGAGCTTTGACATCAATTGAAAAAAGTGATGTTATTCTTGTTGTTATTGATGGTGAAACAGGAATTAGAGAACAAGATAAGCATGTTGCTGGATATGCCCATGAAGCAGGTAAAGGCGTTGTCATTGTTTATAATAAGTGGGACCTAGTTGATAAAGATGAAAAAACAATGCAAAAGAAACAAAAAGAAATTTATGAACAATTTAAATATTTAGATTATGCACGTATTGTTTTTACTTCAGCTAAAACAGGTCAAAGAGTGGATCAAATTTTCCCATTAATTCAAGAATCTTATGAAAATTCAAGAAAACGAGTGCAAACGAGCGTTTTAAATGATGTTTTAGTGGATGCACAATTAATGAATCCAACAACGACATTTAATGGTGGAAGATTAAAAATCTTCTATGCTAATCAAGTAGCAGTTTGCCCACCGACATTTGTTTTATTTTCAAATGATCCACAATATTTACACTTTAGTTATAAACGTTACTTAGAAAATAGATTAAGAGAAGCATTTGGGTTTGAAGGAACACCAATTCATATCATTTGTAGAAAAAGAGACTAAGTCTCTTTTTTTAACATTTATTTATTTTTTTCATAGTATATAGTGGTGATATTATGAAAGATAAAGATTTACTTGTAGATCGTGTATCTAAAAAAACAAATGTGAAAAAAGAAGATATTTTTAAATTAGCAAACGATTTACAAAAGAAAGATTTGAATAATGAAAAAGATATGAGAGATTTTATTCAAACGGTTGCAAAAGTAACAAATCAATCTTTAGATCAAAGAAAGATTGATAAATTGATTAAAATTATGCAAAATAAAGATGTTTTAAATGATGTTGAAAAAATGATTTAAAATAGTGTTGATTTAGTTAAAGTTTTTGTTATAATGGAGAAGAACTTCATTAAAAAGTGAAAAATGTTGTTTTAGGCCATTTTTAGATTGACTTATGATGTGAGTTTCTATATAATAGATTTTGCGGTTATGGAAAGGTGATTAATATGAAGTATAGTTTGCAGTGGATTATTAAACACAAAGGAACATTTGATTTTGAAGAAGAAATAACTTTTCCATGTGAAATGTTTGAAAAGTATGCCCATATTAACGGCCTTAAAGACGTCATCGTCTCAGGTACCGGGAATCTTGATACAAGAGATAAACGATTATATGTTGATTTAAATATTAAGGGAACAATGATTCTTCCGTGTGCGTTAACGTTGGAAGATGTTGATTATCCATTTGATATCGATTCGACGGAAGTATTTTCATTTGAAAAGCCTGATCCGCTTGAAGACGTTCATGAAGCAAAGAAAGATGTTGTTGATTTTACGCCTGTCGTATTTTCAAATATCATGTTAGAAGTGCCCATGAGGGTCGTAAAAGATGATGCTAACATCAAGGAATCAGGTAAGGGTTGGAAGATACTCGATGGTCAAGAGGATAATGATGAAGAATACATTGATCCAAGGTTAGCAAAATTGAAAGATTATTTTAAACAATAGGAGGATATAAAGATGGCAGTACCATTTAGAAGAGTTTCTAGTACAAGAAGAAATAAAAGAAGAACACATGATAAATTATCTGCACCAACTTTAGTTGTATGTCCAGAATGTGGAGAATACAAAATGTCTCATAGAGTTTGTAAACATTGTGGAACTTACAAAGGTGTAAAAGTAAAATAAGAAGATCACCCAAAGGGTGATTTTTTTTTACCTTTTTTTAGTTCACAAGAAATGTGAACTTCTATATTTTATTCACATCTATTTATTGAACAAGTGATTTAAAAAGTATATAATGGTGGTATAAAGTGGTAAAAGTGAATATAAAAGTGGTAAAAAGTGGGTGATAGTGATGTTCATGGGTGAATTTAAGCATTCAATTGATGCAAAAGGACGCTTGACGATTCCATCTAAAATTAGGAATCAATGTCAAGGCTCTGTTTATGTTGCCCGTGGATTTGATGGATGCCTTGCTTTTTATACAAAAGAAGAATGGGATCCGTTTTGTGCGAAACTCCTTTCTTTACCTTCTAATAAAAAAGAAGTTCGAAAAGCGATTCGTTTTACCATTTCAAGTGCATGTGAGTGCGAATTTGATAAATTAGGAAGAATTAACATTCCTACAAATTTACGCACTTTAGCACACTTAGAAAAAGAATGTGTCATTATTGGGGCAGGAAACCATGGTGAAATATGGTCGCAAGAAAAATGGAATCAATACTATAATGACAATCAAGATAGTTATGATGATATTTTAGAATCTTTAGATGATTTTAGTTTATAGGAGGATTTTGAATGTTCAACCATGTTACAGTTTTATTAAATGAAGCAGTTGAAGGATTGAATATCAAACCAGATGGTATCTATGTAGACTGTACACTTGGAGGAGCTGGTCATTCAAGTTTGATTTTAAAACAGTTAACAACCGGCCATTTATATTGTTTTGATCAAGATATTCATGCGATTGAAGCTGCAAGAGAAAGGTTGGAGAAAATTGGCAATCAATTTACAATTATCCAATCCAATTTTAAAAATTTAAAAAGTGAACTCCATCTTCGTGGTGTAGAACATGTAGATGGAATTTTATTTGATTTGGGTGTTTCATCACCTCAATTTGATGATGGGGCTCGAGGTTTTAGTTATAACTATGATGCTCGATTAGATATGAGAATGAACCAAGAGGCATCTTTGGATGCACATTATATTGTTAATCATTATAGTTATGAACAACTTGTAGAAATTTTATATAAATATGCGGATGAAAAATTTGCAAAACAAATTGCTCGAAAAATTGAAAAGGAAAGAGAAGTACATCCTATTGATACAACTTTTCAACTTGTAGATATTATTAAAGAAGCAATTCCTGCTTATGCTAGAAGAAAAGGCGGACATCCAGCAAAACGTACTTTTCAAGCACTTCGAATTGCGGTTAATGATGAATTAAATGTTTTTGATATTGCTTTAAAAGATGCATTGGATCTTTTAAATTTAAATGGAAGAATCTCGGTTATTACTTTCCATAGTTTAGAAGATAAAATATGTAAATATACATTTAATGAAGTTTCAAAATTAAAAGATGTTCCTAAAGGATTACCAGTTATTCCTTTAGAAATGCAACCTAAATTTAAATTGGTTAATAGAAAACCGATTATAGCGTCGGATGATGAATTGACTCATAATCATCGTGCACATTCAGCTAAATTGAGAGTTATAGAGAGGGTTATTTTATGAAAAAGAGAAAGACAGGATTTGAATCTTTTGCACAAGTGTTTTTAATTGTAACAATTGTTGTTTTTGTTTTTGGAATTATTATGGTTAAATCAGTTGAATCTTCATATAATAGAACCATTCAAAAATTACAAAATGAAATAGACACACTTGAATCAGATATAGATAGTTTACAAATGCAAAAACAAGAATTAGTTTCATTCAATCGTGTTGCTGAAGTTGCAACTTCTAAAGGATATACTTATCAAAATGATGCAACAGCATCAACAACAGGAGCTCAGCAATAATGAAGAAATACAAAAGTGCAAAGATAACGGGTATTATTTTTGCAGTTCTTATTTTTTCATTGGTAGTTAATATTTTATACTTGGGGGCAACGGGAAAACACTTGATCAGTAAAGAGAACATTGCCTCTTTTGCGAAAAATAGAAGTAAGAAAGAAGTTGTTGAATATGCTCAAAGAGGGCAAATTTATACAAGTGACCATGAAAAAGTAGCTGTTAATGTTAAAAAGTATAAAATTATTTTGGTACTTTCATCTCAAAGAACAGGCTATGGTAAAAATCTTGCTTATGTTAAAGATGTTAATAAAACAGCTAGTCAACTAGGTCCTATTTTAGGAATAGATGTCAATGAATTAACATCTAAATTACAAACAGCAAAGGATGAAGGACGTTATCAAATTGAACTTGGGACAAAAGGAAATAATTTATCAGCGTCAGTAAAAAAACAAATAGAAGATTGTAATCTTACGGGAATAGAGTTTGTAGAGTCTAATTCGAGATATTATCCATTGGGTGATTTTTGTAGCTATGTTGTAGGGTATGCAAAAAGTTATAATGATCAAAGTGTTAAGAAAATGGTTGGAGAAATGGGACTTGAACTTTCTTATGATAAACAATTAAAAGGTAAAAATGGTTATAAGGTTTATCAAACAGACGCTAATGGATATGCTTTAGTAGATGGAACTTTAAGAGAGAAAGATCCAACCAATGGAAATGATCTTTATTTAACGATTGATAGTGGTCTTCAAAGAAATTTAGATTATTTGATGTCTAATGCTTATAGTGAAAGTGGTGCTGAAGTTGTGACTGCTGGAGTGATGGAAATTAAAACAGGAAAGATTCTAGCAATGTCAACCTATCCATCTTTTAATCCTAATGAAAGAAATATATCAACATTCAATAATTATTTTTTAGAAGGAACAATTGAATGTGGATCTGTTTTTAAACCATTTATTTATGCTGATTCTATTGAAGAAGGTAAATATGATCATAATGCTTATTATAATTCAGGAAGTTATAATGTTTATTATGGAAATAAATTAGTAGCCACAATTAAAGATCATAATGGTGGTCAAGGTTGGGGTACAATTACTTATGATCAAGGATTGTATCATTCAAGTAACGTAGCTATTTGTAATTTATTGGATCAAGGTTATGTTACAAAAGATGTTTTAACAGAGAAATTAAATGATTTAGGCTTTTTCCAAGGTGATACAATGGATGGACTTACATGTTCATCATCAATCAATGCTTATACAAGAAAAAATGCTGGAAGACTTGAATATTTAACGACAGGATTTGGTCAAGGTTCTACGGTCACTCCTTATCAACTTTTAAAAGCATATAGTGTTTTTGGAAATGATGGGAAAACGGTTCAACCACATATTGTAGATAAAGTTGTCAATCCTGAAACAAATAAAGTTGTCTATCAAGCAACACCGAAATATTCAAAACAAATCTTTTCAACAAATACAATCAGTCAAGTAAAAGATTTAATGTTAGGTGTTATTGAAGATGAACAAGGTACAGGGAAGACTTATCGTTTGGATAATGATGTTCGTATGATTGGTAAAACAGGGACAGGACAAGTTGTTGAAAATGGTGGTTATAGTACAACTTTATATATGCATTCATTTGTAGGGATTGCTCCTTATGATGATCCTCAAGTCGTGATGTTTTTAACTTTTAAATCAGGAGATTCATATGCTCAATATATGCCAAATATTGTTAAACAAACAATGAATGAAGCACTTCAAGTAGTAAATCGCTATAATGCTAAAAATACGACAGCAGTTGATCAAAGCTGTACTTTAGATTCCTATACAAATCAATCTGTTAATTATGTAAAATCTAAATTAGAATCAAAATCATTAAGTGTTCAAATTATCGGTAATGGAAGTTCTGTTATTGAACAATATCCACTTGCTAAAAGCAAAGTGACAAGTGGTGATAAAGTATTTATCAAAACAGAAGGAAAAGATATAACACTTCCTAATTTAATAGGATGGTCTAAAAAAGAAGTACAAACTTATGCTTCACTTGCTGGTATTCAATTAACGATTGATGGCACAAGTGGACATGTAACTGCTCAAAGTGTTGGCGAGAATACAGTTGTTCATAGCGGTGATAGTTTAATAGTAGCAATATCTTAAAAGAGGAATGATTCCTCTTTTTTTTCATAGTTTATAATGGTGAGATTTATGTTGTTTCAACAATCTGTTAATAAGATCAAAATCATTAAAATGTGTATTTATCTCATTGTTTTAGCGCTTATTTTTAAAGTGGGGTATATTCAAATCATTGATCGTAAAAATATTTATGATAAAGCATTAGAGTCTTGGCAAAGGTCTTTTCCTGTACAAGCTAATAGAGGGAAAATATATGATCGAAGTGAAAATGTACTGGCAACAGATCTTACAACTGCTTCTTTGGTTGTTGTACCGAGTCAAATAAAGGATCAAGCAACAACAGCTTTAGAATTAAGTAAAATTTTAAATTTAGATGTCAATGTTTTAAAAGAAAAATTAAATAAAAAGGTGTCGATTCAAAGAATTTCTCCAGAAGGAAGACAACTTGATAATCAAGTTGCAAGTAAAATACAAAGATTGCATTTATCAGGTGTTTATTTGATTAAAGATACAAAAAGATATTATCCGGGAAATAATTATTTAAGTCATTGTTTAGGTTTTGTTGGAATTGATAATCAAGGATTATTAGGATTGGAGTTAGAATATGATTCGTTTTTAAAAGGAAAAAACGGTTCGATTGATTATTATATGGATGCTAAAAGTCATAATTTAAAAATGTATCCAAGTCATTATACGTATAGTCAAAGTGGAATGAATATCACTTTGACCATAGATAAAAGAGTTCAAGATGTCATTGAAAGAGAATTATCAAATGCTTATGATACGTATCATCCAGATGGTATTTGGGCACTAGCGATGAATCCTAAAAATGGAGAGATTTTAGGAATCGCCAGTTATCCTAACTTTAATCCTAATGATTATCAAAATGAGGATAAAGATATTTATAATCAAAATATTCCTATTTGGAAAACTTATGAACCAGGATCAACCTTTAAAATCATAACTTTTTCAAGTGCTTTAAATGAAAATTTATTTGATATGGATAAAGATACTTATTATGATAAAGGGTATGAATATGTTTCAGGCGCAAGAATCAAATCATGGAAAAAAGGAGGGCATGGCTTGCAGACTTTTAGAGAAGTTTTACAAAATTCATCCAATCCAGGATTTGTAGAAATTGGTAGGAGATTAGGAAAAAAGAGATTGTATCAATATGTTCAAAATTTTGGCTTAACTGAAAAAACGGGAATTGATTTACCTGGAGAATCATGTGGGATTATGTTTGATTATAAAAACTTTCATGAACTTGAACAAGCGACCGTTGCTTTTGGACAAGGCATATCTGTAACGCCCTTACAATTGGTAACTGCTATTTGTGCTTGTGTCAATGGTGGTTATTTGTTACAACCACATATTTTAAAAGAAATCAGTAACAGTTCAAATAATGAAATTGTTGAACAAGTTAAAAAGAAAGTAAAAAGACATGTTATTAAAGAAGAAACATCTAAAAAAGTAAGAGATGCGCTAGAAAGTGTCGTGACTGATGGTGGAGGTAGAAATGCTTATATAGATGGTTATCGTATTGGTGGTAAAACAGGAACGGCGCAAAAGGCGGTTAATGGAAGCTATGTTGGAAGTGGTTATATTCTCTCTTTTGTTGGCGTTGCTCCTATTGATGATCCACAAATTGTTTTGTATGTAGCAATGGATAATCCTAAAAACTGTATTCAATATGGTGGAACAACAGTTGCTCCTATCGCTAGAAAGATGTTTGTTGATATTTTACCTGCTTTAAATGTCAAAAAGGTAAAATCTCAAAGACAAAAATCATATTCTATAATGGATAAAAGAACAATCAAAGTAGAAAATTATATTGGTAAAAAAAGAAGTGAAGTTCAAAATATTTCTTTACGCTTTACTTTTGTTGGTAAAGGAAATAAGGTCATTGATCAATTGCCAAGAAAAGGTGAGTATGTTGAAGAAGGAGATACGATTGTTATTATGTTAGGGGAATAATATGTTTTGAGATTTGTAGATTCATATGATGATATGGGATATAATTTAAATATAAAATAACAAGTGTAAAGGAATTTAGGTGATAGTAATGAATTATGATAAATTTCCAAAAATAAATATAAGTGGATATGAAAATGAAGCTTGTATAGGCAAAACAGAAATAAAAAATATTTAGAAAATCTAGGACAAGAAGAAAATTATTGTTTAACTGTAGATTGTTATCCTGGCGTCGATGACGAAATCTTTGATTTAATTAAAGAAATTTATAAACCTGATTTCGTGATTAAAAGTGAAGATGTATTTTATGAAAAAGATGAGCTTAATAAAATGATGAACCCTTTTTTAACAGAAGATCGTGTAAGAGGAGTCATGTATTATGGAAAGATGGATGATTTTATTGATGATATAAAATTGGCTCAATATCAATCACTTGCTAGTCATAAAGGTAGAGTTTTGGTTTATGGTGTTGGAGTGAGTTACATTCATAAAGGTGATACTTTGATTTATTGTGATCTTTCTCGTTGGGAAATTCAATTGAGATATCGAAAAGGTATGCCTAATTTTAAACAAGATAATGATGATGAAGATGTTTTAAAGAAGATAAAGAGAAATTTCTTTATTGAATGGAGAATTGCTGATAAGCATAAAATGGATATTTTTGAAAATATTGATTATTTTCTTGATAGTAATCAAGAAGGAAACCCTAAAATTGTTACTGGAAATGCCTTAAAAAGTGCATAAAAAAAGACAACTCAACGACCATTTAGACTTGTTCCTTACTTTGATCCAGGAGTTTGGGGTGGACAATGGATGAAAAAGAATTGTGACCTTGATGAAAAACAAAATAACTATGCTTGGAGTTTTGATGGTGTTCCAGAAGAAAATAGTCTTTATTTTAGATTTGGAGATACACGTATAGAAATTCCAGCGATGGATTAGGTTTTGTATCAACCAGTAGAGTTGTTAGGAATGAAAAATTATTGTCGCTTTGGTGCTGAATTTCCTATTCGTTTTGATTTTCTAGATACAATTGATGGAGAAAATTTAAGTTTACAAGTGCAGCCTTTAACTGAATATATTAAATCTCATTTTGGAATGACTTATACTCAAGATGAAAGTTATTATTATTAGATTGTAAAGATGATGGTGGTGTCTATTTAGGTTTAAAAGAAGGTATTGATAAAAATCAAATGTTAACAGATTTAAAATGTGCTCAAGAAGTCATATTTCATTTAATGCTGAAAAGTATGTCAATAAGTTTCATGCTAAAAAACATGATCATTTCTTAATACCTGCAGGAACAATTCATTGTTCTTCTAAGAATTGTATGATTTTAGAGATTAGTGTTACACCTTATATTTTTACTTTTAAATTATGGAATTGGGATCGTCTAGTGTTAGATGGTTTACCTAGAGCGATTCATATTGAAGATGGTGAAAAAAATATTCAATGGAATAGAACAACATCTTGGGTTAAAGATAATTTAGTAAATCATGTTGAAGAGATTCATGATGGAGATGATTATCTTGAAGAAAGAACAGGCTTACATGAATTAGAATTTATAGAAACACGTCGTTTTACAAGTGATCATCAAACAGACCATGGATTTAATATGTTAAATTTAGTTGAAGGGCAAACAGCACTTATTGAAAGTCCTAAAAATGAATTTGAACCTTATACAGTACATTATGCAGAAACATTTACTGTTCCTGCAAATGTTAAAGAATATACAATTAGACCTTTAAATGATGAAATAATAAAAGTTATTAAAGCATATGTTAGAAATTAAGCGGGCAAAAGTCCGCTTTTATATTGCTTTTATTATCGAATATCGATATAATGAGATTGAAATATTTATCGATATTCGATAAAAGAGGTGAGAAAATGGCGAGAAAAGAATTTGAAACATTAACTCCACAAATGTTTTATATTTTACTTTCATTATATGAGCCCTTATGTGGTTTAGAAATTATGGAAAAAGTAAATGAAATGACGGAAGGTGATGTTAGCGTTGGTGCTGGAACACTTTATGCATTGTTGCCACGTTTTGAAAATATAGGATATATTCAATTATTAAAAGAAGAAAATAAAAGAAAAATATACATAATTACTCAAAAAGGAAAAGAAAGACTTGAATTAGAAAAGGAAAAGATGCAAAAACAAATTATTTTGTTTATGAAAAAGGATTATGAAGATGAAATATAAGTATACATTTTTAAAAAATAGATTGTTTTATGATGAAATATTAATTCCTTATCTAGATAAAATGTCTAAAAAAGGATGGAATCTTGTATCAGTTAATTCATTTTTTAAGTTTGAAAAATCCTCACAAGTTTATAAATATCAAGTTGACTATAATCCATTAACGGATGACTATTTAGAAACTTTAGACCATTTAGGATATGAACATGTTTGTTGTATGCAAGATATGCATATTTATCGAAATGTTAATTTAGATGCGGAAGATTTATCAAGTGATGAAGATGTTTTATGTGAGGCAAAATTAAAAATGTTTAAACCATGGGCAATTGCTATGTGCATTCTTGCGGCTATGATCTTTTATGGTTTTACAAGTTTCTTTTCTTGGTTGTACCGTTTTTCTTGGGGTTCGATATTTTTAAATTTAAATGTTTGTTTTAGTTTGTTTCTTATTTATGTAGGCTGTTTTTTATGGCTATTTGCAGCATTGTTTATTTATTTAAAGAGACGTGCTTTAAAGAAAAGAACATATTCTTATCAAAAGTTTAAATATTTAGATGGGTTTGTTCGCATTGTTATAGATATTTTAGCTATTTTGATGATTGGAATGTTATTTGTCTTGAAAATGAATAATTTAAGTTCACTTTTAAGCTTTTCGGGTTATTTTATATTAATTACATTATTTGCGACAATTATTAATACAAAAATTCCTTTAATTAAAAATCCAATCAAAAAGAAAATAGCAGTGATTGTTTCTGTTGCTGTTTTTGTAGGTGTTTACTTTTTGTATAATGAAATTGATTTTTCGAAATTAGATAAACAAGAAATGACGATCACTTTGCCAAAAAATAAAAGGATAGATGAAAATAATTCAAATTTACTTGTTGATACGACAACTTTTATTCAAAAAATCGGTAAAGATAAAGATGATGGAGAAGCAATTTATTCTTTTGAAGGTTATTATCAATGTTTAAATACTTTTGTTTCAAAAAATATTTTTAAAGAATTGGTTCTTGAACGTGAAAGACAAACAAGAATGCCAAGTGATAAAAAGATTGACCAAATCGTTGAAGAAAAAGGTTCATGGCGTAGCGATGAAATTGGGTATAATACGTATCAAAATGTTTTAAAGAAATTTAAAAAAAGAAAATCAATGTATTTTGATCAAGTTGTTGAAATTGGTCATTATCAATTAGGAATCAAAGGTAAAAAAGTGTTAATTGTATATGATGAAGATATTGATGATTTTTATCATCATTACATAAACTTTATACAAAAATAATGGAATATTGACAAATTTTTGTAATTATACTATTATAATTTTCAATAATAGAATCAAAGGAGAAATGTAAAAGTGGATTCTGCCCAGATAATGAATATCATATCATTAATCATTTTATTAATTTTATCATCGTTGTTTTCTTGTAGTGAAACAGCTTTTTTATCGGTAAGTAAAATTAAAATACGTACACTTGCTGAAGAAGGAAATAAAAAAGCAAAATTAGTAGAGTCTTTATTAGATGATCAAGATCGTTTATTAAGTGCTATTTTAGTAGGAAACAACCTAGTAAATATCGGTGCTTCGTCACTTACAACAGCAACGATTATGGCTATTTTTGGAGATGGTGCACAAACAGTTGCAATCGCAACAGGTGTTGTAACATTGTGTATTTTGATTTTTGGTGAAATCACGCCTAAATCTCTTGCTACTCAAAACGCTGATAAATTAGTTTTTGCTTTAGCACCATTTATTCGTTTTGTTTGTGTAATTACTAAACCAGTTGTTTTTGTGTTGAATATTATTACAGGATTTATTATTAAACTTTTAGGTGGTAATCAAGAACATGGCCCTAGTTTAACTGAAGAAGAATTGAAAACAATTGTAACAGTTGGACATGAAGAAGGTGTTCTAGAAAAAGAAGAAAAAGAAATGATACATAATGTTTTTGAATTTGGTGAAACTGAAATCAAAGAGATTATGACACCACGTATTCATGTTGAAAGTTTACCGGATGATTGTACGTATGATGAATTAATGAATGTTTATCATGATGCACAGTATTCTAGATATCCTATTCATGATGAGTCTTTTGATGAAATTATTGGTGTTTTAAATATGAAAGATTTGTTGTTTATCGATATTGATAAAGAACATTTTGATGTTAAAAAGTATATGAGAGAGACTTTTGTGGTCTATGAATTTAATCAAGTCAATGATGTTTTTGCTTCAATGAGAAAGGAACATGCAACACTTGCTATTGTATTAGATGAATATGGTGTTATGAGTGGAATTGTTACTTTTGAGGATATTGTTGAAGAAATCGTTGGTGAAATTGATGATGAATATGATGATGCAAGTGATGATATTGTTAAAATCAATGATCATGAGTATTTAGTAGATGGTAGTTTAAATTTAAATGAGGTCAATGATGAAATTGATACTCATTTTGAATCGGAAGATTTTGAATCAATCGGTGGTCTTGTTTTAGGAGAGTTTAGTGGTGTTCCTAAAATAAAAGATAAAATTGAATTTCCAGGAGTTACAATTATTATCGAAAAGATGCATAAGAATCGAATTGAACTTCTTAGATTAATAATACATGAAATGAAAGAAGAGGAAGAAGGAGAGGAAAAACATCAATAAGATGCTTTTCCTTTTTTAAGGAGGCTATATGAAAACAACAGTTGAAATAAAAAAAATGGGAATCAATGGAGAAGGTATTGGTTACATTAATCGTAAAATTGTCTTTATTAAAGGGGCATTATTAAATGAAGAAGTAGAAATTGATGCCAAACAATACAATAATAAAAATTATTATTTTGGTGATTTAATTAGAGTCATTAAACCTTCACCAATGCGTGTTAAAAATCCATGTCGTGCGAATAAAGAATGTATGGGATGTAATTTATTACATTATGCTTACCCAGCACAATTAAAACATAAAAAAGATTTAATTAAAGAATCTTTAAAGAAGTATACAGAATTAGATCGTTCACAAATTAAGATTGATCAAATTATTGGGATGAATCAAAAAAATGGTTTCCTTACACAAGCCAATTTACCTATTGTAGATTTTAAAGGAAAAGTTACTTTTGGAATTTATCAAAGAGAAACAAAATATTTAACAGTGATGACAGGGTGTATGAAACAACATCCATTAATTAATCAAACATTATTACAATTAGAAGAAGTTTTTAATAATCATCAATGTAAAACATATAATGATAAATTTAGAACAGGTTTAAGATTTATTAAATTACGTGTTTTCCAAGATAAAGTACAAGTCATCATTATTACAGGGAAAGACGGTTTAAAAGATGAAGTGGTAAGTGATATTAAAAAACTAAAACAAGTCAATGGTTTATTTATGTCAATTAATACTTCTAAATATCAAGATTTTGAAAGTCAAGGTTATAAGAAGATTTTTGGAAATACGAAAGAAGAATTTATTTGTGATGGTAAAAAATATATTATGTCTGTTAAAACAACTTTACCAGATCATTTAGAATCTTTTGAAATTAGAAATAAGATTGTTAAAACAATGGTTAAAGGAAGTAAAAAGATTATTTCTATTAATTGTGAAAATGGTATTTTAGAAATGAATTTAGATCAAGAAGTTGTTGCTATTGATGAAAAGAAAGATAATATTGAAAGTGCTACTTATAATGCTAAATTATTAGGAAAAGAAAATATTAAATTTGTTTATGGTCAACCAATTAAGAAAATGGTTACTTTTGCAAAAAAGAAAGTGTATGATACAGTGATTATTCAAGGAGTCAATGGGATTTCTAATGAATTAAAGGATACTTTAAGACTTGGAAAAGTACAAACAGTCATTTATATGAATTCTTCTACATCTATGCTTGCAAAAGATTTGCAAGAATTATCAAAATATTATAAAGTAGAAGAGATCAAAGCAGTAGATAGTCATATGTATCAATCATATGTGACATCAATTGCTAAACTTACAAGAAAATAGGAAGAAGGAATAAAAATGGAATACGATTATACACCAAGAGGTGTCTGTTCAAGAAATATCCATGTAGAAGTTGAAGATGGGATTGTTAAAAATGTTATCTTTACAGGTGGATGTTCAGGAAATACTCAAGGAGTTGCTGCACTAGCAAAGGGTATGAAAGTTGATGAAGTTATTGAACGTTTAAAAGACATCAAATGTGGAGCAAAACCAACAAGTTGTCCAGCACAGCTTGCAAAAAGTTTACAAGAGCATGCTAAATAAGTGCTCTTTTTTTGTTTTTTTCATAAAATAAAATGGTGGTGTTATGTTAATTAGAATCAAAAAAATGCAGTTTCTAGTAGGGATTTGTTTGATTTTGCAAATTATTTTGTCTTCGTTATTTTTACCTTTTCATTTTATAGCGATGTTTTTTTCTATTGTCATTATCATTTGGCAAAGAAGATTTTGTGTTTTACAGATTCGTTATCATTACTATGCAGTTATTTTATATATCTATAGGTTGTTTGTTATGCTTGTTTTAACGTATTCTTTTTTTGAAATGTTGTATTTATTTTTAACTTTATATGTTGGTTTGATTTTAATTTTATTATCTTTGAAAACATTTTTGTAATTCTTTTAATCAAGGATGATTTAGCGTATAATATGGAAAAAGGTGGTGGCAACATGATTGGTGAATTGAATATCTATAGTTGTTATAGTTTTCAAAATAGTACGATTTTGATTCAAGATTTATGTAAAAGAGCGAAAGAATTGCATATGGAAGCATTGGCTTTAACAGATATCAATAATATGTATGGTGCGATTGAATTTTCTAATGCTTGTCATCATTATGACATCAAACCTATTTTTGGAATGCAAGGGGATGTACTTATTGATCAAGAAGTTTATCCTTTTTTATTCTATGCAAAAGATCAAATTGGTTATCATGATTTAATGAAAATATGTAGTGATATTAATTTAAGTGAACGTAAAGCGATTGAATTAGAAAGATTATCTTTATATCGTGAACATCTTTTTATTCTTTCTGGATGTAAAGAAGGAATTGTTGAAAGGCTTGTTTTAAAAGAGTTAGAATCTGAGGCTTTAAAATATATTGCGTTATTTAAAAAAATGTTTAAAGATAATTATTATATTTGTATTCAAGATCATCATTTAAAAATGCAATCATTTTTAAATGAACGTTTAAAAGCACTTGCCACTTTACAAGAAGTGAAGGTTTGTGCTTCGAATGAAGTATGTTATTTATATCCACAAGATGCTATAGCGGTTGATTTAATGCAAGCAAGTATCCATGGCGAAAAAATTGATCGAAATTATAAAGTACAAACAAATCAGATGTATTTAAAAGATGCTTATGAGATGTCTTTATTGTTTGATCGCGAAATTATAGAAAATACAAATGATTTGTTAAGAAGATGCAATGTCACTATTGAAACCAATCAAATGCATTTACCACACTATCCTTTACCTGAAAATGTGACGAGCCAAAATTATTTACAGCAACTTTGTATTGTTGGTTTAAAGAAAAGATTTAAAGGAAAAGAAGTTCCTAGAACTTATATAGAACGTTTAAAAAAAGAATTAAAAGTCATTGCTAAAATGGGATTCAATGATTATTTTTTGATTGTTTTTGATTATGTAAGATTTGCGAAAACACATGATATTCAAGTCGGTCCAGGAAGAGGAAGTGCTGCTGGAAGTTTAGTGAGTTATGTTTTAGGAATCACGAATATTGATCCTTTAAAATATGATTTATTATTTGAACGTTTTTTAAATGAAGAGCGTGTTTCAATGCCTGATATTGATATTGATTTTCAAGATGATAAAAGAGATGAAGTTGTTAAATATGTTACAGAAAAGTATGGACAAGAACATGTTGGACAAATTGTTACTTTTGCTACCTATGGGCCTAAGGTTGCTTTAAGAGATTTAGGAAAAGTCGTTTCAGTTCCTTTACCTAAATTAGAAATGATGTCAAAGTATATTCCAACACAAGGAAAAAATAGAAAAACAGTAAAAGAAGTTTATGAATCTTCCTATGCTTTTGCAAGTATGGTCAATCAAGAAGAAATGTTACGAAAGATTTTACCGGCAATCTATCTTGTAGAACATTTACCACGTAATATTTCAATGCATGCTGCAGGGGTCGTTTTATCAGGAGATTGTTTAAATGAAGTGGTTCCTCTAACAAAAGGTCCTAATCAAAATGTATTGACACAGTATTCTAAAAATTATATTGAAAGTGTTGGTTTATTAAAAATGGATTTTTTAGGATTGAAGAATTTAACTGTAATTTCTGATATTTTAAAAAATATTGAAAAGTATGAAGGTGTTCATTTAAATTTAAATACGATTCCTTTAAATGATGAAAAAACATTTAAGATGTTATCAAATGGAGATACGTTAGGTGTTTTTCAATTAGAATCACCAGGGATGAAGAATTTATTTAGAAAATTAAAGCCAAGCAGTATTGAAGATATTGGAGCTGCCAATGCTTTATATAGACCAGGACCTATGTCACAAATTCCTCATTATATTGCTCGAAAATTTCATCAAGAAAAAGTGGAATACCCACATGATGATTTAAAAGATATTTTAAAATCAACGTATGGTATTATTATTTATCAAGAACAATTAATGCAAGTAGCACAAAAAATTGCTGGTTTTTCACTTGCTAAAGCAGATATATTAAGACAAGCAACTTCTAAAAAGACACTTGGGTTAATGGAATCAATGAAAGAGGAATTTATAAGTGGTGCTTTAAAAAATAGTTATGAAAAAAATCAGGCGGAATATATCTTTGGATTAATTGAAAAGTTTGCAGATTATGGCTTTAATAAAGCTCATGCAATTGCCTATGGTTTAATTGGTTATCAACTTGCGTATTTAAAAGCTAATTATCCCTTATCTTTTTATGGAGCAATTCTTTCTAATGAACAAAATAGTGATGTTCATAAAATGGAATATATTGCAGAAGCTAAAAAATATCAAATTAGAATTTTACCGCCATCCATTAATTATTCTGAACATTATTTTAAACAAGTAGAAGGTGATTTACGTTTTTCTTTGTTAGCTATTAAAAATGTAGGACAGGCAGGTTATCTAGCAATTGTTGAAGAAAGACAAAAGAATGGCTTGTTTAAAGATATTTTTGATTTTGTTTCGCGAATGGAAGGAAAGAAAATCACGAGTTTAATGTTAGAAAGTTTAATTGATGCGGGTGCTTTTGATGAATTTGGACTTAATCGTGCGACTTTAAAAGCTAATTTAGAAAAGATTACAGAGTATGCACATTTAAAAAATATGATTGGTATTGATGAACCACCTATTTTAGAAATTATTAAAGAAAATAAAATGGTGCGTTTAGAATTAGAAAAGAAAGCGATAGGTGTGTATTTAACACAACATCCTTTAGCTTATATGAAACAAAAAATCAATCAACCAATTCTTGCAGTCGCAAATTTAAATGAGTATGTCTCAAAAAATGTGAGAGTATTATTATCTTTATTAAGGGTCAAAGTGATCGTTGATAAAAAAGGAAATGAAATGTGTTTTATTGAAGGATTTGATGAAACAGGAAATGTTGAGGGAGTCGTTTTTTCTTCAACGTATCAAAGATATAAGACATTATTAGAAAAAAATAAGATTGTATGTATTGAAGGAAAGATGAATTATCGAGATAAGCTTTCTTTAGTGGTACAAAATGTTAAAGAAGTAAATGAGGTATAAAATGGAAAAATTAGTTGTAATAGATGGGAATTTTTGGTTATTTAGTTGTTATTATGCAACAGCTGCTATGGGGAATTTAATGGTCAATAAAGATGGTGTACCAACCAATGCAGTTTATGGTTTTGCTAATAGATTAGAAAGTTTATTGAAACAAAATCCTGAGTATATTGTGGTTGCTTTTGATGCAAAAGGGAAGACTTTTAGAAGTGAGCTATTGGAAGAATATAAAGGGACAAGAAAGCCAACACCGGATGAACTTGTTTGTCAGTTTTCAATGATTAGAGAATATTTAGAAGCTCATCATATTCCTTATATTGAAAAAGAAGGATATGAAGGTGATGATATTATTGGAACAATTTCTAAAAAAGCGTCAAGTCAAGGCATGGAAGTAGCTGTTTATACAAATGATAAAGATATGATGCAATTGATCGATTCAAATGTTAAACAATACAAAAAGCCTCAAAAGACCAATGATTATGAAGTTATTACAGTTGAAAGTTTTAAAGAAAAATATAATTTAGAACCTGATCAAATGAGAGATCTTTTAGGTCTTATGGGAGACAGTGCTGATAATATTCCAGGAATTCCAGGAATTGGTGAAAAAACGGCTTTGAAGTTATTAAATCAATATGGGACAATAGAAAATCTAAAGGAACATATGGATGAATTAAAAGGTAAAATGGGTGAGAAAGTTAGAACGAATATTGAATTGGGCCTTTTATCTAAAAAGATTGCCACAATTATAACAGATGCACCTGTTGAATTAGATTTAGATGCTTGGAAATATGAAGGACAAGAATATAATGATGATCTTGCAGAGTTTTACAGACGTTATGATATGAATTCTTTACTTAAAAGAATGTCTCTTTCTACAGAAACAAAACAAAGTAAACCTTTAGAATATAAAATTGTTGAAACTTTGCCAAATATTAAAAAGAATACAGCTTTAATTGTAGGAGTCTATGATACGAATTATCATAAATCGGCTATTTTGGGATTTGGTCTTTATAATAAAGATGAAGCCTATTATATTTCTTTAGAAAATGCTATGCATGATGAAAACTTTAAGTCTTTCTTAAAAGATGAAAAGATTGAAAAATATGGTTATGATATAAAAAAATGTATCAATGCTTGTCGTTGGCATGGATTAGAAGTTAAAGGGTATACTTTTGATTTACAGCTTGCTTCTTATATTTTAAATCCTTCTTTAAAAGATGAAATTAAAATCGTTTGTGATTATTATCAATATTTTAATTTACAATTTGATGAGGAAGTTTTTGGAAAAGGTGCTAAAAAACATGTTCCTGAAGAAGATGTCTTATCGAAACATTATGTTTTACAAGCTAAAGCAATTTATGAATTAAAAAATGAAGCAGAACAAAGATTGAAAAAAGATCAACAATTTGATTTATACAAAAATGTTGAAATGCCTGTAGCGTATATTTTAGCGGATATGGAATTTCAAGGAGCTAAAATGGATAAAGATGTTTTAAAACAATTAGGAGATACTTTTAAAGGACAAATTGATCAATTAGAAAAAGAAATTTATTTATTGGCACATAAAGAATTTAATATTTCATCTCCTAAACAATTAGGAGAAGTTCTTTTTGAGGATTTAGGATTACCTAATGGTAAGAAAACAAAAACAGGTTATTCCACATCAGTAGATGTTTTAAATAAATTAAAAAATGTTCATCCAATTATTGATAAAGTTCTAAATTATCGTACATTAAGTAAACTTTATTCAACTTATATTATTGGGTTACAAGAACAAATCTTTATTGATGGAAAGACACATACTATTTATAATCAAGCTTTAACTCAAACAGGACGTTTATCATCAACAGATCCTAACTTACAAAATATACCAGTCAAAACAGAAGCAGGAAAACTTATTAGAAAAGCGTTTGTTCCTGAATATGATTATTTAATATCTTTTGATTATTCGCAAATTGAATTACGTGTACTTGCTCATCTAGCCAATGTCGCAAGTTTAATAGATGCCTTTAATCATGATAAAGATATTCATCGTCATACCGCAAGTGTTGTTTTTGGTGTAAGTGAAGAAGAGGTTACATCAACAATGAGACGAAATGCAAAAGCTGTTAACTTTGGAATTATTTATGGAATGTCTGATTATGGCTTGGCTGAACAATTAGGTGTCACTGTTAAAGAAGCTAAATCATTTATTGAAAAATATTTTGAAAAATATGCTGAGATTAAAGACTATATGAATAAAAGCATTGCTTTTGGAAAAGAAAATGGTTATGTTTCAACTGTCTTAAATAGAAAAAGATATATTCCAGAAATCAATGAAAAGAATTATATGAGACAAGAATTTGGAAAAAGATTAGCGATGAATTCTCCAATTCAAGGATCAGCCGCTGATATTATCAAGCTTGCAATGATCAAAGTGGATCAATTATTAAAAGAAAATCATATGAAATCAAAAATGATTTTACAAGTACACGATGAGTTGATTTTTGATGTTTATCAAGATGAATTGGATAAAATGATGAAACTTGTAAAAGAAGGAATGGAAAGTGCCTATCAAATGAAAGTGGAATTAAAAGCGGAAGGAACATACGCTAAAAATTGGTATGAGTTAAAGTAGGTGAAAAAATGCCAGAATTACCAGAAGTTGAAACGGTTCGACGAACATTAGAAAATTTTATTTTAAATAAAAAAATTGAAGATATAAAAATTTTATATCCTAAAATCATTGATGATGATCAAGAAGAGTTTGTGCAAACTTTAAAAAATAAGACTTTTAAAGAGATTGATCGTGTAGGGAAATATTTGATTTTTAAATTGGAGGATGTTGCCTTTATTTCTCATCTTAGAATGGAAGGAAAGTATCAAATATGTAAAAAAGGGGATATACTTTCTAAACATGACCATGTTATCTTTGTATTAGATGAGGGCATGGAGTTAAGATATAATGATGTTAGAAAGTTTGGAAGAATGAAGTTGGTGGATCATGATGATTATAAAAATCAACTGCCTTTAAGTAAATTAGGCCCTGAACCTTTTGAAATAGATTACTTAGAGCTTTATCAAAAACTTAAAAAGAAAAATAAAGCGATTAAAACAGTTCTTCTAGATCAAAGTATTATGACAGGGATAGGAAATATTTATGCAAATGAAATTTGTTATCAAATGCATTTAAATCCTTATACTAAAGCCAATGTTTTAAGTAAAAAGAGAGTTAAAGAATTAGTGGATGTTGCTTGTGAGATTTTAAATAAAGCTATTTTACAAGGTGGAACGACAATTCACTCTTTTAGTGCTAATGGAATTGATGGTTTGTTTCAAGTGCAATTAAAAGTGCATATGCAAAAGCATTGTCCATTAGGACATGAGATAAAAAAAGTAATGATTAATGAAAGAGGAACATATTATTGTCCAATATGTCAAAAGGCAAAACGATGAAAGTATACGGAATAACAGGAAGTATTGCATGTGGGAAATCGAAAGTCACACATTATTTAATAGAAAGAGGTTATCTTGTTGTTGATGCGGATTTGATTTCAAGAAATGCTCTAACAATTGATCAAGAATGTATTTTGAAGGTTCAAGAGTTATTTGGATGTGTTAAAGATGGAATTGTTGATCGAAAGGCATTAGGAAGAATTGTTTTTCATGATAAAAATGCTAAAAAACAGTTAGAGGCTATTATACATCCTTATGTGATTTTAAAAATGAAGGAAGAAATTGAAAAAAATAAAGAGAGAGATTGTATCTTTTTAGATATTCCTTTATTATATGAGTCTCATTTAGAATATTTGTGTGATGAAATTATTGTTGTTTATTTAGATGAACAAAGACAAGTTCAAAGATTGATGGCAAGAGATCATATTGATGAAAGTTATGCTTATACAATTATCAATAACCAAATTTCTTCTTTAAAGAAAAGAGAAATGGCTGATATTGTTTTTGATAACAATCAAGGGATAGAAGAGTTATATAAACAAATTGATGAATTTATAGAAAGGATCAGTCATGAAGAAATTATTAACGAGTGATGTTTATCAAGTAAGAAGTAGTTATATGCTTGATTTAACAGGTTATAAAACAGTTTTACAACTTTATCAACCATTGATTGGGATGGAAGCTACTGCTCTTTATCTAACACTCAATAGTGAATTGGATCAAATGACACTTACAAAAAGTCCTTCTTTGATTTCTAGATTATGTAAATTATCAGGATTTTCATTAAATTCTTTACAGGAATCTTTTGATAAGTTAGAAGCTGTAGGACTTGTATGTTCATATGTTAAACAAACGAATGATAATCGTTATCTTTTTGATTTGAAAATGCCGTTATCACCTCAAGAATTTATTAATCATCAAATTCTTGATCGTTTATTGAAAGATAGATTGAAAGATGAATATGAAAAAACAATAGCGATTTTTCAAACGTATAATGTTAATTTAAATGATTATCAAGAAATGACATCATCGTTTACAGATGTTTTTGAAATTCATCATCATGAAAAAAATATATTAAAAGAAAAAAAATATAAACAAAAAATACAAAATTCTATTGAAAATAGTTATGATCTAACGTTGTTTTATCAAGGCATTGAAAATTTACAATTATCTAAGAAAATGTTTGATCAAGAAGATGAAAAAATAATTCAACAATTAGGAATCTTATATCATATCAATGCTTTAGATATGCAAGATCTTGTCAAACAATCAATGATTGAAAATCATTTAAATAGTCGGTTATTGGCTCAAAACTGCCGAAACTATTATGATTTAAAAATGCCAGAAAAATTTACAGAGGTATTTCATAAGCAATCACCTTTGCTTCAAAGTGAAAAACAGGGAGAATCTTCTTTACAAAAACATATTTATTATTTAGAAAATATTTCACCTTATGATTTATTAAAAGATAAAATGGGTGGTAAAGAACCATTAAAAAGAGATCTTCAAGTTGTCGAATCTGTTTTAACAACGTTACAATTAGAGCCAGGAGTTGTCAATGTCTTAATAGAAACAACACTTCAAAAGTGTAATCAATCATTACCTAAAAATTTTATAGAAGCTTTAGGAAGTCAATGGAAAAGAAAAAAAATAAAAACAGTTCAAGAAGCGATAGAAGAAGGAAAAGTTTATTTGAAATATCAAAATCAACAACATCATGACTGGGATGATTTTACAAAAGATATTCAAATTGTTTCTCAAGAAAAATCAACAGCTGATAATATTGATGAAGATGCTCTTGCAATGTTAGAAAAATATGACTAGGAGGAGAAAAAATGCAAAGTTTACAAGATTTACATTTATTTGATGATGATCAAAATTTTCAAAAACAAAAAGAAGAAAGTATCAATGAACTTATAAAGGATCCTTACATAATGAAAGTTTTATCTGATGGACAAGTAGGACGAGATTTTATAGAAGAAAATTGGGTTGAATTTTTAGATTTTCAAGAAGATGTGCAAAAATGTAAAGATTGTATGGGGCTTTATCAATGTCATAAAGTTTCTAAAGGAATGAAGCAAGCGGTTCATGTTGAAAATCATCATTTAAAAACAGTACTTGTCCCTTGTAAGTATGGAAAAGAAATATTAGAAAAGCAAAATATTTTAAGTCATATTACTGTTTCAAATGTGAGTGATGATTTATTATTATCTGATTTAAAATCAATTAAAGATATTATGAACAAAGAACTTGCAAGTACAATTGATCATTTTTTATCGAATACGTCAAAAAAAGGTTTATTTATTTGTGGGCCATCTGGTTGTGGAAAATCAACATTAGCTGGTTTTTTAACAAGATCACTTGCTAAACAAGGATATCATTTAGGATATGTGCATTTTCCTACATATTTAATCGATTTAAAGAATTCTTTTAATGAATTTGGAAATGATAATAATATAGAGGAACTTCGTAATGTAGATTATTTAGTGATTGATGATCTAGGTGGAGAAAATGTAACAGGCTGGTCAAGAGATGAAGTTTTAGCAGCTGTATTGACATATCGTAATCAAAATAAAAAGATAACGTTATTTACCAGTCAATACACCCAAGATGATTTAATTAAAATCTATACTTTGAAAAAAGATGCTCGCGAAAAAATAAAAGTAGAGCGCTTACTTAACACAATATTTACAATGAGTATGCCAATTATGATAAAACAATAAGATTTAGCATAATAAATGTGTAAAAATTCTTGTAGAAAAGTCATGATTTGTGCTAAAATCACTATGTATGAAATGTTATGAAATAGGGAGTGAACATTATGGTTAAATGTATAGGAGTTTTAACTTCTGGAGGAGATGCTCCAGGAATGAACGCTGCTGTAAGAGCAGTAGCGCGTACATGCTTAAATAAAGGAATTGAAGTATATGGTGTAAAACTTGGTTATAAAGGATTACACGATGGAGAATTTATTAAGTTTGATCGTCATAGCACACGTAACATTATTAATATTGGTGGTACTATGTTAAAATCAGCAAGATTCCCTGAATTCAAAGATCCTGAAGTAAGAAAAGAAGCAATTGAAAAAATGAAAGAAGTAGGAATGGAAGCTTTAGTTGTTATCGGTGGTGACGGAAGTTACAATGGTGCATTAAAGTTAACTGAAATGGGTATCAACTGTATCGGTATTCCAGGAACAATTGATAATGATATTCCTGATACTGATCATACAATTGGATTTGATACTGCATTAAATACAATTGTTGATGCATTAGACAAATTAAGAGATACATCAAGTTCTCATCAAAGATGTACTATTCTTGAAGTTATGGGACGTAGATGTGGAGATTTAGCTATCAATGCAGGTATCGCTGATGGTGCTGAAATGGTAATCACTAGTGAAATTGGTTTTGATGAAAATAAAGTAATTGAAGTATTAAAAGCTTCAAAAGCATCTGATAAAAAACATGCAATCGTTGTTATTACAGAACATATTACAGATGTACATGAATTAGCTAAAAAAGTTGAAGCTGCAACTGGTTTTGAAACTCGTGCAAACGTTTTAGGACATATGCAACGTGGTGGTAGACCATCAGCAAGAGATAGAGTTCTTGCTTCAAGAATGGGTGTTTATGCCGTTGAATTACTTGAAGCTGGAAAAGGTGGTTTATGTGTAAGTGAAGTAAATGGTCAAATCAAAGGATTACCAATTACTGAAGTATTAGGACATAAACGTGAAACTGACTTTAGTATTTACGAAGATGCTATTAAACTTCGTTAATATAAACTTAAATGAAAATATGATTGTGAGGATATTAGGATGGTATTAGAAAAAGAAAGAAAAAAGAAAACACGTATTGTGTGTACAATTGGGCCAGCTTCTGAAGATAAAAAAGTCTTAACTAAATTAGTTCAAGCTGGTATGAACGTAATGAGATTAAACTTCTCTCATGGTGATTTCGAAGAACATGGGGGAAGAATTAAAACTTTAAGAGAAATCAACAAAGAATTAAACAAAAACGTAGCTATCTTATTAGATACTAAAGGACCTGAAATTAGAACTGGTGATTTCGTTGGTGGAAAAACTGAATTCAAAAAAGGTCAAGTTTCTACTATCTGTGTAGAAGATATTGAAGGAACAAGTGAAAGATTTACAATCACTTATAAAGATTTATATAAAGATGTTAAACCAGGTGGTTTCATCTTAGTAAACGATGGTCAAGTTGAATTATTAGTTGATCATGTTGATGGTACTGATATCGTATGTATCTGTGCTAACGATGGTGTTGTTAAAAACAAACGTGGAATCAACGTTCCAGGAATCAAATTAGGATTCGATTACTTATCAGAAAAAGATATCGGAGATTTAACTTTTGGTTGTCAACAAGGTGTTGATTTCATCGCTGCATCATTCGTAAGACGTCCACAAGATGTTTTAGATGTTAAAAAATTATTAATTGAAAACGGTCGTCCTGAAATTCAAATCATCGCTAAAATCGAAAACAGCGAAGGTGTTGAAAACATGGATGAAATCTTAAAAGTTGCTGATGGTATCATGGTTGCTCGTGGTGACTTAGGTGTAGAAATTCCTGCTGAAGATGTACCATTAATTCAAAAAGAATTAATCAATAAATGTCGTGCTGCAGGTAAAATCGTTATCACTGCTACTCAAATGTTAGATAGTATGCAAGAAAACCCAAGACCAACACGTGCTGAAGTATCTGACGTTGCTAACGCAATCTATGATGGTACTGATGCAATCATGTTATCTGGTGAATCTGCTCAAGGTAAATATCCAGTAGAAGCTGTTGAAACTATGACTAAAATTGCTTTAAAAACTGAAGGAACTTTAGATTATGCTTCATTACAAAGAAAAGCAATCAGAACTGCTTCATTAGATCAAAGTGAAGCTATCTGTATGTCAGTTGCTGAAATCGCATCTAAATTCAACGTTGCTGCAATCGTTGCATTCACTGATTCAGGATTTACAGCTAGAAAAATGTCTAGATATCGTACTAAATCTATGATTATTGCTGCTACTCCAAATGAACAAACTACAAGAGCATTAGCTATTAACTGGGGTGTTAAATCAGTATTATGTAAACAAATGGATACAAGAGCTGCTATGATTGAATATGCTCAAGTTATCGCTAAAGAAAACTTAGTTGAACCAGGTGAACAAATCATTGTTACTGCTGGTACACCAGGTGTTGCTGGAACTACTTCTTACTTAGAATTAATTACAGTAAAATAATTAAAATTAATAAAAAAAGCTCCGTTTCATTTGAAACGGAGTTTTAATTTTAGTTTCTTTTAGAAATAACAAGGGCAAGTTTTCCAATGATTTTAAATTCATGATAATTATATTCATTAATAATAATTGGAGAATATTTATCATTTGCAGGTTGTAAAATAATACAATTTTGTTTAGAATCATTAAAATATTTTTTACATGTTGCAATATTATCTTCAATGCCAAAACATCCCACATCACCATTATTAAGTTGCTGTGTCTTTTCAAAAATAATAAGATCCCCAGATTGAATATTTTCATCAATCATACTATCTCCATCAGCATATTGACAAAAGTAATCCTTTCGAGAACTTAATAGAGATTCAGGTAAAGAAATATATTCTTCAATATTGTCTTCAACAAAAATACCATCTCCACAACAAACATCACTATATAAGGGAATATCTATATTATGACTATGTCCATGATAGGCTGGCTCATCAATACCTAATAAATAATTAGGAGTAACATTAAATATTTCTGCAAGTCGGGAAAGTGTTTCCTTTTTTAAATTTGGAACACGTCCGTTTTCATATTTTGCAATTGCTGATTTTTGAACACCGAGCATTTCTCCTAGTTGTTGTTGAGTTAAACCCTTTTCTTTTCTTAATTTTTTAATACGTTCACCTGTCATCTAATCACTCCTTGTGTCTTAATATTACCATATTATAGACTATGTAGTAAACAAAATATCTAAAAAAGACACAAAAGTATTGACGAAACTTAGAGATGGAGTTATATTATAAGTGTCTTAAAAAGATACATTAATAAAAATAAATTTTAAAAGTTGAAATTAAAGAAACAAAAGGAGGAACTATTATGGAAAAATTATCAAATAAGGGATTAGTTACAATCATTTTAGGAGCATTAATGATGGGATCGGTAGTAGTTCAATGTGTTTCGCATATCATTGATGCGATACTTATTTTTTAAAAATCTTGCTTTTTATATACAAATAGTTATAATAAGTTCCATTAGTATGAAGTTCAAAATAATTTTAAGGAGATATAAATGGAAAAAATTGCAATTATAACAGATTCATGTAGTGATATAAAAAAAGAATATAGAGAGTTATATGATATACATGTTTTACCAATACAAATTCAATATGATGGAAAGAGTTATAGAGATGGTGTAGATATTACTTCTAATGATATTTATGCGATTCAAGATGAAAAAGTAATTAAAACTTCTTCACCAGTTGGAGAAGATTTGTTTAATTTATTAGATCAACTAAAAGATAAAGGATATACTCATGTTATTGGTTTATTTTTATCTAGTGGTATATCTGGGACAGGTAATCAAATGAGGCTATTTTGTCAAACTTATGAGAAATTAAAATGTCATATTGTTGATAGTCAAAGTGCATCAGTGGGATTAGGAGTTATTGCTATTAGTCTTGCTAAATATAGAGAAGAAGGAAAGTCTTTTGATGAATTAATTGAAATTGCAGATTTCTTGTGCCATCAAAATTATGCTTATTTTTCAATAGATGATTTAAATTATTTACAAAAAGGTGGACGTATTGGTAAGGCTTCGGCATTTTTAGGAACAACACTAAAGATCAAACCAATTCTTTCTTTTGAAAAAGAAAATGGAGAAATTTATGTTCCAGCTAAAGTGAGAGGTTCAAAGAAAGTAAAATCAAAATTGATAGATTTAATAGAAAGTCATCTTGAAGAAAATCCACATCAAAAATTTGCATTGGCTATTGCAGATGCTAATAATTTGGAAGAAAGAAATATTTTGGAAGGAATGTTAAAAGAAAGGTTTCCTCAATTTACATATATAATCGATGGTCATGTTGGTGCTGCTTTATCTTGTTATCTTGGTTCAGGACTTTTAGGAGTAGCAATTCAATTTTTACCAGAATAAAAAATATTCAGGGTGTCCTGAATATTTTTTATATTATTTCCATAATTTTCCGTTTTGATAAACTTTAACAATTAATTGAGCGATTTCATCAATTCCCATATCACTATTAATACATAAATCATAGTCTTTCATATTTGCCCATGTATTTGTTGTGTAATAATTATAATAACTCTTTCTTTGTTTATCTCTTTTTTGAACATATTTTTTAGTATTTTCGTGTTCTTCTTTATAATCTTTTTCAACACGTTCAATTCTAGATTCTAAAGGAGCATACACAAATATTCTTAAAACATGAGGATAGTCTTCTAAAATATAGTTTGCACATCCATTAACAATAATACAATCTTCTTTTTCAGCAAGATGTTTAATGATTTTGGCTTGTGTAGCATAAACTTGGTCATTAATTGGTAAAACAAGAGGACCATTATTAAGTGAATAAGCAAAACTTGATGATTTTTCTTGAGATGCTTTACGAATTGTATCAATATCAATACCTAATTGGCGCGCTGTTTCATCAATAAGTTCATTATCATAGAAAGCAATATTTAAGGCTTCAGCTACTTTTTTAGCAATCAATCTTCCTCCAGAACCATATTCTCTTGTAATAGTAATAATTTTTTGAGTCATAATAAGAACCTCCTTATATATAATATATTATATCATATTTTTTAAATAACTCTAACTAAATAGTGTATAATAATAGATAGATGTATAAGGAGGCTTTTTATAATGTGGTTTAATGAAAGTGTATTTTATCAAATTTATACTCTTAATTTTTGTGGGGCTCCTCGTGATAATGATGGAATTGTGGAACACCGTATTTTAAGATTGAATGATTTTATGGATTATTTTGAAGATTTAGGAATAAATGCTATTTATTTTAATCCTGTGTTTTCAAGTGATCATCATGGTTATGATACAAGAGATTATTGTAAAATTGATGAACGTTTAGGAACAAATGAAGATTTTATTGAAATTTGTAAAAATTTACATGATAGAGGGATGCGTGTTGTTTTAGATGGTGTTTTTAATCATGTAGGAAGAGGCTTCTTTGCTTTTCAAGATGTTTTAAATAATAGAGAAAATAGTCAATATAAAGATTGGTTTAGAATTGATTTTAACGGCAATTCACCTTATGATGATGGTTTTTATTATGAGGGATGGGAAGGACATTATGAATTAGTTAAATTAAATTTAGATCATCCAGATGTTCAAAATTATTTATTAAGTGCTGTTGATTATTGGATTGATGCCTTTGATATTGATGGTATTCGTTTAGATGTTGCCTATAGTTTACCAAGATGGTTTATGGCAATGTTAAAAGATCATTGTAGACAAAAAAAGGCGGATTTTTTCTTGTTAGGTGAAGTTTTAGGTGATAATGCAGGATATATGTTTAGTGAAGCACATTTAGATAGTATTACAGATTATCCTGGTTTTAAAGGACTTTGGTCTTCGTTTAATTCATTAAATATGTTTGAAATGGCTCATACAATAAAACGTAATTATGGAGAAATGTATAGAGGACAAACATTATTTAGTTTTGTTGATAATCATGATGTAGAAAGAATAGCATCTAAATTAACAGATTTAGAAAAATTACCACTTATTTATGGTATGTTATTTTCTTTACCAGGAATACCATGTATCTATTATGGAAGTGAATGGGGACAAACCGGAAAGAAAGAACAGGGAAGTGATGATTCTTTAAGACCAGAGTTTACCAAACCAATGCCTAATGATTTAACAAAATATATAAAAAAATTGATTTCTATTAGAAATCAATCATCTGCTTTACAAAAAGGTGAGTTTAAAGAATTGGTTTTAACAAATAAACAATTTGTTTTTGAAAGAAATGATCAACAAGAAAGAATTATTGTAGCATTAAATTTAGATGATCAAGAATTTACCATTTCTTTAAATGAAAATCTTATTTCTTTAATTGATCAACAAGAAATTGAAAATCAAGGACAAATAGTATTAAAGCCCAAAACAATTCATTATTTTAAAGTAAAATAAAAGGTTCGAAAGAACCTTTTATTTATTCAATAACCATAGCATTTTCGATTGGTACTAATGGATATTCTTTATTAATATGATCATAGTATAAAACACCATCAAAATGATCAAGTTCATGTTGTAAACAAATAGCTAAAAATCCTCGAGCAACAATTTTTACATCTTTGTTTGTAAGTACGTCAAATCCTTCAACAGTGATTTTAGCATGGCGTGGAACATAACCTTTTACATCTTCAGGAACTGATAAACATGCTTCTCCAGTTTTTAAATAAGATTGTTTAGGTGTATAAGAAACAATCTTAGGATTCGCTAAAGCATAATCAGTAGATTTTGTTACATTTCCTTCTTCATCATAATCTAAAACATGGATGGCACACATTCTTTTTGGAATACCAAGTTGAATAGCTGCAATACCTACTGCAGGTCTTAAATCATATTTTTCAGAAAGTTCTTCATCTTGGCTTGCAACTAAAAATTCATGCATTTTCATGAGTAAATCATGATTTTCTTTGGATAGAGGAAGTTCAACCTCTTTTGATACTGTTCTAATTAATTCGTTTGAATCATCTATAATATCTTTCATTAATAACATTTTTTTCACCTCATTCGTGGTTATTATAACATATTTTGAGGTGATTGAAATATCTAAGGTCTAATTCTTGAATTACCACAAATGATTAATAATAAGAAAACAACTAAAACAATTGCAAACCAACTACATCCTGTATTGTTGCAACCAAAGCCACCCATAATAGGTGTATAGCCGCATGTGTTACATCCACCACAGCCAAATGGATTATTGACATATCCATTGCAGTTATAATCACAGTTCATTGTTTATCCCTCCTTTACTATTACCATATTATGATTTCAAATAATTGTATGGGGGATTTATCATAAGTCATTTATTTTTATACTTTTTTAAGTTATAATATCTTACTGAAATGAGGTGTAAATGATGGACTATAATTATCCACTAGACTATACATGGTCAACAGAAGATATTATTGATGTTATGTCTTTATATAATGCAGTAGAAAAAGCATATGAAGAAGGAATAAGTAAAACAGATTTTTTAAATGCTTATAGAAAATTTAAAAATGTTGTTGGGACAAAGAGTGAAGAAAAGCAAATTGATAAAGAATTCCAAGATGTTTCTGGATATTCTATTTATAAAGTTTTTAAAGCAAGTCAAGAAAATGATTGGATCAAATTATAATGACAAAAAGAATAAAAGCTTTTTTTAGAAAAAAAGGGGCAGATAAGCCTATCTTTTTTGCAGTTTTTGTATTGATTTGTTTAGGAATTGTAATGATTGGTTCAGCATCAATTGGAGCGGTCTCTTCAAAAGGAACGGCATTTGCAATAAAAAATATGATTACACAATCTATTTATGTAGCAATAGGTGTTTTTATTATGATGGTTCTTACAAAGGGTTTTAAATTAAAAATGATTAATTACAGAAGTTCAATGGCTGTATATATTATGGGAATCATCTCAATGTGTGGCTGTGTTTTTTGGACGACCAAAGGTTCACATGCTTGGATTCATTTAGGTCCTTTTACAGTACAGCCAGCAGAATTTATGAAAATTGGTATGGTTCTTATTTTATCTTATATGCTTACTGAAACTGATTCAGCATTTGTAGTAAAAGGAAAATTTAGAACAGCTGAATTAAAAAGTAAATTTTATAAAGATAAATTTAACAAATGTGTTTTGTTCCCTTTAGCTCTTATGGTTTTTGCATTTGGAGTAGGAGATATTGTACAAAAGGATTTAGGAAGTTCTCTTATTCTAGCAGCAATTTGTTTTATTTGTTTTATGTCAACACCAAGAGATTATTATAAAAAATATAAAAAACTCGTTTGGATTGCTTTAGCTGTAGCGGTTATTATTTTAGGATTCTTAATTACAGCTGTTTTACAGGGATATCAATTACAACGTATTGATTCTTGGTTGAAACCATTAAAAATAGAAAATATTTATGATAGTTCATGGCAACTTGTCAATTCTTTGATTGCTTTTACAGATGGTGGTATTTTTGGACTTGGATTAGGGAATTCTATTCAAAAATATGATTATATTCCAGAGGCACATAATGATTTTATAGGGGCCATTATTTATGAAGAACTTGGTATTTTTGGATTGGCTTTAATGATTATTCCAACAGCTATTATTATTTTTAGATTATTAAAATATGCAGATCAAATTCAAAATAATAAATCAAGAGTTATTTTGATAGGAATAGCTTCTTATTTTATGTTACATTTATTTGTTAATTTAGGTGGCGTTTCAGGATTGATTCCAATGACAGGTGTTCCATTATTATTGGTATCATCTGGGGGATCTTCAACGATTGCTGCTTTAATAGCAATAGGTATTGCCCAAGCAATTATTTCCAAGTTCAACAAAGAACAACTAGAAAAAACAGACACACAATTATAAATGTTTCATATGATATATTAGGTGATTTGATGGATAATTTAAAAGAGTTTAAAGCTTTTTTAAAGACAATACCAAGTATTAAAGAAGATGTATTAAATCATCGCTATACTTGGCAAGAAATATATGAAATCTATACAATGTATGGAGAAGATGATCATTTTTTCAAACCGTATAAGGAACATCCAATAGAAAATATGAATGTTTTAGAAATTATCAAAAATGTCGATTTGGAAGCATTATCTTCTTCTTTGCAATCAATCGAAAAAGTTTTAGGAATTGTTTCTAATCTTTTAGATAAAAATAAAGAAGGTAAATAATGAAAGAAGATGTTTTAGATTATATACGTAAGCATCCTGTTTGGTATGTTACATTATGTCATTATCCAGAAAAATATGATGATTTATTAGATGAAATACATCAAAAAAAACAAAGTACAGTTTTAGAAAAGCTAGAAAGAATATCAATACTAATGAGTATGTTGGAGATGTTACAATGAATGAAACAATATATGATTTAATAGATGCTATCAAAGAAGATAAGCGCTATCTACAATTTAAAGAGCAATCTTTAAAATTATTAAATCAAGAAACAAAAGAATTATTAGATAATTATCAAAATCTTTTACAAGAATTAGATGATTTGAAAAAGTTTGAAAAATATATTGATTTGACACAGAAAAGACAAGAATTAAATGAAGTAAGAAAAAGAATGTCACAAAATGAAAACATTCAAAAATATTATCAAAGTTATTATAAAATCAATGAATTACTCGATGAAGTAACAAAAATTGTTTTTAAAGATATTAGTGATTCATTAGATACATCAGGGTATAAATTATGAGAGTGATTGCAGGAAAGTATAAAAAAAGACAATTAAAAGTTCCTAAGAGTCAATTAACAAGACCGACAACAGATAAAAATAAGGAAAACCTTTTTAATATGATTGGACCATATTTTCAAGGAGGAACGGTATTAGATTTATTTGGAGGTAGTGGTGGACTTGGAATAGAAGCGATTTCTAGAGGATGTGATACACTTTATAGTGTGGATCATCAATACGAAGCTTTTAAAACAATTAAAGAAAATTTTTCTCTTTTAAAATTGGAAAATTGTTTTCCTTTGAAAATGGATTATAAAAAAGCTTTAAAATATTTGTATGAAAAAGGTATAAAGTTTGATTATGTTTTTTTAGATCCACCTTATGGAAAAGGACTTGTTGATGATATTCTTCAATATTTAGTTGATCATCAAATGTTGAATCCACAAGCGTGTATTGTAGTAGAAGAATTAAAAGAAGTTGAGTTTAAAGGAATAGAAGGAATTGAGTTAAATAAAAGAAAAGAGTATGGAATTACAGCTCTTAATATTTTTTATTATGAGGATTAAATCATGAAGAAAATTGCTGTATATAATGGATCGTTTGATCCAGTTACAAATGGACATTTAGATATTATTGAACGTGCTGCAAAGATATTTGACATATTATATGTAACGGTAGCTATTCATCCAACAAAAGTAGGCTTGTTTACGATTGAACAAAGAAAAGAACTTTTAAAAAAAGCAACATCTCATTTAAAAAATGTAATTGTTGATTCAACAGATGAACTTTTTATGGATTATGTCAAAAAAGTCAATGGACAAGTGCTTATCCGTGGCTTACGTTCAACAACAGATTTCGATTATGAATTACAATATGCACAATCTAATCAATATTTAAATAGTCAAATAGAAATAATGTATTTAATGACAAAGCCATCACATTCTTTTATCTCATCATCTGTCGTTAAAGAAATAGCTAGTTATCATAAGCCACT
This sequence comes from Faecalibacillus sp. H12, assembly GCF_013361255.1. Classification (NCBI taxonomy): domain Bacteria; kingdom Bacillati; phylum Bacillota; class Erysipelotrichia; order Erysipelotrichales; family Coprobacillaceae; genus Faecalibacillus; species Faecalibacillus sp. H12. The sequence continues at coordinate 17,189 of NZ_JABWDK010000012.1, read as the reverse complement.
TACAGGCTTAGTGCCAGAGTGTGTTGAAGATGCATTAAAAAAAGTATATCAAGATCAATAAATCGCTTCGGCGATTTTTTTTAGTCCAATTTGTTCTAAAATCATAGAGTAGATTGTAAATCATATACACTGATAAAGAGGTGATCAAATGAATATTTTTATTGGAGAAAATAATTTAAAAGATTATGTTTTTTTAAAATCGATTATTGAAAAATGGGGTATAGAAAGACAACAAGAAATCTATTTTCATTGGTATAAACAGCTTTATTATCAATTACCAAAATGTTTAAAAAACTGTGATCTTGTATTTTTAGAATTAGATATGAAACATATCAATGGTTTTGAATTTGCAAAGATCTTAAGAAAAAAAGATTTATCAATACCGATTGTTTTTCAAACAAAAAATACACATTATGGGATATTAAGTTATCAAGTACAAGCGATGCACTACTTATTAAAGCCACTTGATCAACAAGAAATATATAAAATACTTGATCGCGTTTTATTACATCAACATTCTAAGACATTTATTTATCAGTTTAAAAAAGAAGTTCACAAAATACCTTATGAAGACATTATTTATATAGAAGCTTATCAACACCATGTTATGATTCATCAAAATGATATGACAAAAAGAAATTATCTCAGTTTAAAAGAAATAGCTTTACAATTAGATGATTCTTTTTGTCGTTGTCATCGAAGCTATATTGTTAATTTAAAATATGTTGAGAGGATAGAAGGAATGAATTGTATCACTAAAAATAAACAAGTTATTCCTATTTCTAAGAAATACAAAAATGATTTTATTGAAAAAATCGTGAGACAAATGTGAAACAAATTTGAGACAAATGTGAAACAAATTCGAGACGAATTATTTTGTAAAATGTATTAAAATAGATGTGGGTGAAGAAGATGAAATGTTCGAGATGTCAAAATGAAGATGTTCAATATTTTTTTGAAAACAATGGGCGTATTTATTGTAGAAAATGTATTGCTTTTTCTACAAAGACAGTTAACTTAAAACCTGTTAAAAATGAAAAGAAAATATACTATCATTTAAATTATTCATTAAACTTAGAACAAGAAAGAACTTCAAGATTATTGATAGAAAGATATCAAAATCATCAAAATACAGTATTAAAAGCAGTAACAGGAGCAGGAAAGACGGAAATGATTTATGGTGTCATTGAATATGCATTGAATTTAGGACATCATGTTTGTTTGACGATGCCAAGAAAAGAATTGGTTATAGAATTAGCAAAGAGAATTCAAAAACAATTTTTTAATATTCAGCCCATTCTTGTTTATGGAGGACATACAGAGTGTTTAGAAGGACAATTTATTATTTGTACAACACATCAGCTGTACCGGTATCCACGAATGTTTGATTTATTGATTTTAGATGAGTATGATGCTTTTCCATATCGTGATAATGAAGTTTTGGAAAATATATTAATGAATAGTATAAAGGGAAATTATGTGTTTATGTCTGCAACGATTGAAAGTGGAGATGTACAAGTCTTACAAAGGTTTCATCATCAACCATTACCAATTCCTACTTGTAAGGTAATGGGAAACTTTATGATGTTGTGTCATCTTGTTTATCAATTAAAAAAGTATCAAAAAGATAAAAAACCGGTGTTTCTTTTTGTACCACGTATTGAAATGACAAGACAAGTACAAAAATTTCTTAAATTCTTTTCTATTAAAAGTCACTGTGCTACGTCAAAAGAAAAAAATATTCATCAATCATTAGAAATGATTAAATCCCATGAAATAGATGTTATTGTATGTACAACAGTTTTAGAAAGAGGAATGACTGTTGAAAATGTACAAGTTATTATTTTACATGGTGAACATCCCCTTTTTGATAAAGAAATACTTATTCAAATAGCAGGGCGAACAGGGCGAAAAGTACCCTATACAAATGGAGATATTATCATTTATACAAATAGACAAACGAAGGCTATTAAAGAATGTATCAAGGATCTTCAACAAAGCAATGCCTTATCTGCCATAAAGAGTTAAATCAACAACAAGATCTTTTTCACTTGGTGAATAATTCTTCTCTTTGTTTAAGCTGTATAAGAAAATTTAAAATAATAAATAGTGATATAAGGATTCAAGGATATCATGTCAAGGTTTTATATGAATATAATGATTTTTTTAGACAACTCCTTTTTCAATATAAAGCATTAGATGATTATGCTTTAAAGGATTGTTTTATAGAATCATTTCAAGAATTAAAAAGGACCTACAAAAATTATATCATTGTTGTTATTCCTAGTAGTCAAAAAGATAATAAAAGACGTGGCTTTTGTCCTAATGTTGAAATTGTTAAGACATTTTCTCAACATATTTTTACAGGTTTGTATAAAAAAGAAGACTACAAACAGACAAAACAAAAAGATCGAAGCCAAGTAAAGAAAATATTATCTATTAAAGAGGGAAATCTTCTTTATAAGAAGAATGTTTTAATATTTGATGATGTGATGACTTCATCAAATACTTTACAAGCAGCATTTCAACAAGTAGAAAAATATCACCCTAAACAAATAAAAGCATTAGTATTGGCTTGCCCTCATATTGATTATTTTAAAAAATAATCAATTCTATTGTAGACACTAAGAAAACCACTAACCAATAGTAAGGGTAAGCTTTATGCTTTTGCTAGAAATGCTTTTTATTACTTTTTCAACAAATATGTAAAATAGTGTGAACTATTTGACAATAGAGATGACATTTTTTTATTATAAATGACACGTAAAATTTATTTGTCGAATGAAAATGATAACTTTTTTATAAAATATTAAATATACTGAAATAGACAAGGAAAGGATGATGAAAGTGCAAGGAAGAGTCAAATGGTTTAATGCCGAAAAGGGATTTGGATTTATTGATCGAGGAGAAGGAAAAGATGTCTTTGTTCATTATAGCCAAATTGTTCAAAATGGATATAAAACACTTAATGAAGGCGAATTAGTTGAGTTTGAATTATATCAAAGCGAACGCGGTATGCAGGCAAAACATGTCGTAAAAATCTAGAGATAATCTCTAGATTTTTATTTTAAGTAGGGATATTTAAATTTTGCTTTTAATAATCACAATTATTTGATATAATTAAACTCGATTACAAGCGTAAAAGGAGCGTGTATGTATGGCTAGTAGAAAGCAAGAAATAAGAAAAGAAATTAAAAAGAAAAACGCTAAATTAGGAATCGATGTTGAAGCAGCTAAAAATATTGTTGATTTACAAGATCAACAAGGTGAAGATATACATGTAGAAGATTTTAAAAATGAAGAATATAATGGAGAAGTTATTCCATTTTCTACAACACCACAAAAAACAAAAAAAGGCTTTGTTTCAAAAATTAAAGGTGTTTTCGATGATGAAAGAAAACAACTTAAAAAATTAGATAAGATTGCTCAAGAAATTATTTCTTTAGAAGATAAGTATAGTGCTTTGTCTGATGAAGAATTAGCAAATCAAACAAATGTATTAAAAGAAAAATTAAATAACGGTAGTGAATTAGATGATATTTTAATTGATGCTTTTGCAGTTGCAAGAGAAGCTGCATGGCGTCAAATTCATTTAAAAGCTTTTAAAGTTCAATTAATGGGTGGTATTGCATTACATAATGGTGATATTGCTGAAATGAAAACAGGTGAAGGTAAAACATTAACTTCTATTTTCCCAGTTTATTTAAATGCATTAACTGGAAAAGGAGTTCACGTTATTACTGTTAATGACTATTTGGCTGAACGTGATGCTAGAAATAATGGTAAAGTATTAGAATTTTTAGGATTAACAGTTGGATTAAATAAAAGAGAATTAACACCTCAACAAAAACAAGAAGCACATGGTTGTGATGTTACTTATACAACAAATGCTGAATTAGGTTTTGACTATTTAAGAGATAATATGGTTACTTCAATGGAAGATAAAGTATTAGTTAAAGGACTTAACTATGCTTTGATCGACGAAGTTGACTCTATTTTAATTGATGAATCAAGAACACCATTGATTATTTCAGGTGGTAAGAAAAATACAGCTGCTTTATATTTACAAGCAGATCGTTTTGTTAAATCATTAATTGCTGAAAAAGATTATGAAGTTGATATTGAAACAAAAACTGTTTCATTAACTCCAAAAGGAATCGAAAAAGCAGAAAAAGGATTTAAGATTGATAACTTATATGATATTCAACATACTTCATTAGTTCATCATATCAATCAAGCATTAAAAGCAAACTATGCGATGACTCGTGATGTTGAATATATGATTGCAACAGAAGATGGTACAAGAGATATTCGTAATGCAAAAATTATGATCATTGATCAATTTACTGGACGTGTTATGCCAGGACGTGCTTATTCTGATGGGTTACATCAAGCAATTGAAGCTAAAGAAGGTGTTCCAATTAAAGAAGAAACAGAAACAAGAGCAACAATCACATATCAAAATTTCTTCAGATTATTTAATAAATTAGCAGGGATGACTGGTACTGCAAAAACAGAAGAAGAAGAATTTATGATGATCTATAACATGCGTGTTATTGAAATTCCAACAAATAAACCAGTTATTCGTGATGACCGTAATGATAAGATCTATTCTACAAAAACAAATAAATTTAAAGCATTATGTGATGAAGTTGTTGCAAGACATGCTTATGGTCAACCAATTCTAATTGGGACTGTATCGGTTGAAACTTCAGAAATTTTATCAAAAATGTTAGATAAAAGAGGAATTAAACATAATACATTAAATGCGAAAAACCATGCTAAAGAAGCTGAAATCATTGCAAGAGCAGGTCAAAAAGGTGCGGTGACAATCGCTACAAACATGGCTGGTCGTGGTACTGACATTAAACTTGGTAAAGGTGTACCTGAAATTGGTGGTTTAGCAGTTATTGGTTCTGAAAGACATGAATCTAGACGTATTGATAATCAGTTACGTGGACGTTCTGGACGTCAAGGTGACCCAGGATATTCTGTATTCTATGTTTCTTTTGATGATGAATTAATGCAAAGATTTGCTGGTGAAAAATTACAATCATTTAGTAATTATTTAGATGATGATATGGCTATTGAAAATAAAATGGTTTCAAAAGCTATCGAAAATGCACAAAAACGTGTTGAAGGTCAAAACTTTGATTCACGTAAACATATTCTTGAATATGATGATGTTATGAGACAACAACGTGAAATTATGTATAAAGAACGTGATGAAATCATGTCATTAGATAATTTAGATGATATTATCAAAGGTATGTTCAATCAAGCAATTGAAATGACAATCAATAGATGTACAACTCATGGTAAACATGATGAAGTTGATGTGGATGCTGTTTTAGATTTTGTAGCTAAAAATTATATGTTACTTGCTGAAATTGATGCTAAGAATAAAGATGTTGTTAAAAATGATTCTAAGAAATTATTAGAAACTTTAACAGAAATTTGCTTCTCTCAGTATCAAATGAGATTAAATAAAGATATTGATCATGCAAAAATCGTTAATTATGAAAGAAGTGTTTTATTAGGAGTTATTGATTATACTTGGATCAATCATATTGATGCAATGACTAAACTTAGAAATGGTATTTATTTACGTGCGTATGCACAAAAGAATCCACTTTCTGAATATACAGAAGAAGCGTTCTATATGTTTGAACAAATGAAACTTTCTATTGTTGATATGATTTCTAAAAATATTGTGCATATGGGTATTCGTCCTGGTAGTTCAGCAGAAGAAAATATTCCTCATTTAAAATTAGAAGTAGAATTTAAATAATGGAATTATATGAAATAAAAAATGGGCTTGATAAAGCCCATTTATTAATAGACGAATATAGAAAATCTGCACAAATTGATGAAAAATTAAGAGAAATAGAAGGTCTTTCATATCAAACAATGCAAGATGGCTTTTGGGATGATCCAACAAAAGCTAAAAAGATCTATGACGAATTAAATGATATGAAAAAAATTACTGATGAATATGAAAGTCTTTGTCAATCATTAAATTCATTAGATGAAACATATACATTGGTTAAAGAAACGGATGATCAAGAATTTCAAACTATTTTAGAAAGTGATTATCAAGATTTTGAACGAAGAATGGGTGAATTTGAAAAAATTTTACTTTTATCTGGAAAGTATGATAGTGCTAATGCCATCGTAGAAATTCATCCAGGTGCAGGAGGGACAGAAAGCCAAGATTGGGCAGAAATGTTGTATCGTATGTACCAAAGATATTGTTCGACGAAAGATTTTAAAATAGAAGTTTTAGATTATTTAGATGGAGATGTTGCAGGTATTAAATCAGTTACTTTCTTGGTTAAAGGAAAATATGCTTATGGACATTTAAAGGCTGAAAAAGGTGTTCATCGACTTGTTAGAATATCTCCATTTGATTCTTCCAAAAGACGTCATACTTCATTTGCATCCATTGATGTTATTCCTGAATTAGATGATACAATTGAAATTGACATTAAACCAGAAGATTTAAGAATTGATACTTATCGTGCAAGTGGAGCAGGTGGACAACATATTAATAAAACAGATTCAGCAGTTAGGATTACCCATATTCCTACAGGAACAGTCGTTACTTGTCAAAGTCAAAGAAGCCAAATTCAAAATAGAGAACAAGCAATGATGATGTTAAAAAGTAAGTTATTTGCTTTAATGGAAGAAAAACAAGCAAAAGAATTAAAAGAAATACAAGGTGAGCAGAAAGAAATTGCTTGGGGTTCACAAATTCGCTCTTATGTTTTACATCCATATTCTTTAGTAAAAGATAATCGTTCATTATATGAGTCTAATAATCCTAAAGATGTTTTAGATGGAAACTTAGATGATTTTATTTATGCGTATTTGAAATCTCGTATACAGGAGGGTAGTCATGAAGAATAAATTTTTTAAAAAATGTTTAGAAATTGCTGTGATTGTTATTGGTAATGCTATTCTAGCATTTGGAATTTGTGCTTTCATTACCCCTCATGGGATTATTGTTGGTGGCGCTTCTGGGTTAGGATTAATTGTCAAACAAATAACAGGAATTCCTTTATCGCTTGTTGTTTATGTAATCAATATTATTATGTTTATTGCAGGCTATTTTTTTCTAGGAAAATCTTTTGCAGCTAAAACATTATTAAGTACAATTATTTTCCCAACATTTTTAACGATATTTGAAAATACTCCGGGGGTTACACATCTTACAAATGATTTACTCTTATCCTCTGTTTATGCAGGAATTTTTGTAGGTGGAGGATTAGGACTTGTTTTAAGAATGGGAGCAAGTACCGGAGGAATGGATATACCACCATTAGTTCTAAATAAAAAAACAGGTATTTCTACGACTGTTCTTATTAATGGCTTTGATTGTATTATCCTAGCTTTACAAGTTCCTTTTTCAAATGTTGAACAAATTCTTTATGGTATTTTAGTTGTTTTGATTACTGCTTTGGTCATGGATAAAATGATTTTATTAGGTGAATCTAAAATTCAAGTATTGGTCATTTCACCAAAATGGAATGAGATTCAAAGTATTCTTTATGATCAAATAGATCGAGGATGTACGCTTATGAATATTACCACAGGTTATAAAAAACAAGATATGTATGCAGTGATGTCTGTTGTCAGCCGCCGAGAATTAGTGACACTTACCAATGAAATTTTAAAAATTGATGAGGCAGCATTTATTATTACAAATGAGACACATAATGTAAGAGGAAGAGGATTTACATTACCTAATATAGATTTATAAAAAAAGTGCTATTTTCTTAGCACTTTTTTTAGTAAATGTGTTTTACGTAAAGTTTTTTTACGTTTTCTTTTTTTATCGTTTTGTATATGTGATTGATAAATAAGAGATTCAAGTTTCCTTTTTTTATCTAGAATTTCTTTTCCTTCATTTTTTTTTCTTTCTAATTCTATACGTTGATGATAATCAATAGCATATTGCCTTACAGTTTGTCTTAAAGAATTTAAATCATCATCCTTTTTTAAATGTTGATTTTGATGATCGACATCAACATAAAGTTCTACATAACCACATTTAGGACAATAACATGATTTAATTTCTTTATGTTCTTTATTGAATTGATCTTTTTTTATAATTAATTCTAGATAGCTTAAAGTATTGATTCCTTTATCTTTTACATAACAATTTGTAGATAGTTCATTATTGCATCTAGGGCATATTCTTTTCATTTAGCCACTCCTTCAATAAACATATTATAACATGAAAAAACATAATTAATAGACTCAATATTCAAACAAAACTTACAAATTGTGCTATAATACTCCTGGGAGCTGAATAGAAATGATAAAACTAACAAATGTTACAAAAATTTATAAAACAGGAGTAAGAGCACTTAATGATGTAAATCTTACAATTGAACCTGGAGAATTTGTATATGTTATCGGTACAACTGGTGCAGGAAAATCTACTTTTATTAAGTTATTATATCGTGAAGAAAAACCAACTTCAGGAAAAGTTGAAGTTGTAGGACAAGATGTTTCTAAAATTAAAAATAGTAAAGTACCTTATTTTAGAAGAAATATAGGTGTTGTTTTTCAAAATTTTAGATTATTACCTAAAAAAACAGTTTTTGAAAACGTTGCCTATGCCTTAGAAGTTATTGATACACCACGTGTAGAAATCAGAAGACGTGTAAGAGCAACATTAGAGCTTGTTGGTTTGGAAGATAAGGTCAATGCTTTCCCTCATGAATTATCAGGTGGTCAACAACAAAGAGTTGCAATTGCTAGAGCAATTGTAAATCGTCCAAAAGTTTTAATTGCTGATGAACCAACAGGAAACTTGGATCCAGAAACTTCAAAAGAAATTATTAATGTATTAATGCGTATTAATGAAGAACAAGGGACAACTGTGTTAGTTGTAACTCATGATCAAAAGATTGTACAAGAACATAAAAAACGTACAATTTTAATGGAAGATGGTTGCATTAATGCTGATACATCTTTAGGAGGATATGATTTATAATGAAAGAATTAATAAGTTGTATAAAAAATTTACCAAAACATTTTAAAGAATCATTGGTTAATTTATGGAGAAATGGTGCAATGTCTTTTTCTTCAATTTTTGCTGTAACAATTACTTTATTACTTATTGGTGTTATTAGTGTTTTAGCACTTAATGTTCAAGATATTTCAGCAAATATTGAAGATGGCGTGCGTATTTATGTTAAATTAGAAAGATCGATTGATGAAAATGCTGAAAAAGAAGTAGGGAATCAAATCAAAAAACTTAAAGGTGTTGGATCTGTTACATATTCATCAAAAGATGAAGAGTTGAATAAACTTATCGATAAACAAGGTAAAGATGGTAAGACGTTATTTGAGTCTTATCGTGAAGATAATCCTTTAGGTTCTGCTTATGAAGTAGAAGCAAAAGATCCAACAAAACTTGCAAGTTTAGCTAAAAAGATTCAAGATATTCCTAATGTAAATTCTGTTAATTATGGTGGTGATTCTACACAAAGTATGGTCACAACATTGAATACAATACAAAAAGCTGGATCAGTTTTTATTGTTGGTTTAGTTATTGTCGCCTTATTCATGATATCTAATACAATTAAAATTACAATTACAGCAAGATCTACTGAAATTTCAATTATGAGAATGGTTGGAGCAAGTAACTGGTATATTCGTATTCCATTTATGTTAGAAGGTATGCTCATTGGATTGTTTGGAGCAATTATTCCAATTCTTGTTCTTGTTTATGGTTATGGAGCGTTATATAACTATACAGGTGGTTCATTAATGTCATCAATGCTTGTATTAAAAGCCCCAATGCCATTTATTAGAGATTTCTCATTTATTTTAGCTGGCTTAGGTGCTGGAGTAGGTTTAATTGGAAGTTTTGTTTCAATGAGAAGATTCTTAAAATTCTAAAAGATTATCGAAAGATAATCTTTTTCTTTATCTTTTTTTTTAATTTTTATATAATGAAAAAGCGAGGTATAAAAAATGTCAAAAAATAGTTTTTTAAAAGAAGCAATGTATGAAAATCATCCTCAATATCAACAAGCAATTTCAAGAAATGAAGCACTTTATCAAAGAAAAAATGATTTAAGAAGTCCTTTTTCTAGAGATTATAATCGTATTATTTTTTCTCTTGCTTATCGTAGATTGAAACATAAGACGCAAGTTTTTTTTGCAGTTGAAGATGATCATGTTTGTACAAGAAGTGAGCATGTAAATCTTGTAGATTCAGTAAGTTATACTATTGCTCATTATTTAGGATTAAATACAGAACTTACAAGAGCAATTGCTGTTGGACATGATTTAGGACATGCACCTTTTGGACATGGTGGAGAAAAGATCATTAATCAGATTTCTAAAGAACATGGTCTACAAGATTTTTGGCATGAAAAAAATAGTTTACATTTTGTAGATCAAATTGAAACTTTGGAAGATGATCATCATGTTCGTAGAAATTTAAATTTAACGTATGCTGTAAGAGATGGAATTATTTCTCATTGTGGAGAAATGAATCAAAAAGCAATTATTAAAAGGAATGAATCTATTGATTTAAAAGATTATTTATATCCTGGGCAATACAATCCTTATACTTGGGAAGGCTGTGTTGTTAAAATGTCAGATAAAATTGCTTATCTTGCTAGGGATATTGAAGATGCTTTACGATTAAATATTATTGATGAACAGCTTGTAGAAGATTTAAGAAATCAACTAAATCAATTAACAAAATCTCATTTTGATGCTATTAATAATGGAACAATTGTTAATTATTTTATATTAGATGTTTGTCAAAATTCTTCTATAGAGAAAGGAATATGCTTATCAGATGAAGCTTTTGAAGTCATGAAGTATATTATGAAATTCAATTATCAAAATATTTATCTAATTGATCGTATAGAAGTCCACACAAATTATGTACAACTTATTTTAAATTCTATTTTTCAATTTTTATATAAATATGATAAGATAGCAAATGATAATCAAATAAATGTTTTAGAAGCTTTAAAGAAAGATCAAAAAAAATATCCTGTAACTATTCAAGGATATATGCATTGGTTAGAAAAGTATAGTCAAATGAAGCATTTTAATAGAAATCCATTATATCAAAATCATATTATTTATGATTTTGAACATGATAAAAATGCAATGGCTAAAAGTATTATAGATTATTTGTCAGGAATGTCAGATGCTTATATATTAAAAATATTTAATGAATTTATTTCATTTTCATAGAGAGGAAGTTACATATGCCAATAAAAATACCAAATGATTTACCAGCAAGTAAAATATTAAAAGAAGAAAATATCTTTGTTATGGATGAAACAAGAGCTTTATCACAAAGAATTCGTCCATTAAAATTAATTATTGTTAATATTATGCCAACTAAAATCGTGACAGAAACACAGCTATTAAGATTGCTTTCTAATACACCTTTACAAATTGAAGTAGATTGGTTATGCATGGAAAGTCATAATTCTAAAAATACATCACAAGAACATTTAATGGAATTTTATAAAACCTTTAATGAAATTAAAGATAATAAGTATGATGGTTTGATTGTAACAGGTGCTCCTGTTGAAAAATTAAAATTTGAGGATGTAGATTATTGGGATGAACTTACAAATATTTTTGATTGGGCCAATACAAATGTCTTTTCTTCATTCTTTATTTGTTGGGCTTCTCAAGCATCTTTATATTATTATTATGGTGTTGAAAAATACCAATTGAAAGAAAAATTAACAGGTGTTTATCATCATCATACAAATCCAGAAAAGATGAGAAGAAGAATTCTAAGAGGTTTTGATTATCAATTTTATGCACCCCATTCAAGATATACTTCTGTTAAAAAAGAAGATATTGAAAAAATTGAGTCATTAGATATTTTAGCTTCTTCAAACGATGCGGGTGTTTATTTGGTAGCAGAAAAGGACGGGTCAAGATTTTTTGTTACAGGACATCCAGAATATGATCCAGATACATTAGATAAGGAATATCACCGTGATTTAGCTAAAGGTGGGGATTGTGTAATGCCTAAAAACTATTATAAAAATGATGATGTCAATGATGAAATCTTAGTTAAGTGGCGTAGTCATGCCTATTTATTATTTTCAAATTGGCTTAACTATTATGTATATCAAAATACACCATATAACTTAGATGATTTATTAAAAATGAAGACGACTAACAAATAGTCGTCTTGTTTTTATCTTCAAAATGTGTTAAATTAAATATGTTAGATGCGGCCGTGGTGAAATTGGTATACACGTAGGTTTGAGGGACCTATGGCTTATGCCGTGCCGGTTCAAGTCCGGTCGGCCGCACCATAGAGTTGATAAGCTTATCTTTAAAGATAAGTTTTTTTGTATAAAAAAAGAATAGAAATTTCTATTCTTTAATTAAATCATAAATTGCTTTAGCAAAGATTTCTGTTGATTTTAATAATGAATCAATCTTTATGTTTTCATTGTTACCATGAATTGCGTTATCTTCATCTTTGAATTCACATCCAAAAGCTACACAATTTGGCATTGATTTAGCATAAGTTCCTCCACCAATTGCTTGTGGTTGACTTTCTGTATCACCTGAAACTTCAACATAAGCTTTATGAAGTTTTTGAACAAGCTCACTGTTTGGATCGATATAAAGTGGTTCATGAATATCACTTTCTAAATTTAATCCAAGAGACTGACATAATTCTTTTACACCATCACACATTTCCTTTAAATCAATTTCATGAGGACAACGTAAGTCTAATTCAATATCAGCATCTTCTTTAACATATTTGACAACACCTAAATTCATTGTTAATTTACCCATTAATCCTTCATGATTAATTTGTAAACCTTTTCCATAATAATCATTTAAATAAGTTGCAATAAAATGTACAAGTTTATTATTAATAACAGTATCTAAATAAGTTGCAAGTAAACTTACAGCGTTAATTCCTTCTTCTGGTAAAGAAGCATGTGCGCTTTTTCCTTTTAAGACAAGCTTTGTACAATTTCCTTCTTCTTCAATGATACCAGTTACATGATGATCACTTAAAAATTGTTTAAATGATTCTTCATATTGTTTATGATTGCCTTCGATAATTGCTTCACATTCACCAGGAACAATATTTACACGATCACCAGCTACCATTGCAATCAATCCATCTTTTTTTACATTTCCTGTTATATGGAAACGAACAATTCCTTTTTCACCATAAACAACAGGGAATTCAGCATCAGGAGTAAATCCCATAGATGGATATGGATTCTTAGTAAAGTAATGTTCAACGCAAGAAGATCCACGTTCTTCATCACAACCAAAAATAACACGAATTTTCTTTTTAACAGGTAAATCTAAATCATGAATGATTTTAGCAGCATAATATCCAGCAAGTAAAGGTCCTTTATCATCAGCAACACCTCTACCATAAAGTTTACCATTAGCTTGAACCACTTTAAATGGATCGCTGTCCCATCCTCTTGAATCAACAGGAACAACATCCAAATGACCTAAAATACCAAAACTTTCTTCTTGATCACCAATATCTATATGTCCAGCATAACCATTTTCATCATGTACAACAAAACCATCTCTTTTTCCAATTGCTAACATAGCATCAAGAGCTTGTCTACATTCACTTCCATAAGGTTGGTTTTCACCGATTGTTTTTTCATTATAAACGGAAGGAATTGCACATAATGTTTCAATATCTTGAATAAGCTGTTCCTTTCTTTTTTCGACTTCTTCTTTAAAGTTAATCATATTAAAATCACCTCAGCATATATTATACATTTTTCATAATAATTTTTAAACATATTTGATAAAATAATGTTATGATAAAGACAGTATAGGGGGAAATATCAATGGAAAATATAAGATTTCATATTACAGTAAAAGGAATTGTTGTTTTTAAACAAAAAGTATTATTAATGAAAAGAGTTAGACCATCTAGTGATGGACTAGGATATTGGGAGCTTCCTGGGGGCGGTTTAGAATATGGGGAAACACCGAATGAAGCTTTAAAAAGAGAATTGAAAGAAGAAACGGGTTTAACGATCGATGTTGTTAAACCAGCATATACTTTTACCAAAATAAGAAAGGATTATCAAACAGTAGGTATTGGTTATTTAGCATCTACAGATGATGATCATGTTGCTATTTCTTTTGAACATACGGATTATAAATGGTGTCCAATTGATGAATTAAAAGATTATTTATGTGATGAAATTTACCAAGATATTATCTATACGTTAAAAGAATATACAAGTATTTAAAGAGGTTTATATGAATCAAGAAATTATTAAAACAATTAGTGAAGAATTAAATGTAAGAGTACATCAAATTGAAGCAGTTTTATCTTTATTAGAAGAAGGTAATACAGTTCCTTTTATAGCACGTTATCGAAAAGAAAAGACGGGTGCTTTAGACGAAGATCAAATACGTACAATTGATAAATATTATCAATATCAAGTGAATTTATTAAAAAGAAAAGAAGATGTTATTCGTTTAATTGATGAAAAAGGAATGTTAAATGAAAAATTAAAAACAGATATTTTAAAAGCTACACAATTAAGCGAAGTTGAAGATCTTTATCGTCCTTATAAAGAAAAAAGAAAAACAAAAGCAACAGCCGCTAAAGCAAAAGGATTAGAACCTTTAGCTAAATGGATCTTAGCTTTAAATAAAGGAGATATTTTAGTAGAAGCTAAAAAATATTTAAATGATGATGTTTTAAATGTAGAAGATGCCATTCAAGGAGCTTTAGATATTATTGCTGAAGATATTGCTGATGATATTAAATATCGTAAGTTTTTAAAAGATATGCTTTATAAAGGTGGTATTTTAAAAACAAGTGAAAAGAAAAAACATGATGATGAAAATAAAGTTTATGAAATGTATTATAACTATCAAGAAAAAGTAAAAACTTTAGTATCACATCGTATTTTAGCAATCAATCGAGCTGAAAAAGAAAAAGTAATCAATGTAAATATAGAAGGAGATAAAGATTATTATTTACAATACATTACAAGAGGTGTTACAAAAAGCAGAGAAACAAATCTTTTACCATACATTCAAAAAGCAGTAGAAGACAGTTATCAAAGATTATTATTCCCTTCTATTGAAAGAGAAATAAGAAAAGAATTAACAGAAAAAGCTAATGAACAAGCATTAAAAGTCTTTTCAGTCAATTTAGAAAATCTTTTATTACAAGCACCATTAAAAAATAAAATGGTCTTAGGTGTTGATCCTGCTTATCGAACAGGATGTAAATTAGCAGTTGTTGATCAAACAGGTAAAGTCTTACACATTGATAAAGTCTTTATTACTTTACCTAAAGATAATTATGATAAAGATATTAAAACTTTATTAGATATTATTTCAAAATATAAAATTGAAATTATTGCTATTGGAAATGGAACTGCTTCAAGAGAATCCGAAGCATTTATTGCTAAACTTATTCAAGAACATCATTTAAATGTAGAATTTGCTATTATTTCTGAAGCAGGTGCTTCTGTTTATTCAGCAAGTCAAATTGCTAAAGAAGAATTTCCAGATTATCATGTAGAAGAAAGATCTGCAGTATCAATTGCAAGACGTTTACAAGATCCACTTGCTGAACTTGTTAAAATTGAACCCAAAGCAATTTCAGTTGGACAATATCAACATGATATTCCTGAAAAAAATTTAGAAGAACAATTGGATTTCGTTGTTGAAAAAACAGTAAATAATGTTGGTGTTGATATCAATACAGCTTCTAAGTCATTACTTAAATATGTTGCAGGATTAAATGCTGGTGTAGCACAACAAATTGTTTTATATCGAAATGAACATGGTAAATTTCATAATCGAAATGAAATAAAAAATGTAAAAAAATTAGGAGCCAAAACATATACACAAGCAATAGGTTTTTTACGTGTCTTAGATGGTGATCATCCATTAGATGCTACTGCTATTCATCCTGAAAATTATCAACAAGCTTTAGATTTATTAAATTTATGTCAATTATCATTAGCTGATTTAGGAACAGTGGAACTTAAAGATAAATTATTAAAAATTAATAAAAAAGAAGTTATAGAAACTTTAAAAATTGACCAATATACATTAGATGATATTATTGATTGTTTAATTAAACCAAATCGTTCAATTAGAGATCAATATCAAACACCACTTTTAAAAAAAGATATTCTTCATATAGAAGATCTAAAACCAGGAATGGTTTTAGAAGGAACTGTTAGAAATGTTGTTGATTTTGGAGCTTTTGTGGATATTGGCTTAAAAAATGATGGTTTAGTGCATATATCAAAAATGTCAAAACAAAGAATTAAACATCCATTAGATGTTTTAAGTATAGGGGATATTGTAGAAGTCAATGTCATAGATGTTGATTTAAATAAAAAAAGAGTAAGTTTAAGTATGATCTAGGTGATGATGTGTATAGAATATATGCTTTGATATTATGTTTATGTCTTGTGGGATGTACACAAAAAAAAGATATCGAGGTATCAACTCAAAAGGAAAATTTTAGTTATGAAGAGGTTTCAGAAAATTTTTCAAAGTTGCAATGTGGGGATATTATTAATATTGAAAATAGTCATTATATTTCAAATATTGCGATTCCTGGTAGGTGGAAACATACACTTATCTATTTAGGAAGTTTAAAACAAGTTCAAGAACTTTTGGATACTTCTTTTCCATATTATGAAAAAATCATGAAGATGTATAAAACGCAAAAGGAAATACTTGTTTTAGATGCAAATGTTGGAGGTGTACAGATACGTACCTTTGATCAAATGGCTAATTTAAAAAATGAGTCTTATTTAAAAGCCATGACATGTTTTCGTTTTTTAAAAGAGAATACTTTTATTAAAGATTTTTTGAAAAATGCTTTAGATTATTTAAATTATCCTTATGATTATCAAATGGATTTATCAAGTGATCAAGAATTATATTGTAGTGAGCTGGTGGTTTGTTCATTAAAAAAAATGAATATCACTCTTTCTAAACAAACACAAGTTTTTAAATATCGTATTATTTCACCAACAGATTTAATAGAAGAACTTGTAGAAAAAAAATTGGTGAAAAATGTTTTAATTTTGCTAAAGTGAAAAGTTAAATTCCACTTTAAAAAAATGAAAAATAGAAGTAGAATTTACTCTTTCAGAAAGCAGATTTTATAAGAATATTAGGTGATTTGC
>NZ_JABWDK010000011.1:20485-71279 GCF_013361255.1 Faecalibacillus sp. H12 | reverse complement strand
TAAATATTTTCAAACTTTTTCATAAAATCACTTGAATTTTATATAGTTAGCTCCTTAAATAATAAAAACCTGATTACAGAATAAAAAGCATCCGTAAGCAGGTTTTGTGTAGTCATATACATACTATTACAATCCATCTATTACACTATTATGATAGCACTTCCATTTTTTTGTGTCAATTACAATACTGATTAATGCGTCCTGTTTTTTTACTTTATAACCTAATATTCATAATATAGTTATAAGAATAAAACAGTATAATAAAAATTATGGTATTAAATAGTTCTATCGAACATATAAACAATAATATTCTTGATATTACTTTTTTGAAATACTTGAATACATAAAATAAATTATATATATCGATGATGGATTTATTCCTTCTTGTAATGCAATATAATTCACATATTCATGTTTTTTTTCAAATTCTTCTTGATTATTTGATGAGCCTTGAAGCTCTTTTGTATCTAGTATGCTCTTAACCTGTGTATATAGCATTTTCATTTTACTTAAAGAAATCGAATTTATTTCATATATTATTTCCTCTTTAGTCATTTTTCTTTTAGAAAATTCATTAACAATGTCAACAAAATCATCAATTTCCTTTGGAAAGAAATAATTAAAATTTTTTTTCTTTTTTATAACCTAGACTTTCCCATAAACTTTCAACAGATTTTGATATAAAAATATCTTGTGGAAAATTCTTATCAATATATTCTTTTTCATGTTGAGAATAGTAATAATAAATTACACGTTTAATATTTTTATTATTTCTTATTAAATTAAATATATGATCATCATTATTAGGTGATAAACCATTTATATGTAATTCATCCTTGATATCTTTAAAATTTTCAAAATAATATTCTGATGCTGCTTTAAGTTCAGGATGTTTTATTTTAGTCATAATTATTCTGTAGCTGTTTTCATCACTTACTTTTAAACTATTTAACCAGTTTATATAATTATCATTTTGTAAGTACTCATCTTTATAATTCTTATCATATTCTACTATAAGCTGATGATTTTCTTCCGCTTTTTTTAATTTCAATTTACCACTGTAATTTAATAAAGCCTTACAATAACAGTGTTCATATCCAGGTATTACTACAGTTTTTCCTTCTTTATTTCGTATATACCCATTTACAGTATTTGGATTTTCACTATCAGCAAGAACACTAAAGTCCCCATGTAAATGAAAAACGTTTTTTCCCATTAAATGCTCTATATTATTATCATAATTCAAAGTAAATATTTCATCATAGTCAGCAAAGTAATCTTTTACTTTTTTTGACATACTTTTATATATTTCTTGTAATTTTCCTTCATTATAAATACTATCAAGTATCATGATTTTAAATCCTTGAATTGATAGTTCTTTGTTATCAGATAAACCATCATTTTATAAAAAGAAAGCTTCAACAAGTAAAAACCAATCCTCTGACATAATATTATATGAATATTTTATTTTATTTTTATATCTTTTCTTAAAGTCATTAAAAGCATCCTTTAATTCAATATCATCTGTTAATTTATCGTATTTTCCAGTTTTTATTCCATTAGCAATATTTACGAATCCATTAAAAATATTTATAATATATCTTCTCCAGTAATTGAATTATCAAATAATTTAGCATATCCTCCTATTTTAGCTTTTGACTTTATTCTTTCCAAAATAAAGTAGTTTGAATATGCAGTTCCACCAAATTGTATATTTATTCCATTTCCTATAAGTACATACTTCATAATAACCCTCCATCTATCTTCTTAGATAGTTAATGAAATTATATCATTATTATCAAATTAATTATAGAGCAAGGTATTCAAGAAAAATATTTATTAAATTTTTTCTTTTTTGTTCTTTATTGTAAATTTAAATTATTTATGAGTATATTATTAATTACAAATATAATTATAAAAAAGGAAAGGAATTTATTATTTATGGAATTATTAAGTACTGCAATTAGTTATTTAAATACTTATCTTTTGGAGAAATTTTCCCAAAAAAAATATTCTACTAAGTTATTGGTTATTTTTACAATTACATTTTTATCATTTATGTTATGGCAAATTTATAGTGGCTATTCTAAAGCACTAAAATTAACCAGCATAATAGTCTCTTTGCCTCTGATTTCTCTTATTTCAGAGTTGATCATTCCTACATTTTTATCATTGTTTTTTATTTCTATTATAAAAAATCAAGTAAAAGAAAAGATGACGCAAAATAAAAGACTTTATTATTTTAAGGTTTCATGTTGTCTTCAAGTTTATTTTTATGTTTTATATTTCATCCTAATAAAACTTATTACAAAAATAAAATATAACTTTTGTATGTTTATAAGTATGTTGATATTATTTTTTGTTCTATTGTTGTTTGCTTCTCTATATTTTAAAAATAACTGGATAGCCAAAAATATTGATAAAAAATATGGATTATGTCTTACTTTAGTTCTATATATTCTTTATGGAATTTGTATAATGCTTTTATTTAATGACAAATACTTTGCTATCATAACAAATGTTTATATCTTTGTATTATCTTTCTTTCCCTTTGGAAGCATAGGCTGTATTGATACTGTAAACATTATAAAACAGGCTGATAAAGAAAAACTAAAAGAGATATTTGTATCTCCTGATAGTCCATTTTTTTGTATGTTCACCATTATTGTCGTTACAACTTTTATCTCCTTTTTTTCTATTTTTAATTTTGGAGAACTTGGAGAAAACGCACTTTCTTTTGAAAATACTTATACAAAGATAGAATCGCCTATAAAATTTCAATCTCATAAAGATGCAGATGGTTATCTATTGTTTAAAACAATTAATCAAAAAAATATTGCACTTGCCTATAAAAAATGTGACAAAAAAGGTAACATTTCAAAGAATTCAAAAGGAAACTACATAAAAATACTCAAAGGCTATAAATATATCGATTTAGACAGTCTTGAAGTATCAGAACAAAATTATACTATTAAAGTCAACAAATAAAAGATTAAATGATTTTATATTTACATAATTAAATGTGAAATTACTAAGTGTCTTCACAATTTCATTCATACCAAATCATCATATCTTTATAAAAAAATTGTAATTAGCCACAATAGTGTGGCTAATTACAATCTATTTTTTATTTCATATGTTTTTTTGCAAAATTCCATGTATCTCTACACATTTCATCAATACCTCTAGTAGCAACCCAACCAAGTTCTTTCTTTGCTCTTGAAGGATCAGCATAACATGTAGCAATATCTCCTGGACGTCTATCTTTGATTTCATAATTGATTTTTACACCATTTACTCTTTCAAATGCCTTGACTATATCCAATACGCTGTATCCAACTCCAGTACCTAAATTACAAATATGAACTCCTGGTTCTGAATATTTTTCAATAGCAAGTACATGCCCCTTAGCTAAATCTACAACATGAATATAATCTCTTACGCCTGTTCCATCAGGTGTATCATAATCATCACCAAATACACCTAAGCATGGTAATTCTCCTGTTGCAACTTTCATAATATATGGCATTAAATTATTAGGAATTCCTTTTGGATCTTCTCCAAGTAATCCAGATTCATGTGCTCCAATTGGATTAAAATATCTAAGTAATGTTACTGACATGCTAGTACAAGCATGTTGTACATCTGTTAAAATTCTTTCCATCATTGCCTTTGTTGCTCCATAAGGATTAGTTGTTTCACCTAACTTACAATCTTCTGTAAGTGGGACAACTTCAGGATCACCATATACTGTTGCACTTGATGAGAATACAATATTATTGACACCGTATTTTTTCATCATTTTAGCAACAATTAAAGTTGTTGTTAAATTATTTGTATAATACTCAATTGGTTTTTTTACTGATTCCCCTACTGCTTTAAAAGCTGCACAGTGAATAACAGAATCAATCTTATTTTCTTTAAATACTTGTTCAGTTTTACTTTCATCTAAAATATTGAATTCATAAAATTTTACTTCTTTTCCAGTAATATCTTTAATATAGCCTAATACTTCTGGTTTGGAATTTGAAAAATCATCGATCACTATAACTTCATGACCAGCTTGAATTAATTCAACACAAATATGACTTCCAATATAACCTGTACCACCTGTTACTAATACTTTCATTATTCTCCTACCTCTACTTTCATTGCTCCATATTTTCTAATTTTTAACACATGACATGAATGTTTTCCAAACGCTTCTTCAATTTTCTTTTTATATTCTTGAACATAATTATTTTCAACAAATGCTTGAATTGTACCAGCAAATCCACCCCCATGAACTCTTGATACTCCATGACCTTCTAAAAATAATTCACTTAATCCTAACGCAATTGTGACAGCTTGATTATTAATATCATTATTAGAATAAATGTTTTGTAAATATTTGAAAGAGCTGTCTCCAGAAGATTTAATACATGCTTTGAATGTTTCAAAATCATTATCTTTTAATGCTTTTGTAATTTTTCCAACTCTTTTATCTTCTTCAAAATAATGTAAGGCTCTTGCTACTGCTCTATCACCAATGCTATGTCTGATATTAGAAATTTCTTTAATGAATCCTTCTTCTGAAACCTCTCTTAAGAATTTTTTACCAAAATAAGCTGCAACTTCTTTCATTTCAGATGGAATAGCTGCATAATCAGGTGTTAAATCAGCATGTGATGCATGAACATCTACAATACATAAGCTATATCCATACTGAGAAAAATCATTATCAATTTTTTCTACAACTGGATTAGAATTATCTTTAAAATCAATATGGATTAAACCCCCAACTGCACAAGCACATTGATCCATTAAACCGCATGGCTTACCAAAATATACATTTTCAGCATATTGACCGATTTTAGCAATTTCAACTGAATCGACTTTCATATCATTATATAATCCAGAAAGAATAACACCAATCATTCCTTCATATGCTGCTGACGATGATAAACCAGAACCTGCTAAAACATTACTTGTACTGAATCCTTTAAATCCGCCAATTTTATACCCTAATTCTTTAAATCTATATAAGATACCTCTGATCAATCCTTCAGATGTGTCTTTTTCTTCTTCCTTCATATCTAAATCATTGATATACACTGGATTAGAAGTGTATTTATCTTTTAATAATACTTTTTCTTCATCCTTTGATACTACTGTAATAATGTCTAAATTTATTGCTGTTGCTAAAACTTGACCATGTTGATGATCTGTATGATTTCCACATACTTCACTTCTTCCAGGTACGCTGAAGATTTCTACTTCTTCATCTTTATATAGATTAATGTATTGTTCAATTGCATCTACATATCTTTTCTTTTGAAATTCAATCATTGACTCATCTTGATAGATATCTAAAAATAAACTATCTGCTTTATTATTTTGGATATCATTAATAATTTGGCTTGCTCTTTTCATTATTCTTCTCCTTCAATTGCTTCTTCAATAAATTCTATAAAATATTTTTTACCTTTTTCATCCAATTTGAAAACACCTGCATCTTCTAATACTCTTACAAACACCTTTGTTAATTCATATTGTAATTGATCTTTGACATTGTCTTTTGTCCATTCTTGATTTTTGATTTCTTCAAACCAATCTTTATGCTTTTCTAATGATTCATAATCATTGATGTCAGCTTCATTAATTAAGCATTTTTCTAATAATGTAAGTTCATCTTTTAATCTTGCTGGTAAAACAGCCAATCCCATAACTTCGATTAAACCAATATTTTCCTTTTTAATATGATGTAATTCTTGATGTGGATGGAAAATACCTAATGGATATTCTTCAGTAGTTCTATTATTTCTGAATACTAAATTCATTTCATAATTATCACCTTTTTTTCTGGCAATTGGTGTAATTGTATTATGTCTTGTTCCTTCTGTATGACTAATAATATCAATATCTTCATTAGAGTAATTAATCCATTTATTTAAAATATGTTCAGATAAATGAATGATATGTTCCTTGTTCTTTGAGATTAGTCTTACAGTTGAAAGTGGCCATTGTAAGAAATCGATTTGAATATCTCTATGTGTTATAGTTTTAAAAACTTTGGCACCATCCATTGGAAACTCATAATTTCCACCTTGATAGTGATCATGTGACAGAATCGAACCACCAACAATTGGTAAATCAGCATTTGAACCTAATAAATAGTGTGGAAATTGTTCAACAAATGATAACAGATGTTCAAAAGTTTCCTTATTTACAACCATTGGTTTATGTTCTTTATTAAAAATAATGCAATGTTCATTGTAATAAACATATGGCGAATATTGAAAATAATAGTTATCTCCATTTAATTTTAGTGGAATAATTCTATGATTTTGTCTAGCAGGATGATTTACATTACCAGCAAATCCTACATTTTCTTTACATAGTAAACATTTTGGATAATTGCTAGATTTTTGATTTTTTGCCAAAGCAATTGCTTTTGGGTCTTTTTCTGGCTTCGATAGATTAATGGTGATTTCTATATCGCCATACTTATAGAATTTTTTAAATCTGATATTTTTATCGGTTCTGTTTTTTCTTATGTAATTTGAAGCTACCGATAAATCATAAAAGTAATCTGTAGCATCTTTGCTAGATACTTCTTTTAGATTATTGAATTGATTAATAACTTCACTTGGACGTGGCATTATACAGTTCATTAATTTTGTATCAAATAAATCTTTAAATACTACTGAATCTTCTACAAGTCCTTTTTTAACAGCATAAGATAAAATATTTTCAATTATATCGTTTGCTGTTTCTAATTTTTCATCAATATCTTCTTTTTCAAAAGTATCAAGTTTAAGTAAATCTACTAATAAGTTTGCTGAATAATCTATGTCATCTTCATAAATCATTCCATTTTGTAATCCATAGTTTAACAATCTGTTGATTTCGTGGTTCATTTTCTTCTCCTCTTTTCACGAATATAATAAACCTTTTTAGTAAACTTTACAATATAATTTAGTAAATTATTTAAAATAGCTTTACTTAAATTTAGTAAACATTTACTAATTAGAAATAAAAAAAGATACTAGAATAATTTTCTAGTACCTATTACTTACATGAGTTTCTAATTTTCAACTGACATGGTAACTGAATTCTTCGAGGATAATGTATATCATCTCCTGTAATCATATGATGAAGAACAGATGCACCTATTTCTCCCATTTCAAAAGACGGTGCATAAACGGTTGATAATGTAGGTCTTGTAAAATTACATGCTTCAACATCATTAAATCCAATAATTGATACATCTTCCGGCACTTTAATTTCTGCATCGAGAAGTGCTTGCATTGCTCCCATTGCAATCGGATCATTAATACAAAAGATTGTAGATGGAACTCTTCCCTCTGAAATAATATGGTTGATAATAGAATATCCAGCATCTCCTGTCATATCATGCTCAGTTGGGAAAATTTCATAATCTATGTCAAAAGATTCGCAATATTTAATAAAACTTTTTTTCTGGTTGTAGCTTGTAAAGATATTTCATTGTATTCATTTCTTCCTATAAAGCCAATTTTATTATGACCTTTTGAATGAAAATATTGAACAACCTTGTACATTGCATCATCAAAGTCTAACGACACACCAGTCTGCGTTATTGGTGACAAATCCATATCCAGTAAAATAATATTGTTAGATATTTCATTGAAGTAATCTAGATGCTCTCTTTCAAATTTACCTATACAGATAATACCATCAACATTTTCTAATGATTCTTTTATACCCAGATCATCATATCTAACCTTTGTAGAAATAATTTTTTTCTTTTTCAAATACTTTTCAACTCCCTGTAAAACAGATAAGTAATAAGTGTCTCTAATTTCCTGTTCAAAAGTATAGCACTGTATAACACGCTGAATGCCTATTCAGTTCTGGTATCACTACGGGCAGGCTGTTTCGTTTTCAAGGTTCGTGTAAGAAGTAAAAAAAGATTCTTACACTAAACGAAATGCTCAGAGGGCTTTTTATAGCCCCCTTACTGCATCTTTTTTGATTTCGTGTCATCTTTTTAAAGTTCCTTACACAATCTCTGTACTGACGAAACAAAATACGGACATGTTTTGAAATTGTTTTTTACAAAATACAATTTTGGTCTTTAAGATAAAAAAATAAGCCTCAAGAGACTTTTTAATCATTTTGGAGCTCCAACTCTTTAAAATTGATTGATTAAGAAGTCTCTTCAAACTTACTACACCCTTCACTCGTAAATATATTTGAAACCATTCCCTCTACCTTCATCTCCATGGAATTACGATTTCCAATTATGAGACCATTCTCGATTTCGAACTGTTCAAACATTGCTTATGATGAGTAAACATCATATAAACATTAGATCCTTCAGTACTGTGTGTCCTACCTACTACGACCTAAGCTGACTTCTTGTGACAACCCTTTTTTCGACCAACGGTACCATTACTGTTTTTAAAGTTTACTGGAATTCGTTGTTCACAAGACCTCCCGGGGTAATTCAATAATCCTCTAACTTTCACAACATCTTGATTTACTGTCTTGGTTTTACGTTTACCTTTTGGACTTCGACTTGGTATGCAGTCTTATCCACCATTTAGCCTTATATCAAGTTTCTGTTCGTACGCTCAAAAGAATCACTACACCACTTCCTCCATCCTTGCCATCACTGACAACAACTTGTGGTTCATTACACTTGGCGGTAAATACCTGTTGTTGGTTTATCTCCAACTGGATTAGTGCCATGCCTGGCACAAAATGAAAAAGTGACTATAAAATGCAGTCACTTTTTTGCTCTTAATACTATACAATTACTTTAGAAAATACAATTAAATTGTCCAAAAGATTCAAACATTCACAAAGACTATACGTAAACGTTAAATAAAAGTTCAATTAGCAAAAAAACGTTGAATTTATCAACGTTTTTTCTGCACACTTATTCGACACCAATAATAAATGAATAAACAGGTTGTTTTCCTTCGATAATATCTACTTCTGCATCAAAGTTATCTTCAATGTAGCTTTCGATTTCTTCTACTTCTTCATCAACAACATCTTCACCAACAAGTAAAGTAATTAATTCAGAATCTTCATCTACTAGTTTTTCTAAACATACTTTTAAAGCATCTAATTTATTTGGTTTACATGCAACGATATCTTTTTCGACTAAAGCCATGTAGTCATTTGCTTTAATTTCAACACCATCGATGTTTGTATCTTTAATCGCAAATGTTACTTGTCCAGTTTTAACATTAGCATCAGCATCTTCCATTTCAGCAATATTATCTTCTAATGAAACTTCTGGATTATACATAACACATGCTGATAATCCTTGAGGAATTGTTTTTGTTGGAATAACAATAACATTGACTTCTCCTTCTAAGATTGTAGCTGTTTGTTGAGCAGTCATTACAATATTAGAGTTATTTGGTAAGATAATAACATTTTTAGCGTTTACTTCTTTAACAGCTGCAACCATATCTTCAGTAGATGGATTCATTGTTTGTCCACCACTTACAACATAATCACAATGTAATTCTAAGAATGCATCTTCTACACCTTGTCCAGCACAAACAGAAATAATAGCTGTTTCTTTAGCTTCGCGTTTTTGAGGTTTGCTATCATCAACACCTACAATACTTCCTTGACTTGCTGCAGCATTTTGTAAGTTATTTGCTTGTTCTTGCATATTTTCAATTTTTAACTTCACAAATTCACCAAATCTTTGTGCTAAGTTTAAAGCTTCACCTGGTTTTAATGTATGTACGTGTACTTTAACGATATCTTCATCTTGTACAACGACAATACTGTTTCCTGGAATTCTTTCTAATTCTTTCTTTAATTGGTTTTCTGAGAATTTATCAATTAATGAAGGTTCAAGACGAACAATAAATTCTGTACAGTATCCATATCCTTCTTCACCAGATTCTAATTCAGTTCCTGCATTTACTTGACCTTCTGATTTAATATCAACAAAATCAACACGGTCTCCTGTTAAAGCAGCCATAAATCCAGTTAAAACTAATAATAAACCTGCTCCACCACTATCAACAACACCTACTTCTTTTAATACTGGAAGTAATTCAGGTGTTCTTTCTAATGAATTTTCTGCTTCTTTTACAAAATAAGAGAAAACATCTTCAATTTCCATACCTGGTTGAGTATATTCAACGATCTTTTCACTTGCTTCTCTAATAACAGTTAAAATAGTTCCTTCAACAGGTCTCATAACAGCTTTATAAGCAACTTCTGCCCCACTTTTCCAAGCATTGGCAAAAGCAACAGCATCAACGCTTTCATGACCTTCTAATCCCATTGCAAATCCTCTAAAGATTTGTGATAAGATAACACCTGAGTTACCACGTGCTCCCATCAATAAACCTTTAGATAATTTTTTAGCAATATCATAAATATTGTCACTATCCATATCTTTGATTTCTGCTGCTCCAGCATTAAAAGTCATAGACATGTTTGTTCCAGTATCCCCATCAGGTACAGGGAATACGTTTAAAGCATCTATTTCAGGATGATTATTATGAAGAGTATTCGCACCACATAAAACCATCTCTTTAAATAGCTTTCCTGTAAGTATTTGCATATTTTTCCTCCACTAATCGATATTACGAAGTCCTTGAACATAAACATTAACTGCCTCAACTTTGACATCTAATGTTGATTCAACAACGTATTTCACTTTCTTTTGAACTTCAACTAAAATTTCATTAATTTTAATTCCATATCCTAAAATGATATATAAATCTAAAATTAAACCAGTTTCTCCATCACTCGCAATAATTCCTTTAGAATAATTTTCTTTCTTTAATAATTCATAAAATCCATCTTTTAATTTCTTTTGGCTAGCCATACCTACTACACCATAACATTCAGTAGCAGCTCCACCAGCTACAGTAGAAACTACATCTAAAGAAATATTTACTGATCCTAAATTTGTATTTTTTTCAATCATCAAGTTATCCTCCTTAAAATGATTTCATGTTCAAACATTATTATACCTTAAAAATATAATATTTACAAATTATAATCACTCTTTTAGTATCTTTCCAACCACAAGCCATCATATCACATATTATTAAAAAAAAATACAAATTAACTCATTTTTATCATTATATAAAGTATTTATAATCACAAATATTGATAAAAAAAGCTTTTTTGTAAAAAAATGTTTGCATTATACTATAAATAATGTTAATATAACACAGTACGTAGAACAACTACTAAAGGAGGGAAAGAACATGTCAAGAAAATGCCAAATCAGTGGTAGAGGTCCATTATCAGGAAACACTCGTTCTCATGCGTTAAACTCAAGTAGAAGAAAATGGAATGTTAACTTACAAAAAGCTACTATTTTAGTAGATGGTAAACCTACAAAAGTTAGAATTTCTGCTAAAGAGTTAAGAACATTAAGAAAAGCTGGATAATAGATGAAGACAGTACATAGTACTGTTTTTTTGTTTATAAACAACTTATTAAAAAACAAAACACCTGTAGAAAGTATAAACAATACAACAAAAGCAAAATTTTATTTTCAAAAAAAAAGACATCGATCATTACCTTAAAAGCAATAAATCCGATGTCTTTTATCTTTAACTCCAAATTGACTATAAAAGTCTATAACACATTTTATTAAATCATAAATCACTATATAGCCATACATTTATATGTGTTATATAGCTTTTATTATTTAATCTTCTTTATTTCTTCTTTGAAGTGCAATATAACCCCCAGCTGTTGCCATAAGTAAAATATATGGTACAACTGACATATCATCACCAGTTTTTATATGAGAGTTATTTTTTGTTGATGATGTTTTATTGTCATCTTCTTTTTTAATACTTGTTTGTATTTGATCATTTGGTTTTTGATTTGGTTGATCATTATTTCCAGTTTGAGAAACTGTTTTTAAATTCTTAATGGCATCTTGTAGAGATGCTAAAGCTTGATCAACTTCATCTTGAGTTGTATTTTCATTTTGTAAAACATCTTTTGCATGATCTAATGCTTCTTTAAATGCTTTCCATGAATCTACCGTATAATCTTTTTCAACAAAATCATTAGTTGTTTCAATAACATTTGATAATTCTTTTTTATCTACTATTACAGGAGCATCAATTAATCCTTTAATAGCCTTATCTAAATCATCATAAGCCTTATCAACTTGTTCTTGAGTAGCATTATCATCAGCCACTACCTTATTAGCTTCATCTAGTGCATCTTTTAATACTTTCCATGATTCAAGAGTATAATCTTTTTCAACTAATTCTTTAGTTGTTTCCATAATTTTTAATAACTCTGTTTTATCCGCTGCTATAGGAGCATCAATTAATCCTTTAATAGCCTTATCTAAATCATCATAAGCCTTATCAACTTGTTCTTGAGTGGCAGTTTTATTTTCTAAAACTTTTAATGCCTTATTATAAGAAATTTTTAAATCATTCCATGAATCTACTGTATAATCAGCTTCGTTTAATTTTTGTACTTCTTCTATTAATCTTGATAAATCAGTAGTATCAGCTGCATTTTTTAATGCATCGATAGCATTTCTTAAATTTGTTTCTACAGTTGTAGTATCAGTAGTACCTTTAACATATTCCTTTTGACCAGCGATTAAAGCATCAACCATATTAGACACTAAAACGGAAGACTTACCGCTTATATCTAATTCTTCAGCTTCATTAATCATATCTCTTAAAGTGTTATCTTCTTGTGGTTGTTCATAAGCAAATTTTACTTCAGAAACTTGATACCAATAACCTGGTTTAGCTACAGTTAAACGGACTCTGACATATTTTACTGCTGTTTTTTCAAATGTTGCTGTGTAATCTAAATCATTTTCCGTAATTGATCCAACTTTAGTCCATGTTTCACCATCTAATGAAACTTCAATATCTGCACCTTTTAAAGCATCAGCACCTACATTAGAAGGTTGAATAACTTGAACACTTGTCATGTTGACAGCTGTAGGAAAAGTAAATTTAAATTCTTTATCCGCTGCTTGTTCTTGTCCAAACCAGCACTTAGTATTCAAATCGTTATCTAACATTTTTTCATAACTATATTCTTTAGTTGGATACCATTGATTCTTTTCGTAATAGTTATCTGTAGCGGTAATTGTTGGAATGTTTCCATCAGGTTTTACTAAGTTTGATTTAGCAGTTTTAATTGCTTCATAAGCTCCTTTAGCAGTCTCAGCATTTAAAGTATCGCTAGATAATAATGCTTTACCAGCATCTACAGCTTGTTTATATGCTTCATATC
The DNA here is from genome assembly GCF_013361255.1 of Faecalibacillus sp. H12. Lineage (NCBI taxonomy): Bacteria > Bacillati > Bacillota > Erysipelotrichia > Erysipelotrichales > Coprobacillaceae > Faecalibacillus > Faecalibacillus sp. H12. The sequence continues at coordinate 58,034 of NZ_JABWDK010000011.1, read as the reverse complement.
CACCAACATAATCATCTTGTTTTAGTGGATATGTACTTTGTACATATAATGAATAATATTCTATTTTAACTGCTTTTGCTTTAGCTTCGATAAGTTCATCATATACTTCATCTACTTCTGCCTGTGTTGCATCAGTTTTATCATTAATAGCTTTAGCAGCTATTAATGCTGTTTTATATTCACTAAATGTTTCATTGATATAATCTTTTTCTTTTAATGCATTTGTTACTTCATTATTTAAAGCTGCTTTATCTGTATATAATTCATAAGTAAATACATAAACAGCACCTTCTTTAGTATAAGTACCAGTAATTGGTTTATTATCAATTACACGATATCCATAAATAGGATCTGCACTAAATTCAAATTTTTCACCAACTGTTCCGTATTTAATTACTTCGTGTTTTAATTCTTGATTGTTTTCATCTACGAAACGAATAGTAATTTTACCTAAATCACCCGCTGTTAAGAATTCCCCAACATCTGGTAATGTAGATCCTTTTTCAAATCCAGCAACATTACCTAATTTAGTATAATTTTCTTGGAAACTATCAAAATCAGTAATTGAATTACTACTTGTATTCCATGATTTAGAAGCTAATGCACGTAACTCATCAGCAATATCTTCAGTAATTACATCTTCACTACATAAATTTGGATTATCACACCAAATTGCCAATGAAGCACCCTTGATAAAATCAGAACCATCATTTACAGCTGGATTTCCTTGGAATTTTCCAGGTGACCATTCATTATAGATTTTACGATCTGCATTTAAGTTATCAAATGAATGTTGTTCTCTGCCATCTGTAGGTTTACTATTACGTAATACATAATAGAAAAAGCTTGCATTGATATTGTAAATTGTATCATGGCCTTTATTAATGAATGTTTGTAAATTTGCAATACTTGAATTCCATGACATTTGTGACCAGAAATCAATTCCAATATAGTCATGCATTTTTATTTTTTGTGCACCTTCATAAGAATTTTCACCATAATAAACACCATCATTCCAAATTCTTGGTGTAAATCCACGATTATGTACATATTCTGCTAAATCATTGATATATCCAGCAATTACATCTTTCCAAATATATCCTTGACCATATTTTTTAACTGCATATGAATTTAATACACTCTTATATTCTGTAGTAAATGGTGCACGGTCAAACTCCATATACTCATCGCCACCAATATGGAAATCAGTACATCCTTCAAATAGATCCATATATTCATCATATAAACTACGAATATATGCAATAGCTTCAGGATTAGTAACATCTAAACCAGATTTATAATGATTTCCACTAGTATTAACTTGCCCATATTCTGGATGAGCTTTTAAAATTTGATCAACATGACCTGGACTATCAAATGATGGAATAACATTAATACCATATTTTTTAGCTTCTGCTAATATTTCTCTCACTTCTGTCTTTGTTAAATATTGATCAGAAACGATAGATGGATCTGTTTCACATTCAATTCTAAATCCCATATTTTCAGAAAAATGAATTTGAAGAGCATTCATTTTCATATATGACATTTCTCTAATTTGACGAATAAACCAATCTTTAGAAATATATTTTCTAGCACAATCGACATGTACTCTGCGTTCTGCAACATTTGGATAATCTACGATTTCACCGTAAACTAATCCATCGTTAGTAATAATCAAATTTTGGATTGTTCTTAATCCGTGCATAATAGCATTTTCACTAGCACCAGTTAAACGAACTCCATTTTCTCCAATAGTGATTTTATATGCTTCTTTACTATTAGAGCTACTAGTAATTGAACTTGTTTGATCAATATCAATCAAAATATCTCCATAACTCACATCTTTTTCTTGAGCATAAACCATTGCTAACGGAGATGAAATAATTTCTTTTTCAACAAATTCTGAATTTACTAATTTTACCACTTCTTGTAATCTTGCATTTTCGATATTAGTTTGATTTGCTAAAACAGCTAATCGACTATCGTCAGTCATTTTCCAAACTTTATGGCTACTATCTGCTTTGTAAGATTGAAGAATAGGATTTGTTAATGCTTGTAATTGTTGATCTGTAAGGTTTGAAATACTGTCGCTAGATGTTGTTGCAACATTGCCTTTAGCTAAAACTGCCTGAAAACCGACTGCTTGACAAATAATAGCAACTACCAAAAGTGCCGGTAAAACTACTTTAAGAAACTTATTCTTCGATACTTTTCCTTTCATTTTCTACTCACTTTAAATTAATAAATTAATACATATACTAGTTTTTATTAATGATGTAAATTAGGTATATAAAACCAAAAACCTTATCTAAAACTTTAATTTATGCTAATTATTATCAATTGTTTTATCAATAACAGAATATTAGTAAATTATTATAATAGAATAGTAATTCTGCTATATTTGTGAATGCCTATTTAAGCGAGTCATAAAACTATAAATAATACCCCTTAACATCAACATTAATCATTCACCAGTATTTTACGTATTATTTAAGTACTAATTTAACCCCTTTCCTAATTTTCTTTTTAAACTGCAAACATCCGTTTAAGCGCTTACATTTCTCGCTAAAAAAAGTGGTTAGGTTTAAATAAAATGACCGTATTTTTTTATAAAAACCTAACATCACATTCACTTCTATAAGAATCATATCATGATATAAATATATATTCAATAATATTTAACATATTATCCCGCTTTTTGTGATTTTTTTAACAATTAATAAAAAACATAACAAACTACTACAATTACAAAAAATTTTTTATCCATTAATAAACGCTTAAAAACTGTATTCATCCCAAAAATCCAGTTATCAATACAACTATAAAAGCCAAAAAAGTGAGATGAAACTGAACTCACCCCACTATATTTACTCGCTATTCTATCTTTTAAATCCTTTCTTAAATGATTCAAAGATAGATTCTTTTTTACTTAATTTTTGTAATTGTTCATACAATGATTTTTCTTTACTAGAAAGTTTTGTAGGAATTTTAACTTCAACCTTAACCATTTGATCTCCGTATCCATTTCCTCTTAAATCTTTAACACCTTTACCTTTTAATCTTAAAGTTGTTCCAGATTGTGTTCCTGCAGGAATTTTAACTTTCACGTCACCTTGTACTGTTGGTACATCTACCTCACATCCTAAAGTTGCATCAACTGAACTAATAGGAATTGTAACATAAATATTACGTCCTTCACGAATAAAGTGTGTATTGTTTCTTACACGGATTTCTACAAATAAGTCACCATTAGATCCACCATTAGATCCTCTTCCACCTTTACCAGCAACACGTAATTGTTGACCATCATTGATACCAGCAGGGATATCTAATTGAACAGTAACTGTTTTTGTAATATATCCTTTACCATGACAGTCAGGACATTTAACTTTAATTTCTTTACCGGTACCATTACAATGTGGACATGTTGTTTGTGTTACAAATGTACCAAATGGAGATTGTTGTTGTTTAGAAACAGTTCCTGTACCATTACAATGCGAACATGTTTGTACATCGTTTGGTGTTTTTGCACCACTACCATGACAATGAGGACATTCTGCATCATAAGTTACTTTAATATCTTTTTTAACACCATTGATTGCATCCATGAAATCAATTTCTAGACGCATTAAATGATCATCACCACGACGTGGTCCATTTTGTCTTTGACGACGACTTCCCCCGCCACCAAAGAATGATCCAAAAATATCTCCTAAATCGACATCTTCAAAACCAAATCCACCAAAGCCACCGGCTCCAGCACCACCTGCACCTTGTTCAAAGGCTGCATGTCCATAACGATCATAAGCCGCTCTTTTATTATCATCAGATAAAACTTCGTAAGCTTCTTGAACTTCTTTAAATTTTTCTTCTGCATCAGGTTCTTTACAGATATCGGGATGATATTGTTTTGCTTTTTTACGGTATGCACGTTTTATTTCATCAGCGTTTGCTGTTTTTGAAATCCCTAAGACTTCATAAAAATCTCTTTTACTTGCCATAAAATCATCCTTTCTATAATACTTTTAAAAAACCAAGGAAGAACCTTGGTTTTTTAAGTAATTAGTTCTTTTCTTCGAAATCAGCATCAACAACATTATCATCATTGTTATTTGATGTTGTTTGTCCAGCACCACCATTAGGGTTTGCTTGTTGTTGTTGATAAGCATATGATGCCATTTGTTGAGCCATTTGTTCTAATTCTGACATTTTAGCTTCAAGAGTAGCCATATCATTGTTATCTAAAGCAGTTTTTAATTCAGTTTTTAATTGTTCTGCTTGTTGTTTTTGATTAGCATCAATCTTATCACCTTGTTCAGCTAAAGCTTTATCAATTTCATTGATCATTTGTTCAGCTTTATTTCTTGTTTCGATATCTTTACGTTTCTTTTCATCTTCAGCTTTATTAGCTTCAGCTTCTTTTACCATACGATCGATTTCTTCATCAGATAATCCTGTAGAGTTTTGAATAACGATTGATTGTTCTTTTTGAGTTTTCAAATCTTTAGCTTTAACATTTACGATACCGTTAACGTCAATTGAGAAAGTAACTTCGATTTGAGGTACTCCTCTTGGAGCTGGTTCGATACCATCTAATTTGAATAAACCTAATTGTTTATTATCTCTAGCCATTGATCTTTCACCTTGTAATACGTTGATATCAACAGCTGGTTGATTATCAGCAGCAGTAGAGAATACTTGTGATTTAGTAGTTGGAATTGTAGTATTTCTTTCAATCAATACTGTCATAACTCCACCCATTGTTTCGATACCTAATGAAAGTGGTGTAACATCTAATAATAAGACATCTTTAACGTCACCAGCGATAACTCCACCTTGGATAGCAGCACCCATAGATACAACTTCATCTGGGTTTACTGATTTGTTAGGTTCTTTTCCAAGTAAACGTTTAACAGATTCTTGAACAGCAGGAATACGAGTAGATCCACCAACTAATAATACTTGATCGATTTCACTTGGTTGCATTCCAGCATCACTTAATGCTTGTCTAACTGGTCCTTCAGTAGCTACAACTAAGTCTCTTGTAATTTCATCAAATTTAGCTCTTGTTAATGATAATTCTAAGTGTAATGGTCCAGCAGCACCAGCTGAGATGAATGGTAATGAAATTTGAGTTTGCATTACACCAGATAAGTCTTTTTTAGCTTTTTCTGCAGCTTCTTTAATACGTTGCATTGCCATTTTATCGTTAGATAAATCAATTCCGTTTTCTTTTTTGAATTCATCTACGATGTAGTCCATGATTTTCTTATCGAAATCATCCCCACCTAATTTATTGTTACCAGCAGTAGCTAATACTTCAAATGTACCATCAGCTAAGTCTAAGATAGATACGTCGAAAGTACCACCACCTAAGTCATAAACTAATACTTTTTGTTCTTGATCTAATTTATCAAGACCGAATGCTAATGCTGCAGCAGTTGGTTCGTTGATGATACGTTCAACATCTAAACCAGCGATTTTACCAGCATCTTTTGTTGCTTGTCTTTGAGCATCATTGAAATATGCAGGTACAGTGATAACTGCTTTTGTTACTGTTTCACCTAAATAAGCTTCAGCAGTTGCTTTTAAGTTTTGTAAGATCATTGCTGAAATTTCTTGTGGTGTATAAGATTTACCATTTACGTTTTCTTTATGATCAGTACCCATATAACGTTTAACCGACATTACTGTATCAGGGTTTGTTACTGCTTGTCTTTTTGCAGCTTCCCCAACAATAATTTCACCATTTTTGAAAGATACAACTGAAGGAGTTGTACGATTTCCTTCTGGGTTTGCAATTACTTTTACTTCATTGTTTTCTAACACACTTACACATGAGTTTGTAGTTCCTAAGTCAATACCAATAATTTTTGCCATAATATAAATCCTCCTATTTTATTCACTTACTTTTACTAAAGATGCACGAATAACGCGATCTTTTAACATATAACCTTTTTGTAACTCTTCAACAACCATACCAGGTTTAAAGTTTTCATCACTTACAGTCATTACTGCTTGATGGAAGTTAGGATCAAATTCTTTACCTTCAGCTTCAATCACTTTAACTCCTTGGTTTTCTAATAATGTCATGATTTGTTTATAAATCATTTCATATCCTTTTAAGAAGTTTGCCACTTCTTCACTTGGATTTTCAATTGCTAATGATCTTTCAAAGTTATCAACGATTGGTAACATTTGTTCAATAAAACCTTGCATCATGAACTTTAAGTTATTTGCATGTTCATTTTGCATACGTCTTTTAATGTTTTCCATATCCGCAAACACTTTATAATAATCATTTTTCCATTTATCAACTTCACCTTGAAGAATTTTAATTTGATCTTCTTGATCAACTTTTTCCTCTTCAACAACTTCAGCCTCAGCTTCTTTGTTTTCTTCAACTTCTTCAGTTACTTCTTTTTCAACTTTAGTTTCCTCAGCCAATTTGTTCACCTCTATTTCTCATCTTGTTTATCTTCTAAACAAGCCTTTTCAATATTTTCAGATATATACTCTACTAATGCCACTACTTTTTCATAAGGCATTCTTGTTGGACCAATTACCGAAATAGAACCTTTTGATGTTTCCCCTGTTTTAAATGAAGCAGAGATTACTGAAACATCATTCATTTTTCCTAGAGGTGTTTCATTTCCAATATTGATTTGAATACCATCCTCACTCGATAATGGTAGAGTTTTCCACACTTTTGAATTTTCAAAAGCACTTACAAGTCTTCTTAATTTATCCACATCATTAAATTCTGGTTGATAGAGAATATTTTCTTTTCCAGAAAAATAAACACTATTTGAAGCAAATTTAACGAATGCTTCCAAAAACGCATTAAATAATTCTTCATGTTGCTTCACTTGCGTTGTAAGAATTGGTCGAACATCTCGTTCTAAACGAAATGCTACTTCACTGATAGGTGTTCCTATCAATAATTCATTCATCACATTAACACAACTTAATAAATCTTCCATTTCTACATCACTTGAAAATTGGAAAACTTTATTTTCAACATGACCTTGACTTGTAATGATAATTGCTGTTACACGTCCATCATCCAAAGGAACAACAGAGATGCGTTGCAACATATCATCTGAAGCATTTCCTAATGCAACACTTGTAAGATGAGTTAATTCACTCAACATGTTACAACTTTCATGCACCATCTCATTTAAATTTCGACGATGCTTATTAATAATTGTAGCAACTTGATTTTTTGTTCCTTCATCCAAATCAACTTTTCCTAAATTATGAACATAGAAACGATAGCCTTCTTTAGAAGGTACTCTTCCAGAAGAAATATGTGTTTTTTCTAGATAACCATAATTTTCTAGAAAATTCATTTCATTACGAATCGTTGCACTTGAATAAGGAAGTTGATATTTTACCATCAATGCCTTGGATCCAACCGGTTCAGCATTTTCAATAAATTCTTCAACTATACATTTAAATATCAGCATTTGTCTTGCTGTTAACATCAAGTTCACCACCTTTAGCACTCCTATTTCTCTTATGCTAAATACATTATACATTTTATTTTAGCACTGTCAATAACTTGGTGCTAAAAAATCAAAAAAATCGTAAAATAAAGAACCTCTGTCTACTTAACAGAGGCCCTTAACTTTCAACCCATTTAATACTTACATCTTTACCATGATGGGCAAGTCCAATATAAATGACTTTTCCTTTTAATCCATAATCATATTTATTATCCTTGATTTGTTGAATAGCTTTATTAGATAATTCATCTAATGCTTTTTCAAGATCTTTTTTATCTTCTTTTAGATATTTGAATTCTAAGACGAATGATGTTTTCTTTTCATCTTTGGCTTTTAAGATGAGATCATCTCTTCCTTTTCCTACTTCTCTATTAGAAATGATCTCATAATCTTTATTTAAACATAAACACATTCCTAGCATCATCATATGATAACTGTTTTCTTTCTGTAAATCATGATAACTTGGTACCATTAAGATTTCTTGATAGCTTTCTAAAAATGTTTCTTGATCTTCTTTGGCTAGACTTTCAGTTACTGTATCTAATGTTCCACTGCTTAATCCTAACTGATATTCTGTCAATTTTATAAATTCCTGTTTCACTTCTTTATTTGGTATTTCTATACGATATTTGCCTTTTAAAAGATCTATTTCTTTTGTAACTGTAAGATACCCTGCATTGACAAACAATCCCCATAAAGTTGAGTTATCTGCTTCTTCAAAGAAACTTGTCTGCATTGAAACATAGGTATCAAGTTTACCATCTTTAATGAGTTTATCATATTGATTTTTAAATGTATAGTTTGCTTGTTTTAAAGCTGTCTTGATCATACTGTTGGCACTGGTATTGACCCAATAAGAAATGAGTTTCTTTCTTTTAGCGTAATTCATAATTGACCATGGATTATAAATATCCTGATTGCCTATATGATAGCCATCATACATTTCTTTCACTTCATTATTCAATTCTAATCCATAATATTCTAGTAATTTTTTTGTTTCATCACTATCAAAACCAAAGTATTCGCTATATTCTCTGTCACAAACAGTATAGACATCTAAATTATTTAAATCACTGAAGATATTTTCTTTAGCTACTCTTTGTATTCCTGTAATAAAGGCATATTTTAAATCTTCTGAATTCTTAAGTGAACTTCTAAGTAAGGTTGCTAGACTTCCCTTGAGTTCTTGATAAAAATTCCCAGTTTTTGCTTCTATAAAAGGTGTATCATATTCATCAATAAACAGCATAACATCTTTTCCATAGTATTTCTTTAAACAACGCATTAAAAATACAATAGCATTATCCACATCATTAAGAATACCATTATTCTTATTCTTTAATCCCTCTAAAATATATAAATAATCATTTTGCTCTAATTCATTTAATTGATTAAATATAAAATGATATCGTATATATTCATTTTGTAATTGTGTTTTTATATACTTAACAATTGTTTCTTTATTTTCTTTTGCGTCTGCAAAAGAAATAAAGATCGTTGGGTATTGGTTTAACTCACTTGCATAAGGTGTATCCATGATTTTCGTACCTTTAAAGATTTCTTTAGAATCTTTCGTAATATCAAAGAATTCTGACATCATTGACATATTGATCGTTTTACCAAATCTTCTAGGTCTAGTCACTAATGTTACTTTACTTTTTCTTTCTAGAAAATCTTTAATCATTAATGTTTTATCAACAGAATAATAATTTTCTTGTTTCAATTCTCGATAATCATATACCCCTGTTGGTATTGCCTTCATGTTCATCACCTCTTTGTTTTATTATAAACCATTTATTATCCGTATACCACTTTACATAAAATCAATTAATATATCATTTAAAACATACTGACCTTCTTGAGTTGCTTTTAAATAATCATTTTCAATCATCAATCTACCCTTTTCTATATTTCTAGTAATCGCTTCTTTATATAGAATACGGGCATCTTCTTGATATCTTTCTTTAAATTTATTTAAATCTAGCCCTTCTTTTAAACGAAGTGACATCATTATTTGATTAAACATTGTTTCTTCTTTTGTTTCATCAATTGTTGTTGTTTTAAAATCACCATTTAAATATTTAGTAAGTGATCGACTATGTTCTATAATTTGTCCATCAATTTTGCTACAAGCACCTAATCCTATTCCATAATAATTATTATAGTACCAATACATAAGATTATGTTTCGATTGATATCCTTGTTTAGCATAATTAGAAATTTCATATTTTTCAAAACCTATTTTTTCTAATTCTTGATCAATGAATAATGTTAATTGATATTCGTTTTCTTCATCTAAAGGTTGATAATTTTTATATTTTAAAATCGTTCCTTCTTCTAAAATCAAAGAATAATAAGAAACATGTTGCAAATCTAAAGATTTTAAAACTTCTATATCCTTTTGAATATCTTCTTTTGTTTGTTTTGGTAAACCATACATCAAATCAATTGAGATATTATCAAAACCTATTTCTTTAGCATATTTAATAATATTTTTTACTTGGATTGTATTATGATGACGCTCTATTTCTTTTAATAAATGATTTTGAAACGTTTGTACACCAATACTTAAACGATTAATACCACCTTTTTTTAAAATCTTTAACTTATAATAATCCATTGACTCTGGATTAACTTCCATACAATATTCTTCCACTTCTAAACTATAGGGTTTTAACATTGACATTAATTTTTCTAATTGTTCATCATTTAAAGCACTAGGGGTTCCCCCTCCAATATAAATCGTTTTTAAATGATGTTGCTCTATTTGTGATAATTCTTCATTTAATCTTTGTAAATAGAGATCACTTTGTTTTTGATCATAATAGACCTTGCAAAAATCACAATAACTACAAATAGATTCACAAAAAGGAATGTGTACATATAAACTTCTAGTCTCCATCTTTTAAACCAAATTCCTTTGCTAGTCCACCTAAAGAAGTTTCCTTATAAGCACTATTTAAATCTTTTCCAGTTTCTTTCATAACATTCACAATTGAATCAAATGAAACTTTGTTCTTTCTTAAATAACCTAATTGTTTAGCATAACTTGCTGCATCGATTGCACGTAAAGCACCAAAACCATTTCTTTCAATACAAGGAATTTGAACATAGCCACCAACCGGATCACATGTTAGTCCTAAATTATGTTCAAGCCCCATCTCTGCAGCATATTCAATTAAAGAATTATTAAGTTCTAAAATCCAACCATAGGCTGCTGCAGCCATTGCACAAGCACTGCCAACTTCTGCTTGACATCCGCCATCAGCCCCTGAAATTGTCGCATTATGTTTAATGACATTTCCAAATAAACCAGCAACCGCTAAAGCTTTGATCAATTCTTTACGAGGAATTTCTAATTGTTTATAACAATAAAATAAAACAGCTGGTAAAATTCCACTTGCTCCACATGTTGGCGCAGTAACAATTTTATTACCACAGGCATTTTCCTCAGAAACAGCATAAGCATAGCTTGAAACAAGCAATCTTTCTCGATCACTTTCTCTTCGCGTATTGATTGCTTGTTGATACATACTTTTAGCAACTCTTTTTAGTTGTAACCTTCCAGGAATCACTCCTTCATGATGTAAGCCATTTTGTACACAGGTAAACATACTATCTAACACTTCAAATAAGTAGGCCTTAAAATGTTCATCTTCATAATTTAAAACATAATCATAGAAGGAAATACCATTGTCTTCAATATATTGAATAATTTCTTTAAGATTTTTATGAGGATAGATTTGTTTTGTTTGTTGCAACTTACTTCCTTCATATTCAACAGTTCCTCCACCTATAGAATAAGCAGTAATTGTATCAAGAATTTTTTCATCTTGGTACACATAAAATTTCATGCCATTTGGATGATAAGGTAAACGATCACTTTTAAAACGAACAATCGTTTGCTTGCCCAATGTTTGTTTAATAATATAATCTGTTAAATGACCTTTTCCAGTTAAGGCAAGCGACCCATATAATTCAACTTCGAAACGTGAAGCATTTGGATACTGTTCTTTTATTTTAGAAGCTGCTCTTTGAGGACCCATTGTATGTGAAGAGGATGGTCCAAATCCTATCTTAAACAATTCTCTTAATGATTCCATAATTTCTCCTATATTCTTAACATAAATAATTCTAAGCCTAATTTTTTATCTATTTGTCCCGTCTTAATTTTAACATCCAATAAAGATAATTCATTTAAACATCTAAGTAGTTCATCTATTTGAAAAAATTGGCCTTCTTTTCTTACATATTTCAAACGAAAAGGATTAACTGCCAACATTTTAGCAATTTCTTGATCAGTATACCCTTTTCTATCTAATAATTTTACTTGATAAATCAAACGCATAGAATTAGCTACCAAAACAATCAATTTAACTGGTTCTTCATTAATTGTCATTAAATCTTTATAAATAGACATCATCTTTTGTTTATCTTTACTTAAAATAGCTGTTGTTAAATCAAAAACATTTTCATCTAAGGGACGATTGACAAGTTCTTCAACACAATGAATATCAATATGCTGTGTATATAAACAAAGCTTTTCTATTTCACTAGCAATATCCATTAAATTTGTTCCTTTTCTACTTAAAAGTAACTCTAAAGCATCATCATCAATAGTACAATTTCTTTTTTTAACAGCCTGTCTTGCTGTATCAGAAACTTTATAATAATTTAAAGGATTGATTTCATAAAACTGTGCTTCTTTTCTTAACATCTTGACAACTTTTTTTCTTTCATCAAAATTCTTTTCATCATTAAAAATAACAAGATGCACTGTTTTATCTAAATAAGGTAAACATTGCATAAAATAATCTATATCATGATTATCTTTTTTTATTTTTTTGGTTGTTAGAAAATCTGCTTTTTTAATAACAACCATTTTTTCATCACTTAAAAAAGGAGGTGTCATTACATCTTCTAAAACAACTTTCATTCCCTCTTTAGAAACATCATAAACTGTATAATTCATCTGTTCTTGATTACAATGATGATCTTTTTTTAACTTATCTAAACGTTGATCCATCAGTAATCTCTCTGTTCCATATAATACATATAACATATCATCACCATAGCTATTATAAACTAAAAACCACTTGAAGTCATGACATAATTCTTACCTACATAATAAACAATCTTAACCATTCCTTGAAGATCACTGCGATAAATTTTCACCCCATATGCTTCTAATCTTTTTAATGTTAAATAAGATGGATGTCTATAACGATTATTCTTTCCTACAGAAATAAGTGCTACTTTAGGATCAATCATTTTAAACAAATCTTCACTTGAAGAACTGCTACTTCCATGATGCGCCACTTTTAAAACGTCGACATCTAAATGATGATATGTCTGATATAAATCACTTTCTACCTCTTTAGAAATATCACCTGTAAATAAATAATTTAAATGGTTGATAGTCACGTAAATAATAGAAGAGCGATCATTTGAATTTGTATAATATTTATCTAAAGCTAAATTTTTAAAAACTAAATCGCCAATTTTCTTTTTTTTAAAATCATAGAAAACATTTTTAACTTTAAAATGTTCTTTCAAAGACGCTAACGCTCCGCAATGATCATAGTCTTCATGTGAAATAAAAACGGCATCCAAATAAAAAACGCCCTGACTTTGTAAATAAGGAATCAACCGAGAAGTCGCAAGATCACTCTTTTGTAATCCCCCAGTATCAATCAATACATTTCCTCTGGCATAAGGCTGTTGAATAAAAAAACAATCCCCTTGGCCCACATCAATCATCACAACTTGTCCTTTCATGTTGTAATAAGGATAAAAATAAAAAGCAAGTAACACACTTAATAATAGACATACTTCTTGGGTTACTGTTCTATTGACATTCAATTTATAAATTCCTTTTAAATAAAGATAATAATAAACACCTATAAAAAATAAAGTCGGTTGACTAAAAAGCAATGTAAAAGAAAAATCATAAATAAAAGCAATCATTTTTAATAACAATTCATATTCTAAAGATAAAAAAGGTAAAACATATTTTCCAAGTAATAAATAATAAAGCATACTTTTATAAATCATTTCTATATAAGGCATTAGAAGAATACCTATCAAAAAAGAAAACACCGGTAAAACATGTTGAATAGAAATAATAATGGGAATTGAACCTAAAAATAAATAATATTTCCCTGCTTTTTGGTTTTGTAAAAGTAAAATAAAAAAATAAATCAAATAAGAAAAAATAAAAGATAAATTATAAATCAAATAAGGATTATACATTAACATACCAACTGTTAAAAAAGAAAAAATATCCAACTGATTTAACCATTTACCAAAAATCATTGGTAAAAAAAGCATTAGATACGCTCTTAAATAAGAAATATTATAAGGAATACTAAACATGTAAACCCCAATCAATATAAGAGATATACATTTTTGTCCTTTTTTTGAAAAAAAGAATTTTAAAAAATTCATCAACCATTTCTGTAAAATTGTAAGATGCATACCCGAAAGAGCAAATAAATGAACAATCGAGAGTTGCGTTAACTTTTGATAATATTCTTTCATCTGTTCATCTTTTGTTCCTAAAATAAATAAAGATAACAGACTTTTTACTTTGGAAGATGTCTTGATTCTTTTTTCTAAATAATGATATAGATGATCTTGATGTTGATTACTTTTTATTTTTTCAAGTTGTAAAGTATCAAAAATATTTAAACTATATAAATAATATTGATAATTAAACGCATAATCATTTTGTATTTGATGGAAGTTATAAGGTTTTCCTATCAAAGAAATATCATCAAACAACGAGATATTTTTAAATTCTCCATAAACCTTTACTTTATGATATCCCCTCTTGACAACAATACTTTGATCGTCTTTACTTACGACCTTTCCTGAAATTTCATTTTGATTTAAAGGTTGTGGTAAATAAAAAAAGAGAAATAAGAGAAATGATAACAGTAAACTTACACTCAATAGTATTTTAAAATGTTTTAAATACAGAAAAATAAAATAAAAAATAAGAAATACATATAAAATAGGATGTAACATTTTAGCTAAAACAACCACCAATAAAGGAAGTGCTAGATAAAAACCTTTTCCTTTTATAAACATAAATACTCCCTTAATCGAAGATATGTCTTTTCACCAATTCCTTGAATATTCATTAAATCTTCAATTGTTTGAAATGGTGTTTTTTGTCGATACTCATCGATCTTTATGGCTGTTTTTTCTCCTATTCCTTTTAATGTCATTAAATCATCAAGTGAAGCATGATTTAATGAAATCAGATTTTGACCATGAGGTAAATAAAGTTTACTTTCATTTGTAAGTTGATAATTTTCATTAAATTGATAATGGTTATCTGTTTGCAGTTTTGTTAAAACATCATTAATTGTTGGTTTTGTTTTAAAGGAGAGTTTTTGTTCAAACTCTCCTTCTACATAAATAATAATATTTTGTTTGGTTTGAATATTTTCAACAATAGCTGTTGGCTTTACATAACTATAAATGAGAGAAATAAAAAATAGGACAATAAGTCCTATCTTTTCAAAACTATTCATAATCTTGTTCAATATTTAAATGACGATAAGCCTCAGCTGTTGCTATACGTCCTCTTGGCGTTCTTTTAATCAAACCAATTTGTAATAAATAAGGCTCATTGACATCTTCTAAAGTTTGTGGTTCTTCCCCAATAGATGCAGCAATTGCTTCAAGTCCTACAGGTCCTCCTTTAAAACGATGAATGATTCCTAATAAATACTTATGA
The DNA here is from genome assembly GCF_013361255.1 of Faecalibacillus sp. H12. Classification (NCBI taxonomy): domain Bacteria; kingdom Bacillati; phylum Bacillota; class Erysipelotrichia; order Erysipelotrichales; family Coprobacillaceae; genus Faecalibacillus; species Faecalibacillus sp. H12. Next base: position 42,776 of record NZ_JABWDK010000011.1, on the reverse strand, counting down.
TCAACATCATCTAATCCTAAATTGTCTACTTTTAATCTTTCTAATGCTTCAATTGTTCTATCTCTTGTAATTGTTGCATCGCCATAAAACTGTGAAAAGTCTCTAACTCTTCTAAATAATCTATTTGCAATACGTGGTGTCCCACGACTTCTTCTTGCAAGTTCCCTTTTAGCATCATCATCCATAACAATATTATACACACGACTTGTACGATCAATAATTTGAGTCAGTTCTTCTTCACTATAATATTCTAATTTTGAAACAATACCAAAACGGTCTCTTAATGGTGCTGATAAATCACCTGCTCTCGTTGTTGCTCCAACAAGGGTAAAAGGTGGTAAATCAATTCTTACCGATCTTGTAGATGCTTCTTTTCCGATAACAACATCAACACAAAAATCTTCCATCGCTGGATATAAAATTTCTTCTACCACTTTATTTAAACGATGAATTTCATCAATAAATAAAACATCACCTGGTTCAAGAGCTGTTAAAATAGCTACTAGATCCCCTGTTTTTTCAATACTTGGACCTGTTGTAATTTTAATATGAGTTCCCATTTCATGAGCAATGATCATTGACATAGTTGTTTTTCCTAAACCTGGTGGTCCATAAAGTAAAACGTGATCTAACGACTCATCACGAAGCTTTGCAGCCCCTACAAACACTTTTAAATTTTCTTTAAGATTTGTTTGTCCAATATATTCATCAAAATCACTTGGACGAAGCGAACTTTCATCATCTTCTACAATTTCAGGATCTAAAACCTCGTTCATGTTTTCCCTCCTATTTAACAATTAAACTTAATGCTTTTTTGACATAACCATTTGTATCTAAATTTTCATCTGTCAATTTCTTAATAACTTTATCTACTTCACTTTGTTTATAACCTAATGCAATTAATACTTCCATAGCTTCTTCCAATTCTTGATTAACGACAGTTTGTTTTGTAGCAGTTACTTTTCCTTGTAAATCAAGAATAATTTGTCCTGCTGCTTTAGGTCCAATACCTGGTATTTTCTTTAAATAGGTCATATTGCCACTTTCAATAGCTTCACAAATTCCTTCAACATCTCCACTTGCTAGCATTGTACAAGCACTTTTACAACCAATTCCTTTAACTGAAATCAATTTTAAAAATAAATCTTTTTCTTCTTTTAAATTAAATCCATACAATAAAATACCATCTTCTTTTACTTGTTGATAAAGATAAACAACCACTTCTTTTCCTTTAGAAAAAGCATAAGGATTGCTCACATAAATTAAATAACCAATCCCATTATTTTCTAAAACAATATGATCACTTTGAATATCAACAATCAAACCTTTAATATAGCTATACATACATTTCTCCTATTACTATTATATTATAAAAAACGAATCATTTCGTCTCAAATTTGTGTCAAATTTGTCTCAATTATATCATAGTATCTATTAACTGAAAATAAAAAATCAGGCATAAAGCCTGATTCATTAATCATAGAATTCGAATTCAAAATCAAGAATAGAAACAACATCTCCATCTTGACATCCTGCGTTTCTAAGAGCTTCATCAATTCCCATATTACGCATTTTAATAGATAAACGTTTAATTGCATCATCACTTACTAGAGAAGTCATGGATACAAGACGTTCAATCTTCTTACCAGTAATTGTCCATTGACCATTACCTAAATTGTGAACAACAAATGGTGCCTCTTCTTCTTCATAATTATAAACAACTGTATTTTCTTCTACTTCTTCCATATCAAACTTAGGCGCAATTTCTAAAGCATCTGCAACAGCATATAATACTTGATCAACACCTTCATGAATAATTGCTGAAATAGGGAATACTTTAACATCTTCTCCTACTTTTTCTTTGAAAGCTTTTAAATTTTCTTCAGCATTTTCTTCATCCATTTTATTAGCTACGACAATTTGTGGTCTTTCTAATAAACGATATTGATATTGTCCAAGTTCTTCATTAATTGTACAATAATCTTCATAAGGATCACGTCCTTCAATACCACCCATATCAATAATATGAACAATAACACGACATCTTTCAATATGTCTTAAAAATTGATGACCAAGTCCTTTACCTTGACTTGCCCCTTCAATTAATCCTGGAAGGTCAGCCATAACAAAGTTACGACCATCTTTTGCTTGAACGACTCCTAAATTAGGAACAATAGTCGTAAAATGGTAATCAGCAATTTCTGGTCTTGCACGTGAAACAACAGATAAGAATGTTGATTTACCTACTGAAGGGAACCCTACAAGTCCAACATCTGCTAATAATTTAAGCTCACAGCAAACATCAAATTTTTCTCCCGGTTCTCCTCTTTCACAAATTTGTGGTGCAGGATTTCGAGAAGTTGCAAAACGCGCATTTCCTCTTCCACCACGACCACCTTTAGCAAGAACGACACGTTGTCTGTCTTCTGTTAAATCAGCCATAATTTTTCCAGTTTCTTCATTCGTAATAACTGTCCCCACTGGTACCTTGATTACTAAATCACTTGCATCTGCACCATGCATTTTTTTAGCCATCCCATTACCACCAGGACGTGCCTTATAAACACGTTTATATTTTAAATCTAATAACGTTGATAAAGATGTTGTTGCTTCAAAAATAATGCTTCCACCTTTTCCACCGTCTCCACCGGCAGGTCCACCTTTTGGAACATGTGCTTCACGTCTAAAAGCCACCGTTCCATCTCCACCTTTACCAGCTTCAATATATATTTTAGCTTTATCGATAAATTGCATACTTCCACCTCTCTTTCAAAAAAAAATCCCTTTTCAGGGATTTCATTATGCAGCTGGGTAAACTGATACTTTTTTTCTATCTTTTCCCATTCTTTCGAATTTAACAATTCCATCACACATAGCGAATAAAGTGTCATCTCCACCTTTTCCTACGTTAGTACCTGGATGAATTTTAGTACCTCTTTGTCTATAAATAATAGAACCAGCAGTAGCGAATTGTCCGTCTGATAATTTAGCTCCTAATCTTTTTGATTTTGAGTCACGACCGTTTTTAGTTGATCCAACCCCTTTTTTAGAAGCGAATAATTGTAAATCTAATTTAAACATCATGATGTTATTCCTCCTCATAGGTTATCTTGATATATTGATGATAGTCTTCTGTAAATGATTCCAAACTAATCACAAGAGTCTCTAGTATCACTTGCATTATTTCATCATTTTCATACACATCTATCATTATATTACCATTTTTTAAAATAATTGCACACTTTTTTTCTTCTAGAAATCCCTTTTTAGCAAGAGTATTGCAAATACCTGTAGCTACAGCACTTACGCCAGCACACACAAGATCTTTGCCATATTCACCAAACTGGGCATGTCCTTTTATTTTAATTTGAGTAATATATTTATTATTTCTTTTTATTTGAACTTTAATCATTATTTAACGTTGATTGAATCAACAATTAATTTTGTATAAGGTTGTCTATGACCTTGTTTTTTGTGGTAATGTTTTTTAGCGTTATATTTATAAATAGTTACTTTTCTTTCTTTACCTTGTTTTTCTACAGTAGCTTCTACAGTAGCACCTTCAACGTAAGGAGCACCAATAGTTACAGTTTCATCTCCAACTAATAATACTTTATCAAAAGTAACTTTTTCTCCTGCTTCAACTTCTAATTTTTCTACGAAAATTGCATCACCAGCTTCAACTTTTAATTGTTTTCCACCTGTTTCGATAATTGCGTACATACCGCACCTCCTATAATTTTTTTCTAAGACTCGCCAACCAAGGCAGCAAACGCATTTAATACCTCTTATGTGCGGTTGTAGTCTAGAGGTCTACAACAAGTGCATTATACTGAATATTCCAATTAAAGTCAATGCGATTTCTTAGATTTTATCAAATAAATTTTTATTGTGTCAAAATCATAAAATCTTTGATGAAAATGATAGATATTTTGATAAGGTCGAAAATATTCAAGATGTTTATTTATTTTCACTCTTTTTTTACTAAGATGATCACTCATTAATGTTTCCATATAAATCAAACGATAATTTTTAAGATATAAAATAACTTGATAAAATAAATATCCTAAAATAATTTTTCTCCCTATTTGTTTCGTAATAATCCATAGAATACAAATAAACAATAGTGAAACTTTTATTTGTATTTGCATGGCTTTTTGATAATCTATGAAATAAGATAAAAATAATAATAAAAGTTTTGAACCATCCAAAGGATAAACTGGAAGTAAGTTGAATATTAAAATATAAATATTGATTTTAGCTAACAATGGTTCTTTTATAAGAAGAAAAAAAATAAAACAAATAAGATTAATAAATGGACCACAAAGAAGCATCCCTATTTCTTCATAAACATAATGTTTTCCTAAATCTTTTAACGATAAAAAAGCCCCAAAAGGAAGAATCATGATTTTTTCAATTTCAAAAGAAAAATAAAGTGCCACAAGATAATGACCTATTTCATGTAAAATAGAAAAAAATAAAAAAGCCACATAATAAGAAGAACCTGATATAAAGGCTAAAAGTAAATAAAGATAAGTAAGGGGATGTATTTTCATTTTACATCCCCAAATATTCTTGATAAGTGATTTGTTTTCCTAAATATTCAAATATCATTTTAAACTTTTGTTGATACAAAGCAATTGTATCTCCTTGTTTGATTTTCTGAAATTTTTTTACTTGAATATCTTTTAACTTAGAAAAAGTAATTTCCGTACCATTTTCATCTAAAATAGTCACTTGTTGTTTTTTTACATCAATCACTTTACCGTCATTCATTGCAAGAACCTGATTTCCTGTTCCTTTATAATAGTCATCCTTGATCAAGGTATATTGTAATTCTTGACTTACTTTAACATCTTCTGGTAAAAAATCTAAAACACTTTGTGAAACAAAGGTAATCAATTGTTGTAAATATTTTTGATTAAATATTTTTTGTTCAAGTTCTGGATTTTTCAAAACAATCAATGAACCTAAAACAACAATCATCATAACCATCAAACGTACCATCCCATTATAAAGCTTTTTGAAATTATGATCATTAAGTGGTCTTTTCCTTTTTTCAATGCGTTTTCTTACATCATCCAAATCTGACATATAATCACCTATTACATCATATGAAATCATCCCAAAAAGATACGACTTAATAAACCTCTCCTTTTACATTTAGCAAAAGCTCTTTTATGTCCTAACAAACGATGTGCGATATTATCAAAACAATCATGTAAAAGATGACCCTTCAACAAATAAACAGGGCGTCCTTTATTATTAGCTTCAATCATTTCATGATCTTCATAAACAATTCCTAAAAGTGGTAAGGATAAAATATCTAAAGCATCATCGATCGTTAATGATTTGCCATCTTCAATATCATCTAAATTCACTTTATTAATAATCAACTTTAAATCCTGTATTCCCTTTTTAAGCAATAGGCCAATCACTCGGTCATTATCTCTTAATGTTGCAAGATCAAGATTAACAACAATAATTGCTTCATCAGCAATTGATGAGGCATAAGTAAACCCTTGTTCAATTCCTGCTGGTGAATCTACAATAATAAAATCAAAATCATTTTTTAAATAATCAATCAGTGCCGCCATGATCGATGCATCTAAATTTTGAAAAGACAACGTTTTACACGCTGGTAATAAATAAAGCGTTTGTTCTCTTTTATCTTTGACCAACACCTGATGAATTTCACATTTACCAGAAATCACATCATTTAAATCATAAACAACTCTATTTTCCAATCCCATCATAACATCTAAATTCTTTAAACCAAAATCTCCATCAATCAAACATACTTTTAAGTTTTGATGTGCCAAAGCAATTGCTAAATTAACACTGATACTACTTTTACCCACACCACCTTTTCCAGATGTCACAGTAATGATTCTAGACATGTATGTAATCCCCCTTTTCTACAACGATATCGTTATCTTTATAATAAACAAGTGACATTTCGAAAGTTGTAAAATGGTGTATAGATTTTCCAAAAAAGCGAATTGTTGCATTCTTAAATCTTTGACTGGAAATACAAGCTTCTTCACTTTGGCCTTCTATAATCCCAAAAACACCTTGCATGACATATAATTTAGCATACACTTGAACAATGGCCCCTGGATTGATTTTACCTGTAATTAATGTATCTTCATAAATTTCTATTTTTTCTCCCGCATGTATAGAAGCATCGATCATTCTTAATTCTTTTTTCTCCTCCGTTTTTTCTTCTATAAAACCACCAAACAAGAGACTTTTACATTCTACAAGAACACCAAAAAATTGTAATATCTCATCATTTTCCAAAATTCGACCCTTCAAATCAAAAAAGGCCTTTGGGTAATAATCCTTCTTTTTAAAGAAAGATTGCACCAAAAGACCTTTTAATTCATTTAATAAAACTTCAAAATCGACTTCATTATCCATTATAAAAATCAAACGTCCATTAAGATTCTTAACTAAAATATACATCAATATCACCTTCAAGTTTTAATTTATCGTGGATAAAATACACCCCATTAAAAATAACAATATTGAATAGTAATGTTGGTAGTAGTCTCTTAATTAGAAATGTTGTTATCACTAATTGAGTTGTATTTGTTATCCACATTAAAGAATATAACACACTCTCCTGTACAAAAATTGTCAAAACAACGATGACAATTGCCTCAAAATAAGTCATAACAGCTTTTTTCATATAACGCTTTTCAAAAAAAGAATACATAAAGAACAATAAGACATATACAAAAATAGAATTTCCATAAATTACACTAAAATAAATTCCACAAATTCCTGCAAAAATATAACGATGATCTTCATCAATTGTATTCGTCAATAAATCAAACATCATCACACCAACATAAGGAACAATTGTCAAATTTAATTTCAAAATTGAAGATGGTAAATAAAAACGTAAAACACTGTCGATAACAAAGAAAATAAACATGATAATTAAATATCTAACAAGCTTATTCTTCATTACCATTGACCTTCTTTACTACACTTACATAAGATAAATCTTTAAACTGCGCAGCCATTTTAACAGTTAAAGTCATTGTTGTTCCATCACTTTGAGTTACCAGTTTTTTTGCTTTACCAATATAAATTCCTTTAGGACATTTTCCATCTCCACCTAAACCAGAAGTATAAACTTTCGCATTTTTTTCTAATTTATCAATTCCTGAAAGTAAAGTAATATTTAAAACTTTCTTATTAACATCATAATTTTTTAATAATCCATAAATCGTTTGGTCACCATTAATAATCATTACTGGAATTTGATTTGATGGATTTTCACTTGTAAGTAACGAAACAGTAGAACTAATTTCCGTTACATGACTAACAACACCGATCATTCCTTTAGAATCACAAACTGCCATTCCTTCTTGAACATTATTTAAACTTCCAGCATCAATTGTAATTTCATCATTCCAATTTGTTTGATCACGTATTTGTACACTAGCTGCCTTCGTTTTATAATCATTTGGAAGATAATCCATTTCTGTTAATTTCTTTAATTTTTTAATTTCTGATTGTAAAACTTCATTTTCAGATTCAATATTGACATAAGAATCTAACTTTTCTTTTAAAATTCTATTTTCATCATAAACATCCTTTAAATCATTATATTCATTAAAGATATCATTTACAAAAGAAATAGGTTTTTTAATAATATAGTATTCAATCATAGAAATAGAATTACTTAATGTCTTTTCTAAACGGGATTGTTTTCTCCCTACAAAAAAACCAATAACTGATACTAAAATAACAACGACAAAAACACCAATAATAATTCTTTTATTTCTTTTTTTTCTACGATTGTTCATATAATCACCTCTAGTATCATTCATTATATAGAGTTCACTAAAAAAAATCAATCTTCTTTATTTTGATAGATTTTTTTTGAAGCAAAACTATAAAAACAATGCTTACCAACAATTAGATGATCTATGAACTCTATTTCTAAACAATCCGCCATTTCTTTAATCTTTTGCGTTATTAGTTCATCTTCTACAGATGGTGCAGGATTTCCACTTGGATGATTATGTATCAAAATAATTCGATTAGCACCACATCTAAGTGTATGTTGAAATACCTCTTTTGTTTCTAACATAGAAGCATCTCCACTTCCTATAAATAATAATTTCTCTTGAATGATTTCTAAACGGCTATTTAAACAAAGTAAAATGACTTTTTCCTGTTTTTCAAACATCAATTTATGTTTAATATATTCATAACCATCTTGAGGTTCTTTAATAACAAATCTTTTTGTATTTTCTTTTTGCATTCTTTTCGCAAGTTCTATACTTGCCATTAATTCAATTGCTTTTGCTTGTTTAATACCTTTGATTTTCGTTAATTGATAATAGTCTACATCTTTTAAAGCTTGGAACCCTCCTATTTCTTCTAATAATAAAGAAGCCAAATTTAAAACAGACATTTCTTTATTTCCTGTTCTTAAAATTACTGCAATTAATTCTTGATTCGATAAAGTTTCAATCCCATTATAAATTGCTTTTTCTCTTGGTCTTTCAAATCGAGGACAATTCAACATCATTTAAAGCTTTACTTTTATTTTTTTACTTAAACAATAGGCTAATACTATTTTTATAAGATCTCCAGGTATAAAAGGAACAACACACATCATTAAAGAAGCACTTAAATTCATCTTCGTCACAAACATAAACCACAGTGTTCCAATAAAATAGCAGATCACACTTCCAATAATACATGCTAAACCAATAGGAACTCTTGTTTTTAATTTTGAAATAACATAGACCATTATTGGAAACGAAAAGATATATCCCCCACTATAACCTAAAAGTGATCCCATACCACCTTGAAATCCAGCAAAAACAGGTAAACCAACCGCTCCCATCAACAAATAAACAACACATGCACTAACTGCTACTTTACAAGGAGCAATCAATGCAATTAAACAAACCATAAAGGTTTGTAATGTAATTGGTACATATCCTGGTAAATCAATTTTAATTTGCGAAAATATAGCCATCATACATGCCATAAGTGCGCAATAACACATTTCTTTTGTTTTGAAGTTCAAAGTTTTCACCCCCTGAAAGCATACTATCAAAGAGTGACTTCCTTGTCAATTTGTTTTTAAAAATTGATAAATTGCATTATATTCTTTTTTTTCAATCTTCTCTTGATAACGATCATCTATAAAATATTCTTTAACCACACATGTATTTCCTTTTTCAGCAATCTCTTTTGCTTGTTGATGTGCCTCTTTTTGTTTTATAAAAATATCAGTAATAACAACATACTCTTGATCTTGATACATAGAACTCTTATATCCTAATTCTTCTATTTGTTTCATTGTATTTTCAGCATTTGCTTTTTCTTTATAGCGTCCTACTTGGACAACATAGATATTGATTTCTTGTTTAAGTGCTCGATTTACATAATACATAGTTAGTGTATTACATAAAAGCATCAAAAAAGTAAAAATAAGCATTCCTTTCTTTTTCATAGACTCACCTCTTTCTAGTCTATGAAAATTAATAAAGAATATGAAGGTACCGAAGTACCTTCATCTATTATCTCCATTCAATAGAAACAAGTCTTGGAATTGAAATACGACCACTAGAAGAATATAACATTTTATAAACGGCTGCTCCCACAACAACACAGACAATCCATGTTCCTACTCCTCCACCAATAATTTCCATTTGATTTGTTAATTGTAATTCTTGCATTTTCATTTCCTCCTTTTTTTATTTAAGGAACAGACACCCACTAACTTCCTCACTATTTATATAGACATTTTTTGAGTATTTTTCTTTTAAAAATTAAAAAAAATCAAGTTTTTTCAAACTTGATTTTACATAGCTGCTAATTTTTCTTTAACAGCATTATATTTAGATGTATAATCTTCTAATTTTTGACGTTCACTATCAACTTTTGCTTGAGGTGCTTTTGATACAAATTTTTCATTACTTAACATATTTGTACAACGTTTAATTTCCCCTTCAAGTTTTTGAAGTTCAGCTTGTAATTTTTGTTTTTCTGCTTCTTTATCAACATAAGCACCAAGTTCAACGATCAATGTATTACCACCTTGAATCATTGCTGTCGCAACATCTTTAGAAGCTTCTTGATTATAACCAACACAAGTTGCATTACATAATTTCTTTAAGTAAGGAACACATTGGTCTAATAAAGCTTGTAAGTTTTCATCTTTTGTTTCAATTGAGTATTCCACTTCGATTGCATTTTTAATTGTATAGTTTGCACGAATTTCACGAACACCTTTAACAATATCCATTAAATAAGTAAATTGTTTGTTGATGTTTTCATCATTGAAATCAGGATTTACTGTTGGATATTTAGAAATACAAATTGATTCTTCTAAATGTGGAATTGCTTGATAAATTTCTTCAGTTACAAATGGCATGAATGGATGTAACATTCTAACGATTGCATTTAATACATAAACAAGAGTATGAGCACTTGCTTGTTTTTCAACTTCATTGTCACTATTTAAATGAACTTTTGTAAGTTCGATATACCATGAACAGAAATCATCCCAAATGAATTTATATAATTCGCTACCAACATTAACGAATTCAAATTTATCCATGTTGGCATCTACTTCTTCAATTACGTTATTTAAACGATTTAAAATCCATTTATCACATAAATTTAAATGATCAAATTTTAAATCCTTATATTCTAAATCTTCATCAATATTCATTAAAACGAATCTTGCTGAGTTCCAAATTTTATTAATAAAATTCCATGATGCTTCTAGTTTTTCAGGAATATATCTTAAATCCATACCTGGTGCTGAATTTGTAGTTAAGAAGAATCTTAATGTATCAGCACCGTATTGATCGATAACATCCATTGGGTCAACCCCATTACCTAATGATTTAGACATTTTTCTTCCTTGTTCATCACGAATTAAACCATGAATCAAAACATGTTCAAATGGTCTTTGACCTGTAAATTCTAATGATTGGAAAATCATACGACTTACCCAGAAGAAAATAATATCATATCCTGTAACTAAAGTATTTGTTGGGAAGTATCTTTTAAATAAAGGATCTTCTGTATTAGGCCAACCTAATGTTGAAAATGGCCATAATGCACTAGAGAACCAAGTATCTAAGACATCTTCATCTTGTGTCCAGTTTTCGGTATCTTCTGGTGCAGTTTTTCCAACATAAACTTCACCTGTTTCTTTATGATACCATGCTGGTACTTGATGTCCCCACCATAATTGACGTGAAATACACCAATCTTCGATATTTTCCATCCATTGTGTAAATGTTTTTTCAAATCTTTCTGGTACAAAGTTTACTTTAGAATCTTTCTTTTGATTAGCTAAAGCAGCTTCAGCCAATGGTTTCATCTTAACGAACCATTGTTTTGATAAATAAGGTTCAACAATAGCTCCTGATCTTTCTGAGTGACCTACTTGATGTAAATGTTTTTCAATATGATCAACAATACCCGCTGCTTCAAAATCAGCAACTAATTGTTTACGACATTCAAAACGATCCATACCTTGATATTTATGACAAAGTTCATTCATTGTTCCATCATCATTCATACAAATAGGCATGTCTAAGTTGTATTTTTTAGCTAAAGCAAAGTCATTTGGATCATGAGCAGGTGTACATTTCATTACCGCAGTTCCAAAATCCATATCGATATAACTATCAGCCATAATTGGTAATTTTTCACCATTAGCTGGGTTGATTGCATATTTACCAACTAAACCTTTATATCTTTCATCATCAGGGTGAACAAAGATAGCTTGATCGGCAAACATTGTTTCAGGACGTGTTGTTGCAATGACTAATTCTTGATCACTATCTACAATTTTATATTTGAAATAATACATTGCCCCTTCAATTTCTTTATGAATAACTTCGATATTACTTAAAGCTGTTCTTTGTACAGGATCCCAGTTAATAATTCTTTTACCTTGATAAATATATCCTTTTTCATATAAACGAACGAAAACTTCTTTAACCGCTTGAGATAATCCTTCATCTAAAGTAAATCTTTCTTTCGAATAATCTAAAGATAAACCTAATTTTTCCCATTGAGCACGAATAATAGAAGCATATTCTTCTTTCCAAGACCAAGCTTTTTCTAAGAAACCTTCTCTTCCTAAATCATAACGAGAAATTCCTTCTTCTCTCATTCTTGCTTCTACTTTAGCTTGTGTAGCAATTCCGGCATGGTCCATACCAGGAAGCCATAAAGCATCATAACCTTGCATTCTTTTATAACGAATAATCATATCTTGTAAAGTTGTATCCCAAGCATGTCCTAAATGAAGTTTACCTGTAACGTTTGGTGGTGGAATAACGATTGCATAAGGCTTTTTAGAAACATCTCCTGCTTTAAAATATTCTTTTTCTAACCAATGTTGATATTTACCTTTTTCAACACTTTTATGATCATATTTACTCGCTAATTCTTTTTTCATTTTCATCATCCTTTTCAATAAAACTTTCTTTATGTTCTTTAATGTATTCTCCTAATTTATCACCAATTCCTGAAGAACGTAATAAAGAAACAAATTCATTTGTAAAATCAGAGAAATTGTATGTAGCGTATTCACTTGTTTCATCAATTTCATCTTCTTGATCGTTTTCAATTAAAATAGCTAATTTTTCAGCTTCTTCTAATAAATGAGCAATATCATAACATTTCATTGTTTCAAATGCTTCTTTATAATAAGGTCGATAATTACAATAAGGTTCTGTTATAAAAAACGAATGGATTGAACCTCTTCCCCCTTCTAAAGAACATTCTAATTGGTACATTGTATAAATCAATAATTCCTCATGTGTCAAATAAGGAATAATATTTCCATCATAGTTATCATCTTCATATAGACGATCTTCTTTCGCATTAATATGAAAAATAACAGCTCTTGTTAGATCAATTGGTTCAATCTTATCAAAAACATCACTTGTAAGATGAGAAAACATATCTTTTTCTTGAGCTAATTTTTCTTCATATTGCTTTCTTTTTTCTTTTAATTGTTTAAATTTTTTACCATAAAAACTAAACAAGAACACACACATGATAGCAAAAATAATCCATACATACCAATACTCTGTAAAATAATTCATCTTTTTCCTCCTTAAAATAAAAAAGCCATCCCTCTAAGGACGACTTATATCGCGATACCACCTTAGTTCTAAGCATAAAACTTAGCACCTTAAAACTTTAACGCAGTTCTACGTGTTAAACTACTTCATTTCATCTAACATGCTCCTTGGCTACCTTCACTCTTTTCATTTATCCCTTTCCAGCAAACGGGACTCTCTATCAAACAAAGAAGAACTACTCCTCCAAATCATTGCAGTTCTATTCTATCAAATAGACTATTTCTCGTCAATCATTAACTTTTTGAATATTTCTTGTAAACCATCTAAATAACAAATTAATTTTGACATTTGATAAATATTGACTTCTTCTTGTAAATTTAATTGAACTTGTGGAACAATTGATAAAATACATTGCATTAAGATTTTTTCTTCTTTTAAAAGCTTTACTTCTTTTAAATAATATTCTAATAACGGTAAACTATCATAGAGTTCATCATGATTTTGAAAAATATCTATCAAATCATAAATACAATAATTAATTTTCATTCGATCAATTGAAATAAGTGTTTCATCACTAACAAAAATATGTTCCTTATTAAAATGATTATACGTTAAAGAAAGTCTAATTTCATTTTTACCTTTCATTATTTCTTGATATTGACTTAAATAATAATGTGCTTGATTTAAATAATGAACGATACGATAATAATTTAAAACAAGCATCCAACCTGCTGGAGATTTAAATTTTCTAAATTCAAATTCTCTCATTAATTCTTCATAATCATTTTTTCTTTGTTGAATCAAAGAAAAAAGATCATCATACTGCTTTTTAAAAAAAGCATCTTCTTCATGTTGCATAAAAAAAGAATGATTGTGTAAATACGCTAGGATTTGATAATATGTTTTTATTTTCATTCCTTTTTTTATATGATTATCTTCTTGTAAATAAGGCATAAGATAGATATATTGATCTTGAAAAGGTGTAAAATAGTGTTGTTCATTATTTAATATCAAATGAATAAAATGATGGAGATGTAAGGTATTAAGATGTTGATAAGCAACTTCTAGTTTCTTTTCATCAACAATCTTAACACAATAAAAATGATTAGCTGTTTTCACTTTATAGACATGCGGACTGATTTGAATCAGTCCAATTACGTCTAAATTATACTTTGTTTGAATGATCTTTTGGAGCATAAGGAATAATAAGAATTTGTCCTGCATCTAAATTTAGATCTTGATTATAGTCTCTAATCATTTTTTCATCTACCTGGTATTGTCTAGCTATTGAAGCATACGTATCATTTGGTAAAACGACATATAAATAATAAACACCTAGATCCTCGTCATCATCAACCTTTTCTTCTTTTTCTTTCGTTTCATAAATTTTTTCTTGTAACTTTTCAACATCTTGAATTTCTTCGGGTGCCTCAGCAACGACTTGTTCATTTATCGTTTGCGTCTCAACATCCCTTGATAATTTTTCAATTTCATCAATAGGATCTTCATCAAGTTGAATATAACGATTTTCACCTTCTTCAACCCCATACACTCCAACTTCAATTTTAATTTTCAAATTACCATCAATAATATCATAATGAAAATCTTCAACCTTTAAATGAAAATCTTGATGATCTATAATCTTTTGATCATCCGCATAAACATCTAATTCCACATTTTCTAAAAAATGTCTTTTTTCTTGACTAATATATTCTCCTTTAATAGCAAGACTCCCCACTGCTCTAACACCATGATCTTCAATCTTATAGTCGATAGATTCATCAACCGTTAAAGAAACTAATTCCTTTAATTGATGTAATAAATCAATTTCCTTTTCGTAAAATATTTTTTGCATAGTCATCCTCCTAACAAAGTCTATGCAATAAATCATCAGATATGAAAAAAAGTAGGTTTCCCTACTCAAAATCTAAATCACACAATTCATAAATTGCATTCCAAGCTTCTTGAATTCCTTTTTTCTTTAAACTTGAAAAACGAATAAATGTATCACTTGGATCAAAATGTAATGTATCTTTAATTAATTTTTCATTTTTCTTTAAATCATTACGTTTAAGTTTATCTTCTTTAGTCGCAACGACAATGACAGGTACACCATGATGTTTAACAAACTCATACATCATCACATCATCTTTTGTTGGTTTATGACGATAATCTACAAGTAAAATAAAACCTCTTAAAGTTTGTCTTTCACTAATATATTCATCCATCGTTTTACCGAATTGTTTTGTGACATTATTAGCAACTTTGGCATATCCATATCCAGGAACATCTACAAAATAAAGTGCATCATTGACATTAAAGAAATTCAAAGTTCTTGTTTTACCTGGCGTACTTGATACTTTTGCAAGACCATTTCTAGATAACATCGCATTAATAAAACTACTTTTTCCAACATTTGATCGTCCAGCTAAACACATTTCTGGAAAGCTTTCTTCAGGCCATTGGCTTTTCCATGCGGCTGATAATATATATTCTGCTTTTTTAATTTTTACCATTTTTCTCACCTTTTTTATTGTACAAAAAAAATAACGGAAATTCAAGTTTCCGTTATTTAACAATTGCATGTTCTAAAACTGTATCGATATGATCAGCTAAAACAATTTCTAAATCATTTCTTACTGATTCTGGGATATCTTCGATATCCTTTTCATTTTCTTTAGGAATGATGATTTTTCTAATTCCAGAACGATGTGCTGAAATAGATTTTTCTTTTAATCCACCAATTGGTAGAACATTTCCACGTAAAGTGATTTCTCCAGTCATCGCAACATCATCTCTTACAGGTTTATTTGTAAACGCTGAATAGATAGCTGTTGTAAGAGTTACCCCTGCAGATGGACCATCTTTTTTGATAGCTCCTTCTGGAACATGGATATGAATATCTTGTTTTTCAAAGGCTTTATCATCTAAGCCATATTTTTCTTTGTTAGCTTTTAAATAATCTAATGCAATTGAAGCAGATTCTTTCATTACATCACCTAATTGACCAGTAATAATAAATTTACCAGTACCATCAAAATGATTGACTTCAATTGGTAAAATATCTCCACCAAATTGAGTATATGCCATACCAGTAACAACACCTACTTGAGGACGAGGAAGTTTCTTAGTATGATCAAATGGTGCTTTTCCTAAGAATTCAACAAGTTTATCTTGATCAATTGTAACTGATTCAACTTTTTCTTTTAAGATAGCTAAAACAGTTTTACGACATAATTTAGCAATATATCTTTCAAGTTCACGAACACCTGCTTCACGTGTATAGTGTTGAATGATTTCCATGATGATATCATCAGAAATAATCATTTGTTCAGGTTTTAATGAATGCGCATCTAATTGTTTTTTAATTAAATGTTCTTTAACAATCATTAATTTTTCTTGTTCTGTATAACTTGAAACTTCAATAATTTCAAGACGATCTCTAAGTGGTCCAGGAATTCCTCCTAAATCATTAGCAGTCGC
Source organism: Faecalibacillus sp. H12 (assembly GCF_013361255.1). NCBI lineage: Bacteria > Bacillati > Bacillota > Erysipelotrichia > Erysipelotrichales > Coprobacillaceae > Faecalibacillus > Faecalibacillus sp. H12. Next base: position 26,199 of record NZ_JABWDK010000011.1, on the reverse strand, counting down.
AATGAATAAAACTTTAGATAAATCATATGGTTCTTCGATATAGTTATCAGAGAATTGAGAATTTTGTTCAGGGTCTAAAACTTCAAGCATTGCACTTGTAGGATCTCCTTTATAATCACTTGCCATCTTATCAATTTCATCTAATAAGAAGACAGGATTTACAACACCAGCTTTTTTCATTCCTTGAATGATACGTCCAGGCATTGATCCTAAATAAGTACGACGATGTCCACGAACTTCTGCTTCGTCTCTTACCCCACCTAAAGAAGCTTTAACAAATTTACGATCTAAAGCACGGGCAATACTTTTAGCAATACTTGTTTTCCCCACACCTGGTGGACCTGCTAAACAGATAATTGGTGCTTTTAAAGATTGTGTCATTTGTTTAACTGCTAAGTGTTCAACAATTCTTTCTTTTACTTTTTCTAAACCAAAATGATCTTCTTCTAAAATAGCTTCAATTTTAGAAATATCCTCTTCATCTTTAGTTTCTTGATACCAAGGTGTTTTCATCACCCAATCAATATAAGTTCTTACAACGTTCGCTTCTGAAGATGCTGGTGGCATAGCTTCAAAACGACGTAATTCTTCTTCAATTTTATCCTTGATATATTGAGGATATGGATTTTCAGCTAATTCTTTACGAATTTGATCAGCATCGTCCCCTTTATCAACAGTATCACCAAGTTCATCTTTAATAGCTCTTAATTTTTCTCTTAGATAGTATTCTTTTTGATTTTCATCAATACTTTCTTTGACTTTTCTATTGATTGTATCTTCTAATTGACTAATCATTTTTTCAGATTCAATAGAACTTGCTACTAAGAATAATCTTTCATTAATTCTTTGTTCTTCAAGAATTTTTTGTTTTCTATCTAAATCAATTGGTAAATATTGACCAATTGTATCAGCAAGTAAACTAGCTGATGTTCCATTTGAAAGCAATGTTAAGCTTTCAGCTGGAATATGAGGCATATGACGTCTTGCTTGTTCAAAATAAGCTGTTGTTTTTCTTACTAAAGCAACTTCTTCATTTGTGTCTCCATAAATATCTTCTAAAACTTCAGCTGTTGAAAAAATTGAACCATCTTCAATTTTAAAATCTCGAAGAGCAACTCTTTTTTCTCCAGTAACAGTTAATTTGATTGTCCCTGCACTATCGCGACGGATTTTCTTTTCAATTTTACATAAAGTTCCAACATGATAAACATCATCATATTTTGGATCATCAACAATAGGATTGATTTGTGATACAAATAGGATATTGTTATCAAAGTCACGACTTGAAAGTTCAAGTGCTTTTAAACTAAGGGGGCGACCAACATCTAATGATAAACGGTTACCCGGAAAGACAATCATTCCTCTTGTGCACACAACAGGAAGGGTTAATAATGTACTTTCACTCATAATAATCCTCCTTTTTTAAAAAGACGCTTACGCGTCTTTTAAACTATTTCTTTAAGTTTTCTTTAACAACGTCTAACGCTTTTCTATTTAAAATATCAGCATCGATTTGGTACATATTTTGAGCGAAGATTTGTTTGATTTCTTCTAAGTCTCTATTATATGTATTTGCGATTGTTTCTAATTCGCTATTACGTTCTTCATCAGTTACTTCAATATTTTCAGCTTCAACGATAGCAGCTAAGATTAAGTTTAATTTAACTCTGTCTTTTGCTTGATCAGTTAAATCAGCTTTGATAGCATCTTTGTTTTTACCAGTGAATTGTTCATATAATTCAAATGATAAACCTTGTTGTTGCAAGTTCATTTCAACTTCTCTTAACATTGTATCTAATTCAGAATTTAATAAAGCTTCGCTATCTTCTACTTTACAACATTCAATTAAAGCTTGAGTTAAATCAGAGAAGAATTTATTTTCTACTTCATTTTCTTTTTGTGATTTTAATTGAGCTTTAATATGATCTTTTAATTGATCTAAAGTTTCAACACCTTCGATGTTAACATCTTTAGCTAATTCATCATCAGCTTCAGGTAAAACTTTTTCTTTAATTTCATGAACAGTTACTTTGAATGTAGCTTCTTTACCAGCTAATTCAGTAGCTTGATAATCTTCTGGGAATGTTACAACAACATCTTTTTCATTTTCACAAGTCATACCGATCATTTGATCTTCAAAACCTGGAATGAATTGTCCAGAACCGATTTCTAATGAATGATTTTCAGCTTTTCCACCTTCGAATGCTTCACCATCGATGAATCCTTCAAAGTCCATAACTACTGTATCACCTTTAGCAACTTCACCGTTTTCTTTAGTTGTTAATTCAGCGAATTGATGACGATAGTTTTCAACTTGTGCTTCGATATCTTTTTTAGCAACAGTTACTCTACCTTTTTTAACTTCTAATCCTTTGTATTCACCTAATTCAACTTCAGGTTTAACAGGACATAAAATTGTAATTTTTAAGTTATCATTATCAACACTATCAATATTTAATGTTGGTTGAGCAATTGGAGCAACTTCAGCTTTTTTCATGATATCAGCATATCTTTTTTGTAAGATTTGATCAGTAGCTTCATCATAGATAGCTTGTTTTCCAAGTCTAGCTTTAATCATAGCAACTGGAGCTTTACCAGGTCTGAAACCATCTAATTTAACTCTTGTAGCTAATCTTTTTAAAGCAGCGTCTTGAGCTTCTGCCCATTCTTTTTTATCAAATGTTACTTTAATTTGAGTAACAGCATTTTCTAATTTTTTTGTAGTTGTTCTCATTATATATTTCTCCTTATTCCGTATCAAAAGACATTATATACTAACCTTTTTTTAAATTCAACTATATTAATAAATTTTAATATTCGATTGATTGTATTGTTTCCAATACATCTTTTACATCCTCTTGATTGCAATTATATAAATACTCAATATCTTCTAATTCAATATCTATATATTGTAAAGATGCTAAATGATAATGAATAGCTCCTGCAATACTACGATAATCTTGTTCATCAATATATTTTGGATAGATTGAATAAAGATAAAAATTTAAAAATTGTTCACACATCGTAAGTAAAGATGGATTATCATCTTCTAAAGCATCCATCAACAATTTATAAATTTCAACACCAGATTCTTGATTCAAGACCATTGGGGCATAACTTGGGTTAATGTCGTAGTGCACACCTTTTTTAACAACTTCCAAATCTTCATCAATTTCTTGATCAATCATTAATTCTATTAATAAACTTTTGGCAAAATCAGGTTGATCATTATCTCTAATAAATTGACGAATAGGAACAATCATACGACGAATATTCATACCTTCCATTTGTTCAATAGCCATATAAAGTAAATCTTCATTTGTATCTTTTTTAGTTAAAATATTTTCAATATCTTCTTCATTAAAGACTTTTTGAGTCACCCCATCAAAAGATGCTTCTTGTTTCGCTAATAACAGTTCATCATAAGCTGCATTAAAAACTGTTTCATATTGATAAGGAATATAAGGCATTGATAATTCCTCTACAATAATATTAATAGCTTCTTCAAACTCTTCTAAATCTTTTAAAATCGATACATAAATAGCAACAACATCATAATAAGTTTCTCCAGCAAGAACTTTTGCTTTCATACCTTCTCTTTTAGCTTGTTGTAACTCTTTCAATCCATATAAACAAACAAGTCTTTGATAACGTACTTGTTCATTATCCATATCATTTAAATATTGCAACGCTTCTTTATATTGACCTGTTTCAATTAAATCTTCTATCATTTTTCTTCTTCATCCTCATCATCATCTAATTGTAAATCATAAGTGATTTCGGGTTGTGTTTGTTCTTCTTCATGTAATTTTTGAATCATTTCACTATAACCCTCTAGTTTCCCAGTCTTCACAAAATCATCATCAGTAAGTGGCACAACTATCCCTCCTTCATTTTCGCTATTATAATATAAAATAAATCTTTAAAAAAGGCAAATTTTAAGACTATTTTATCACTCTTTTCATATTTTAAATAGTGAGGTGATTTCATGTATAAAAAATATTTAAGAAATATTTCAATGATTTTTTTATGTGCTTTTGCAACCTTTGTTTATTTTAAAAATGATGATGTTAAAACAGTGAAAAAGAAAGCTAATATGCAAACAGTTATTTTTAAAGATCAAGATGAAACGCTTATTCCTGTTTCTGTAGATATTGGTGTTAAGGATAATAAGGAAAATAATATTCGAGGGATTATTGAAACAATGAAATCAAAAGATTTTACTCAATTAGGACTTTATCCTATTTTTAATAAGAAATTAGAACTTAATGCTTTAATTATGGAAAGTAATCAACTTACATTTGATTTTACAAATAATTTTAAAGTATCAAATAATCAACAAGCTTTAGATATTTGTGAAGCTCTTAGCTATTTATTTTGTAAAGATGGTATTTCTAAAATCAATATGAAAATAGATGGTAAAGCTGTTTCTTCATTTGAAAATACAACAATACCATTAAGTTGTATCACTCCTAATTTAGGTATTAATAACTTTGAAACATCCACTTTTGATCTTTATCAAACCTCTTCCGTCCTTGTTTATAACGAAAAAGAAATTGCTGGAAAAACATATTATATTCCTACAACAACACGTATTCAAAACACAAATCAAACAATTGATCAAAAAGTATCTTTATTATTAGATCATTTTGAAAATAATACTAAAGTAGAAACAACTAAAAAATCACAATTAAACGATGGCTTACTTTCTATCTATTTATCATCACGTATTCTAGATAATAGCGAAAATATTCCCCCTACTCTTTATAGTCGTCTTGAAAAATCATTTTTATCACTTCCTGATGTTAGTTCAGTCCATATCTATATTAATAATGAACTTATTCAAGAAGATCAAAATGTAAGTACATCAATCGATAATATTGTACAAATCTAGTAAAGTTTTGTTATAATGTTTTTGGTGATGAAAATGAAAAAAATAGTAGTAATGTCAGATAGTCATGGTTATCATCAAATGATTAATCGTGTAAAGGAACTAGAACCCGATGGAGATTATTATGTTCACTGTGGTGATAGTGAAGCTGAAACATATATGATGCAAGATTGGTTATGTGTTAAAGGAAACAATGATTGGTATAGTGATTTTCCAAATCAAATCAAATTTAAAGTTGAAGATTTAAACTTTTTAGTTGCTCATGGGCATCGTTTTGGATATATGGATCGTGAAACAAGTATGATCTATACTTTGCAAGAAGCAAACTGTGATGTACTACTTTCAGGACATACGCATGTTCCTATGTATAAAGAAGTTGATGGTTATACACTTATTAATCCTGGATCTACAACTTTACCTCGTGGAGGAAGTAATCGAAGTTATTGTGTTATTTATGTAGAAGGTAAAGATTTAAAGGTTGAATTCAAAAATTTAGATGATTTTTAAAAAAGTATTGCTTTTTAAAAAAATATATGCTATTCTAGTTGAGCAGTTGAAAGTAAGCAATGTCTACGTAGCTCAGCTGGATAGAGCACACGCCTTCTAAGCGTGCGGTCAGGGGTTCGAATCCCTTCGTGGACGCCATTTAATAAACAACAACCTTCGGGTTGTTTTTTATTTTATATATATCTCTTCAAAATATAAAATATAAATTTAAAAAAATTGTGATTTTTTATTGCAATCATTTCATATTCATGCTAATATATATGAGCAGTTGAAAGTAAGCAATGTCTACGTAGCTCAGCTGGATAGAGCACACGCC
>NZ_JABWDK010000011.1:0-20385 GCF_013361255.1 Faecalibacillus sp. H12 | reverse complement strand
CCCTTCGTGGACGCCATTTAATAAACAACAACCTTCGGGTTGTTTTTTATTTTATGTAAATATTTTTATTATATATCTTAATAAACCATATGACACATCTTTTTAAATAAGATTTGAATTCATAAAATTTAAACCATAATTTTATAAGTAAAATTATGGCTTTTACATGTACAAAACTTGACACCTAATCACCACCTGTTTCAGATGGTCAATTAAGTTATATATTATAAATTTATATTTAAATACACTTAATCCAGAGATGAAGAAATCTCTAGATTTTTTATTACTATTCAAAATATAAACACAACTATAAAACTATGGATTTTTGCTAGAATATTTTTATTCCAAAATAACATACTTCTAAAACCACTTTCTAAAAAGCACCAGGAGTGATAAAGTTTTGTAATCATTCAATATAACACACTTCTAAAACTTGGATGTGTACCCTCCCTATGAATTATTAGTTTTGTAATCATTCAAAATAACACACTTCTAAAACCTAAAATCGATAGCTTTTAATTTTACTCCAGTTTTGTAATCATTCAAAATAACACACTTCTAAAACTCGCCTAAAGCCCATTGAAGATTTTCATTCGTTTTGTAATCATTCAAAATAACACACTTCTAAAACGTTACTGTTAAAGTAAATGGAACTGCAGTTGTTTTGTAATCATTCAAAATAACACACTTCTAAAACTCAAGAGTAATGAGAGATGCCATTGGTAAAGTTTTGTAATCATTCAAAATAACACACTTCTAAAACAAGTGGGAAAATGGTATTCAAATTACTAATGTTTTGTAATCATTCAAAATAACACACTTCTAAAACGTTTCGATAGTAGTGATGGTTGATTTTGTAGTTTTGTAATCATTCAAAATAACACACTTCTAAAACATATTACCTTTTTCGATATCTTCAATTGTTGTTTTGTAATCATTCAAAATAACACACTTCTAAAACTTAGCAATATTATTAAAATCACTTGAATTGGTTTTGTAATCATTCAAAATAACACACTTCTAAAACTGAAATTTATTATATTCGTAATTTATATATGTTTTGTAATCATTCAAAATAACACACTTCTAAAACGTTTCAATAGTAGTGATTGTTGATTTTGTAGTTTTGTAATCATTCAAAATAACACACTTCTAAAACAAGCTAAAGGATTAGATAGCAAACATTACAGTTTTGTAATCATTCAAAATAACACACTTCTAAAACCTCAAATCAGGTTTTAAAGTTATAAAAGCCAACACTAACTTTTGTCATCATGAATGATATAATCATAGAAATCATCATCTATGACATATTTATTTTCAAAATACACACTCCTATTATAACTATTTTCTAAAAATAAAACACTTATTTTTTTATAAGTTATATACTTTAATATTTCTCTAATTTCTTCATTTGAAAAATATGTTAGTACATTAATAAATATCATTGTTTGATCATATAGCTCTGAATATATTTCTAATATATCTATAAATTTATCGATTAGATTGTTATATTTATTATCAAACTCAATTCCTGCTAATTTAAAATATTTCACTAAATCTATTTCTTCATTTAAATCAATATCAACATTATAGTATTCAATTTCATCATATAAAATATTTGAAATCTTCATAAAATATTTTTTTAATTCATTATCAATCTCTACATTCGATATTATACTTTTAGATAACTTATTATATAATTTAGTAATAATAGTTTTATCATTAAAATTAAAACTTAATATATCATTAAAAATAATAATATCTTTTATGTTTACTAACTTATCATTATCTATAAAAACAATTTTTTCAGTATCTTTTCTATTAAGATCGTAACAAAAACTTCCAAATAATTTATGATCATCAATTACCAATATATTTGTCTTATCTTTATTAATATCAACCTCTATATCAAATCCCATTATTTTCATAATCATAATATAATCAACCTGCTTTCTGTATCTTCAACATCTGTTTTCTTATCTCCTACAACATATTCAATACGCGCAAATTGCTTTTCAGTAATGACCAATAACTGAACTAATCCTTTTGATGGTTTATTCTTTTTTAATTTATCTCTTTCGCTTATTACAATAGAATTGTTCAATGCCAATTTTGTATATACACTTTATTGCATCATAATGTATCCATTTTTTATTAAAAATTTATGAAATTTATTATATTCTTTTTGATCAACATAAGTAACAGATGGTAAATCAAAAAACACTATCATTCTCATATATCTATAACTCATATTCAAAAAAATTTATCAAATCAACATCTTTCTTATCTATTGCATTAAATACACTCTTTACATAAATACTAATAGCATTGGAAACATATTGATCTTTTCCTTTTATTCTTACCTTATGATTTAGCACATCCACTAATTTTACTTTCATGCCACCATCAAATCTTTCATTAAAATTCTCTTTAACAATTTTATCTACCAATGGTCTAAAAGGCTCCATTAAATCCGAAGATAAATTAAAACTATTATATACATTGTGATGTTTAATACCTAACTGTGTTAAATAGCCTTGAGAAACAATTTCTTTATTAAATTGAGATAATAATATCGTATATCCATAATTTAATGCATAATTGATATCACATTGATCTTCTCTAGTAAAAGATTTTCCAAATAAACTATTAAAATAAACCTTTGCTGCATGACCTTCTCTATTACTTTCATCAAATAAAACCAAATCACCTACATAGTCATATAACATCTGATAATTTTCAATATTTAACTCTTTTAAAAAATTAGCTTGATTAATTATCTTTTCTTCAATTATTCTTGTGCAAATAATTTTACAATAATCATCCCATTTTATTTGTTTAAAAATTTGTTCACTTGTATTATGACTTCCATAATAGGAAACTATTTCTCCTTGTGGATTTCTTTTTTTATCACAAATAATTATCTTAATCTTCCTACTTAACATTTCAGATATTAAGTAGGAAGTCATGGTTGCAGCTGTTGTATCAATGATAAGAGTATTAATTTCTGATAAATGAATTAATTTTACTTCATCATTTCTTACAATCAAGTAATCATTTTTATAAGATAATTTTGCTTTATTAGTTATAACTACTGTTCTCCATGTCATAACTTATATTTTTTAGAATATATACCTGTTATAGAAACATCATAAAAGTAAGTGTTATCTAAATGAATCGATTGTTTAGAAAGTCTTCCTTCTCGATCAGTCATATTATATGGTTCAAATTTTAAATTTCCATTAATAGCTCCCGCTTTAAGAATCTTTAAAACTTCTAATATAACTCTACATTTCAAATCAATTTCAAGAATATTGAAGTCTATATTTTTAGTTAGTATTTTCTCATAAATTCCTTTATACTTTGGATAATATTTTTTCATCTTATCACAAAGCAGATTATATAATTTAGTTATTTCTATTTCTCTGTTTTCAAAATAGCTATAATCATTTTTAATCATTGCATTATTAATTTCAAAAATAATTTCATTTTCCTTATTATTTAATATTAATTGGTGCGCATTAACAAGTTCTGTTGCTGATGATAAGTAGTATAATCCACCATCTATCTCAATTAACTGATTTTTCTTTATCTTTTTAATTATTTTAACATCGCTGTATTTATTATTTTCCATAATATATTTACATTGATCCTCGATAGATACATATCGCAATAAAATAGGAAGATTTATAAGTCTTCGATCTATCTTCTTTCCTTTCTTTCCTTCAATAGCCACAATATCACTTTGTAATCCACTAAATCCTCCATACTTACGTACATTACTACGCAATTTATTTACTGGTATCGTTGCTCTTGTCTTTCCTTTTTCACTATTCTTATCATTTGGTAAAATAGTCACGTTGAAAAGTTCCCTATTATTCGTATCTAATTTTTTAGTTATATATACATCTCTATAATTAAAACACTTAATGTAATCTAAAATTCTCTCTGGATTCCAAATAACTTCTCCTGTATCTTCGTCAATACATTCATATTTCATACTATTTATGATAAATCCATGATTTTCTTTATCAATATTGTTTTTTGTATTCTTTACATTTTGCATATATTGACCATAAACGTATTTTGCTTCTAATCCTGGAAATCTTATTTGTATATATCGACCAATAATACAAGCAATATAAGCATCATGAGCGTGATGAAAATCATTTACGTTCCTATTTTTATATATTTCGTATTTTTCTCTAAATTCATGCGATAGATTAGCTCTTACTGTAAATACTTTAGTATCTTCATAATGATTTTCAATAATATTAGCAACATGCTTAATAATTTGTCTTGTTTCTACTAATTGTCTATTAATGAATTTATCAATTTGATCTCGTCTAAATTCATCCCTCATTAATCGATAATATTTTGTTTGTGTTATTAATCCATTATCGTATAGTTTTTTCCAAAAAACTTCCATTTTATTTCTTATTTCTAAAGGTAAAACTAAATCATCTAATTTTCTTTGATTTTCTTTTTTCTTAACTAATACCAAGTTATCTAAACTATCATCTGACGTAAGTGTTCTAGGAAAAATATGATCAATTTCGTAATTTGATAATTTATCAATATCTAATGATTCACCACTATACATACATTTTCCTAATTGGGTGTAATATAAATATAATCTTTTTTCAATAGAACTTTTTTCATCTTGCTTATTTAAATTAGAATATACTTCTTTTCCATGAACATCTAATTGATTTTTGATATCATTATATATTGATTTTAATTGTTTTACTCTTGTTGTAGTTCTAACTTTTTCTTGTTCTTCTCTAGCAAATTCTATGTAGATATTTTTAGGCTCATGCCCCATATAATTTTTAATTTCTTCAATAACTTGTAATGTTTGCCATATTCCTCTTTTAAGAGCTGGAGATCCTGCTAAATTTTCAATATCTTCATATTCAAAAGAACCTGTTTCGTTTTTGAAATTTTCTTTTTCAATAATTTGTTTAAAACCTAAATCTTGGTCATTGATGATTTCCATTAAAGTCATATGACTTTCCTTCATTACATCTAATATAGAAACACTTGAACCAAACTTATTATCAGCTCTAATACCATTTATAAGTTTTTTAGATAACCTTGACCAACCAGAATATTTTAATTTCATAATTTTTTTAATTTTATTTTGATCTAAATTATAAGCTTTTTTTAATCTTTCTTTTAAAATACTTCCTTCATTAAAAATTGTCATATCTTCTATAATTTTTTCAATTAAATCATAGTTGCTATCATTTATTTCATCAAATATTTCTTTAAAATCAATCCATGGTGCTAAAGAAGATGAAAATGCTTTTTCTTTTTGATAACCTGTTATTTCACCAACTGTTAATTGATTTTGTTTTAACCAGTTAATTAAATCTTTTTCTTTAACAGTTTTTCTTTTAAAAAACAAGTCCTCAATCAATCTATTCTTTGTATCTATAGGCAACAATTTTCCATCAATTCTTATTTTATTAACTTCTGATAACACCTCATACATAGAACATGTTAATGATTTTTGAGGCATTACTTTTTCTATTGGCAAATATGTACAATAGTTTGTCAATTTTTTAATAAATTGTGCTGCTGTTTCTTGGACATCAACAATTTCTTGATGATTCCATGGTAATATTCTTTCATTTTCCTTGCCTTTTTTCTTTATCAGCCACCCAAATTGTTTATTACCATCTAAAGGTCCATAGTAATAAGGTATTCTAAATTCTAGAATTGAAATAATTTTATCTCTATTTTCTTTTAAAACAGGATAATATTTTTCTTGATGATCTAATATTTTTATAAGTTCATCTTTTTGCATTTGGTAAGGAATATAAGCATTATTTTTACTTGTTTGTTTTAACATATAAGTTTCGTTAGCAATCTTTTGAAGAATTTCATCTTTTCTTGAATCATCAGATTTTTCAATTGCTTTCTTTACATATTTATAGAAACCATCCGTTTTATCTCCTGAACACGCTACAGGATTTACATAATTATAATAATTGACAATACTCTTTGAAGTTGGTTTAAACATTTCATCATATTCTTTTTTACCAATTTTTAACATCATTTCTTTTAAAGCTTTCAAATCTTCTTTATGGTTTACATAAATATTAACCATTGCATCTGAAATTGAAACGTGCTGACTATCAGAACCAACAATCTTGCTTAATTCTATCCAACTATAAAATTGTTGCATCAAATCAATAAATTCCATTTTTTCTTCTAATACATTTTCATATTCAATTATTTTTTCTTCATAAGATTTATCTGAAAATTGTAGTTTTAAATCTTCATCATCAAATTGTAAATCTTCATGCATATATAACTTACTTACATTGAATTTATTTCCAACCAATCCTCTCATAAATTCTTTAACTATTTTTTTATCTTCACTATTTAATTTTAAATGTGACATACATTCATCTACTTTTGCTGTTTTAGAAATATTTTCAACAACAGTTTTTAATATAAATTGAATTTGTTCTTCACTAAAATCATAAACTGTATCATTATTCTTACCAAGGATATCAAAAAGTATTTTTAAATCTTCTTCTTTATTAGATGATTCTAAATGTAACTCTTGTCCTTCATATAAAAAATTCCCGCGATATTTGACAATATGATGTAAAGCTAAATAAATTAATCTTGGATCTGCTTTTTCATCACTTTCACATAATTTTTTTCTTAAATGATAGATTGTTGGATAATCTTTAAAATATTTTTTGTCATTATAATCTTCATCACAAAATAAATTATAATTCATTTTATAATTATCTTTTAATATAGCTTTTTTATCCTCTTTATCCAAAAAAGTTGTTTTTTCTAAACGAATGAAAAAAGATGGATCAACTTCTAATACCATATCACTCATAATCAATCGCAATAATCCAATTCTTTGTCTTCTCTTATTGTATCTTCTACGTGAAGAACGATAATTTCTACGATTTTGGGCAGTTTGAGCTTGATCAAATAAACGTGATCCCCATAAATGATGCTTCCCTTTTTTCAACAAATTTCCATTTTCATCAATAACAGCCCAACCTACAGAATTCGTACCAATATCTACACCTATATAATATTTTATATTCTCTCTATTTTTCACTATTGACATCCCCTTTCTTAAGCGTTATTCTATTTATGTCAAAACAAATAGGTTTTGATCATTCAAAATAACACAACACAGTTAAAATAAAGCTTATGCTAAAGCGTCAATTATTTGACATCACTTAGGTGATTAAAAAAGTTCTTCGGAACTTTTTTTATTTTATATTAACTATTGTACCATTCACGCCTTGCAATTAAAATATTTACCTTATTAGAAATTCTTTTATCTACATTATAAACCCACAAGTTTCTAAATACCGGCTTATATAAGCCGGTATTATGCTTTTTTACATAAAAAAAGAAACCTTTTTCAAGATTTCTTATTTCAATAAATTATCTAATACTTTAATCATTTCTTCTATTTTTTGATCACAATCTTCACTATTAACTGCATCATGTACACAATGTGTCATGTGTGCCTTTAAGACTTCTTTGTTGGCTCTTTTTAAAATCGCTTCACTTGCCATGATTTGATGTGAAATATCAATACAATAGCGATCTTCTTCCACCATTTTTAAGATACCATCAATTTGTCCTCTTGCGGTTTTTAAAAGTCTTGTAACCTGTTTTTTATCGGCCATCATACTTATTCAATTCCTTTATAAGTATATCCAGCTTCTTCAATGGCTTGTTTTAGTGTTGCTTCGTCAGTTTCACCTTCTACAAAAGCACAGTTTTTTTCTAGATCAACTGTTGCTTGAATACCATCAATAGCATTTAATGCTTTTTCTACATGTGCTTTACAATGTTCGCACATCATTCCTTCTACTAATACTTTTTTCATTTTCTTTTCTTCCTTTTTCCTATTTTCTCGTATTTGAATAATTTGATGTTTTGGTTTAAAGAATCTTAATCTAAGTGCATTCGATACAACAAAGACAGAACTTAATGACATTGCTGCTGCTCCATACATTGGATCTAACAACCAGCCAAAGATTGAATAGAACACTCCTGCAGCAACAGGAATACCAATGACATTATAGAAGAATGCCCAGAATAAGTTTTCTTTAATATTTTTAATTGTGGCTTTTGAAAGTTCATAAGCCACAACAACATCTTGTAAATCATTTTTCATTAAAACGATATCAGCAGATTCGATCGCAATATCAATACCTGAAGTCATTGCAATACCAACATCACTTCTAACAAGAGCGGGTGCATCATTGATTCCATCACCCACCATGATGACACGATGTCCTTTTTCTTGTAAGTCTCTTACATGTTTTTCTTTATCTTGTGGTAAGACTTCTCCAATAGCTTCAATACCTAATTCATCAGCAATCGCATTGGCTGTCAATTGATTGTCTCCTGTCAACATATAGATATTCATGTTCATATCTTTTAAACAATCAATGGCATGTTTACTTGTTTGTTTCAAGACATCTGAAACAACGATTAAACCAATAAGTTGACCGGCATAGCTATAGAATAAAGGTGTCTTTCCTTTAGATGATAATTCTTTATAGAGATCTTCAATCGAAGAAAGATCAACATCATTTTCTTCCATCAAACGTCTATTTCCTGATAAAAGAATTTCTCCCTTTAAATTACCTACAAGTCCTAATCCTTGTTTCATTTCAAAATGATCTAATGAATCAATAGATAAACCTTGTTCTAAAACATAACTATGAATCGCCTTGGCAAGTGGATGTTTAGAATATTGTTCAATCGAACCCGCATATTTCAATAGATCATTTTCACTTACACCAATTGGATAAACTTCTGTAACTTGAGGTTTTCCTTCAGTAAGTGTTCCCGTCTTATCTAAAACAATCGTATCACATTTAGAAAGTTCTTCTAAATGTTGTGCTGATTTAACTAAGATACCTAAGTTAGCCCCTTTCCCTGTTCCAACCATGATTGCTGTAGGAGTGGCAAGCCCTAAAGCACATGGACAAGAAATAACAAGGACTGAAATTGCACAGTTTAAGGCAAAGTGGAAATCTTTATTTCCAAGGGTCAACCATAAAATGAAAGTAATAATTGCAATTGTAATAACGGTTGGTACAAAGACACCACTGATCTTATCGGCAAGTTTCGCAATTGGTGCTTTAGAAGCGCCTGCTTCTTCTACTAAACGAATGATTTTAGAAAGCGTTGTATCATTTGAAGCATGACTAACTTCTACTTGCATATAACCATCTAAGTTATTGGTTGAACCAATAACTTGATCACCAACTGTTTTATCGACCGGTAAGCTTTCTCCAGTAATCATCGCTTCATTGATAGAACCATGTCCTTGAATGATTTTTCCATCCAAAGGAATATTGTTACCTGGTTTAACAATCACAACATCACCAATTTGAACATCTTCAATGGCCACTTCAACTTCTTTCCCTTCTTTTAAGACAATAGCTGTTGAAGGCATCAGCTTCATCAATTTTTCAATCGCTTCTGACGTTTTTTGTTTAGAACGTGATTCTAAATATTTACCTAAAGAAATCAACGTTAAAATCATTCCTGCCGATTCAAAGTAAAGTTGCATCATATAATGATGGGTCATATCCATATCCATTCTTCCTAGATAATAAGCCATCATAAATGTTGCATATAAACTATAAATAAAAGCTGCTGAAGAACCTAAGGCAATCAAGGAATCCATATTTGGACTTCTATTCCATAAAGTTTTAAATCCTCGAATATAATATCCTCTATTAATAAACATAATAGGAACAACTAAACACAATTGAACTAAAACAAAGATCATCATATTTTCATGACCTAAGAGAATACTTGGTAAAGGCCAATTCATCATATGTCCCATACTGATATAAAATAAAGGAATCAAGAAAATAAATGATAGAATCAAATTCTTCTTTTTATGCTCATTTTCATTTTCTTGAACATTTGAAACCTGTTTTTCACCAATATTTTGAGCTTTATAACCTGCTTTATCTACGACCTCAAAAATTTGACTTTCACTTAGTTTATTTTCATCAAATTCAACAGTCATTGAGTTTTGTAATAAATTGACATTAACATCATCAACACCATCCAACCCTCTTACTGCTTTATCTACATGAGTTGAACAAGCACTACATGTCATCCCAACGACATCATATTTCTTTTTCATCCAAACACCTCCCACCCCTATAGGGTATCTATATCATACTTGAATACTAAAAAATAAGCAAGAAATACGCTTACAAAATTTCTTGATTTTCTAATGTCATTTTCCCCTCTTTCATTTGATAAATACGATAACCCCATCCTTTTCTTTCATCTTCTTCAATTAATTCATTCATACTTACCCCAAATAAACAACTTAATGCATATAAATGATGAATTGAAGGATATGTACTTCCTTTAAACCAACGATAAATTGGTTGAGGACATTCTAAACATAAATACTCTTGAATATCTTTTACTTTATACCCCATTTGATCAACACATCTTTTTAAATTCTTTCCTATTTTTAAAGGATTTATTAATTTTTTCTTCATTTCTATCACCACTATTATTTTAAAATAAAAAAAGAAGGCTGTCATTGAACTTGTAGTTCACTAACCTTCTCTTTTTTCAGACATTTTAAAAAAAACAATTCCTAACATAAAGAAAATAGATAGCGCTCCTAGAGAAAGATTAACTTGTCCTGTCCATTGTGATAAAACACTAATCACTGTTGTTCCTAAAAAAGAAGCTCCTTTACCACATACATCCATCAAACCAAAATATTCTCCCGATTTTTCTGAAGGAATGATTTTTGTAAAATAAGATCTTGATAACGATTGAATTCCTCCTTGAAACATTCCTACCAAAATAGCTAACACCCAAAATTGCCATTGTTTTGTAAGGAAGATAGCAAAAATAGAAATACCTAAATACGCTAAAATACAAATAACGATTAATTTTGAAGTATTATATTTTGTTGCAAGTCTTCCAAATAAAATTGCGAAGGGAAAGGCGACAACTTGGGTAAGTAAAAGAGCTAGTAATAAACTTGTACTTTCAAACCCTAAAGCTGTTCCATAGGCTGTTGCCATATCTATAATGGTATAAACCCCATCAATATAGAAGAAAAACGCTAATAAGAATAAAAAAATCTTTTTTTCTTTTCTAATATTTTTTAAAGTCGTTCCTAATCTTTTAAAACTATTTGAAATCGCTTTGGGTTGTCTTTCTACATAATACTTTTGTTTGTATGTTTTTAAAAGTGGTAGTGTTAAACAAAACCACCATAAAGCAATAATAGCAAAAGAAATCATCATTGACATTTCCATAGATAGTCCAATCTTTCCAGCATTTAAAACAAGAAGAAGACAGACAACAAAAGGGACACAGCTTCCAATATAACCCCAGGCATATCCTTGAGAAGAAACATGATCTACACGTTCAGGCGTTGTTACATCAGAAAGCATCGAATCATAGAAAATCAAGCTTCCGGAAAAACCTATCTTAGCAATTAAAAACACAATTAAAAAGACAAACCAATAGTTGATAAATCCTAGAAGAAAACAACCAATACATCCAATAAGTAACATCATTGTAAAAAGCGGTTTTTTATAATCTTTTGTATCAGCTAATGTACCTAATACCGGTCCTAAAAAAGCAACAATAATTGTCACAAGCGAAGCCGTATAACCCCAAAAAGCTAAATAATCTACCGAAGATAAGTCTGCTTTTTCAGCTAGATAATTAAAATAAATCGGTACAATTGTTGATACTAATAAAACAAAAGCTGAATTGCCTACATCATAGAGCACCCAGTTTTTTTCTTCAGTTGTCATCTTAAATTTCATATTTTACTCCTTTTTCCCACTAAATGTATATTGATAAAAATCATCTTTTGTTTTTTCTAATGATGAAAGCTGCACATACTCACTGATCAATTCAACAGCTTTTTTGATGGCTTGTTTATAGAATTGATTTAATTTTTCTGTACTATCTTTACATAAAGGATTAGCCTCATAATTAACAAGCAAACCGTGCATTTCCTGATAATTTCCTGTAATACGAAGTAATGCATAAATAAACTTTCTTTTTAATTTTGAGGGTGCAATTAATAAATCATTATAGAATTTCATACTTTCTAATGATTTAACGACTTGTTGAGCTGTTACATTAAAAAAAGGAGCAATGATTCTTGCATAATCAATAGATGGAATAATATGATTGGTAAGTTTATGTCTTATCGGATCTAATCCATCTTCAATCATTAAAAAACGATCAAATTCAACTTCTATTTCTCCATGTGATACTCCACTTTCATGAATTCTTTTTTCAATATAACCGTGACACGTTGCATCTAAGGAAAAATGACAAATAAATCCATAATAATAAGCTAGGTAATGATTGATTTGTTTTTTAGAAGTCATCATTTTTCTAAAAGTATCAAAGACTTCTTTTCCTGTTTTTTCGTGCATGTTATAACCTATTGAATTAATTTCATTGGTTTTTAATGGTAAATAATAAAACAAGAGATCTGGACCATGTAGTCCAATATCATAGAGTTCTTTATTTTCTATAATTATTTTTTTGATATCGTTTGGTAGTTCTTTTAAAACTTCTTGTCCAAATCGATAATGTGCATAAGTTGATGGCATTTTTTTATTTCCCTTTCTTTAGTTTAGAAAAAGCATACTTATTTTTAAGATAATCAACTATCATTTTTACGAAAAGAAATGTTAAGTAAAAGTAAAAAAACGATGATTCATCTCATCGTTTCTCTATAAATTCATTTTCAATTGTTTTAAAGATAACATCTTAATCATATTCTGGCATAAGGCTTTCATCAACAGCATAAGCTATCCTATTGTATAGAATTCTTAATAAATCTTCTTTAGCACCATTTTCTAAAAGCTCTTTCCCAAGTTCAGATTTAACTAAATGAGTTAGACAGTCATATTGGAAAGCATATTTAAATGGGGCATAGTCATTTCTAAACATATAAATTGAATACTTATCACTGGTAAAAGGAATATCACTATCAACATGTACACCATATGTACCATATTTTTCTAATGGAAAATCATTTTTTCTATATCTATAATGAATTGTATCTTCTGTACCATAAATTTTAGAAAAAGCATAGAACTCCCTAAATTTATATATCTTATAGATATCCCCATCTTTTTCAAAATAATATGAATCTAAACCAATGGTCATGGTAAATGGAAAATCAAAGACTTTTCCACTTTTATGTGAGTTAAATGAAACACTTCCTATAATATCTAAAGAACCTTGGTTAAAAGTTTCTTCATCATATATTTCATTAAATCTTAATTCTATTCCAAGATCAAAATCAACATCCCCACAATTATTATATTTATTGATATCCTCTAATAATTTGTTATGAGAAACATTGTCAAAAAGTTCATTGTAAGAATAAGCACTTTCTAAATCAACATTGGCTATTTCATTAGCACTGTTTTTAAGTTTGCTTTTTTCTTTTTCATCTGTCATTTTTCTATAACAGATAAACTTATCAAAAACAGCTTTCTTTAAATTATTTTCAAATTTATTAAATTGAAAAACAAGTTTTCCCAAAAAATTGTCTTGTATATAAATTTCATCTTGATTTAAACCTTCAAAATATTCTTTTAGGCCAGGAATATACCAATTGGCATCTTCATTCTTTACAAAATCAAAAAATTCATCAAATGTAACATGTTCCATATAAGAGTCCCCCTTAAAAATATATACTCAAATTTTAGCACAGAAATAAGGAAAGGGTAAAGAAAAAGACGATTTTAAATTTCCATCGTCTCTTTATAAAATTCTATAAATTCATTTTCAATTGTTTCAAAAGTTACAAAACTTAAATCAACTTTTCTTTGCAACTTTAAATAATCCCAATTGATTTCATCATTTAATAATTCTTTTAGTTCCAAAGATAACATTTCATCATCAATTTCAAAAACTAATTTAGTTTCTTCTTTTGTTAAATCTCTTTGAATAAAATGTTTCCAAATAACATTTTGTAAAACATCTTCCACTTCTAAATAATAAGTAAGCTCTTTTTTTATTGGTCTTGTAACATCACTTAAATAAACTTCACTTCCATCATGCAACAAACATCCTAAAATAACTTCTTTACTATATCCTCTTGCCTTTGCTTCCTTAGCACAAGCAAGACTATGTTGAGCTACGGAATAAAAATATTGAACATGTCCATTTCCTCGACATATTAAAGAAAGTGCATGTGCAATATCTTTAATATCTAATAAACTTTCATCAACATTTAATGGATCAAAATATTTTTTTGTATACGTTGTAATAAAACTCATAAAATACTCCTATAACTTAATTGACACCGTACTTAATGCGCAAACTGTCATTAAAAGACAACAAATAATGATACTCATG
Organism: Faecalibacillus sp. H12; assembly: GCF_013361255.1. Taxonomy (NCBI): domain Bacteria; kingdom Bacillati; phylum Bacillota; class Erysipelotrichia; order Erysipelotrichales; family Coprobacillaceae; genus Faecalibacillus; species Faecalibacillus sp. H12. The sequence goes on along the minus strand of NZ_JABWDK010000011.1, from coordinate 5,976 downwards.
CCAAATGAAAATGATAAAAAATAGGCAATAATTGAATAAACAAAATAACCTAAACAAACCATTAAAAATCTTATAAAATGTTTATACGCATACTCTTTTCTTTGTTTGCTTGTAACCGCACATGCTTCTTGATAAGAAATCCCTGTATACCAATAGATTGCCTCATTTTTATAAATCATGCCCGTAAGAATGGCAAGAGTTATAAATATATAATTACCTAAAACCAAACCTACTAAATCTATATTCTTGATATCCATAAGAATAATCGCCAACACACCTACACAAAATAAAACCAGCCATGCCATAAATCCTTTATAACTTTTTTTCATTTTTATAAACCTATTTCCTTATAAATTTTTTCAATAATTTGTGATTTATACATACAATATTTTTCAATATCATTTGGATACAACTTTGCTGCTTCTTTTTTAATTTTACCGTATTCTTTTACAGTATTTGGATGTTTTCTTAAATACTTTCTAAAAGCAAGATGTCGTTTCAATTCTTTAGAATCTTGTGGACATACATAAAGATGATGTGTTCTTAAATGCTCTTTTCCTTCATATCTAAAAGCTTCGCGATCTTTAAGACCTAAATCGCCTTCATAAATATAACCATGATTTTCTAAAAGATAAATAACTTCTTTTAAATCATTTTGATCAATAACAACATCTAAATCAATGATTGGTTTAGCTGCTAGTAAAGGAACAGAAGTGCTTCCTACATGTTCAACAGCAAGCACTAAATCTTTTAAAGCTTCTTCTATTTCCCCTTTAATTTGATTGAAATCATTTACCCACTTCGAATCATAATCTACAACTTCAATATGTTCTGTTTTCATCTTTCAATATCTCCACATAAACGCTCACAAACAAGATTCATACAACGCTTTTTATGTGCTTCATGTAATGAATGATTTTGAAAATTCTTTAATGCCTCTAAATTTTCAAATTCACTATAAAAAACAAGATCATAACCTGAAGTCAAGTTTTCTTCCATTTCCACACATAATAAGCCTTCAATTCCTTCTAAAGTTTGAACCGATTCTTTTAATTTTTGAAGTGTTTCTTTTTCTAAATGGTTTTCTTTAACTTCTTTTGTATAATTCCAAAATAAAATATGTCTAATCATTTTCATCACCTACTTTTATTATTTCTTTAACAATTTCTTCAATTGTTTTATTAGAAACATCAATTTTATATGTATTTAATTTTTGATACATTTCTAATCTTTCTACACTACGAGCAAGGATATCTGGTTTTCTAATTCCTTGATTGATATCTTTTTGAATTCTTTTTTCCAAAGCTTCTTTTTGACAAACTAAAGAAATAGATATCACTTTTACATCTTTTAAATCAAGATGTGAAAGTAGAACATCAATAATACTTTGTTCGTGCATGACCCAACAAAAAATAATATGATCAAATACACTGCATTTTAAATCATTATTCAATAACATACAGATATTCTCTAAAACTAACTTTTTTGTTTCTTCATTAACTATGAACGGATGCATATCCCAACACCAATCTCCATCTATAAAAACGCTTCTATCTAACTTTCTTTTAAGGACCTGACACGTTGTTGTTTTACCAACGCCCATCGTTCCACCTATTAAATATAATTTTTTCATAACTTTCCCTTCTTTTTAAAATATTATACAAAATATTTATCAATAATTATATAACTTCTTTCTTTAGTTGTTTAAACAAAAATAATAATTTTTATTAACTTTCTCAATTGTTTTTATATTGAAAGTTCAATAAAATAAAATTATTAAAGGAGGTTCATTCTATGATCTATTTAAGTAGTTTTAAATTAAGCAATCAAACACTCAAAAATCCTAATATTTATCCCTATAATATCTTTAGAGATAAGTACATAGAGCCTTTTTCTTTTGCACCTATTACCATTTTTTATGGAAATAATGGTTGTGGAAAATCCACACTTCTTAACATCATTGCTAGTAAATTAAAAATAAAAGGAAAAGAAATGCCTGCAAGTAATGCCTACTATGAAAATTATTGTGAAAGATTTGAAAATGAATGTGCTTATAGTTTAGGCAGCAATGAAAATGGTATTCCTTTTTATCAACTACCTGAAAATAGTCGTTATATTAAAAGTGAAGATATTTTATATGAAATTAAAAAAATACAACAAAAAGCTATTTTAGAACATGGTTTAACTTATGATTATATGCAAGAAAGATTATCTTTAGAAAAAGCACAAAGTGTTTTAAATAAAAAGAAAGAACAACGTATTGAAAATATCATTTTTTCTCAAGAAAAGTATTCCAATGGTGAAACCTCTTTACAGTTCTTTCAAGAATATCTTTTACCAAATGCTCTTTATTTATTAGATGAACCAGAAGTTTCTTTATCTCCTGCAAATCAAGTTGCTTTAGCTCAAGAAATTAATGAACTAACACATTATTTAGGGTGTCAGTTTATTATTGCGACACACTCTCCTTTTATGTTAGGTACTTTAAACGCTAAAATTTATAATTTAGATGCAAGAGAATACGAAGTTACCCCTTGGTATAAATTAGAAAATGTTCGCTATTTTTATGATTTTTTCAAAAAACACGAAAAAGAATTCAATGATTGAGTTCTTTTTTTCTTTACCTTATTGACAAATCATTAAATGTATTATACTGTATTAGTGTACTAGTGACACTAATACAGTTAGGAGGACTCTATGTTTATAATAGATATTCAAAGTAAAGTTCCTATTTTTGAACAACTCAAAAAACAAATCTTAGAATTTATCTCTATTGGCATTTTACTTCCTAATGATAAATTACCTTCGGTAAGATCTCTTGCAACAGATATTGGCGTTAATCCTAATACTGTTTCTAAGGCCTATCAAGAATTAGAGAACCAAGGTTATATTTATTCCATTAAAGGAAAAGGATGTTTTATTGCTGATAATCAAACTGATCAATTGATTAAAGACGATAAATTAGATGATTTTAAAGGATGTGTCAATGAAATGAAAAAGCATCAAATTACCAAAGACAAATTATTAGAAATTATTGAAGAAGTATATAAGGAGGAAACTGTATGATTGAAATTAAAGATGTGATGAAATCTTTTGAAAATAAAAATGTTTTAAATCATTTAAATGTCACAATTTCCTCAGGAAGTATTTTTGGTTTGATTGGTCCTAATGGAGCTGGGAAATCAACCTTACTTTATTTATTAAATGGGATTTCTAAATGCGATGAAGGAAGTATTTTATTTGATGGAAAAGATGTTTATGAAAATCCTGATGTTAAAAAAGATATTTTATTCATTAGTGATGATCCCTACTATTTTCACTTTGCTACTATTGATGAAATGAAAGATTTCTATCTTACTTTTTATCCACAATTCAATTTAGAAACCTATCAACATTATGTCAATTTATTCCGTTTACCACAAAATAAACCTTTAAAAGACTATTCAAAAGGAATGAAAAGACAAGCAATGTTTGCTTTAGCACTTGCAATTGCACCAAAATATTTATTATTAGATGAAGCTTTTGATGGTTTAGACCCTGTTATGCGTTTAGCTTTTAAAAAAGCTATTAATCAAATCATTGATGAAAATATGACAGTCATTATTTCATCTCATAATTTAAGAGAATTAGAAGATATTTGTGATAGCTTTGGGATTTTAGACAATGGATGTATGACAACATCGGGTGATCTCTATGATATTAAAGATCATATTCATAAAATACAATTAGCTTTTAAAGAAGAATTAAACAAAGAAGAATTCAGTCATTTAGATGTTCTCTCTTTCCATAAACAATCAAGAGTGATTAATATGGTTGTTAAAGGAGACATCAATGAAATTAAAGATTATTTAAGAATGTTCAATCCAATTATGTTAGAAGTTTTACCTGTAAATTTAGAAGAAATATTTATTTATGAAATGGAAAGAAAGGGGTATGGTGTCTATGATTAATAAAGATTATTTTAAATATTTAATAAAACAAAATAAGAAATATCTTATTCTTATTTATCTTGTTGGTATCATTATTCCTTTTTGGGTATTTAATGAGTATACACCTTCATTAGATTTAACAGGCACACTCTCTCTTGTTTATGGATTAGGTTTATCATGTATTGTACCTATTTATTTATTTTCTTTTTTACAAAAAAAGAAAAGTAATATTCTTTACTTTTCCTTACCAATAAAGAAAGAATCACTTTACTTAACAACAAGTCTATTTTCTTACTTTGCAACTATTCTACCTGTTGTTATTTATCAACTCATTACTCAAAGCATTGTTGCTTATAAAATGAATATTTCTTTTGGCGGCTTTATTCTAACAATAATTATAACAATCGTCCATATGTTTGCGATGAATACTTTTATTACAACAATTACTCTTTTAACCCAAAATAGTGTTGATAACTTTATTTGTTCATTTGCTTATATTTTCCTTCCTCTACTTATCTATATTGCACTTAATAATTGTGCCACAAATATCGTATATAAAATGATGCTTGGTGAAGGAAATTATACACAAGGTCTTAATGCTATTCTTTATTATTTAAGTATTCCTTATAATGGATTAGCGCAAATGAAATATATAGAACTACATGTAACTCATATCTCATCAATCTATTGGTTGATCATCAGTTTAGTTCTCTCTTTTGTAAACTATCGCTTATTTATCAAGCGTACAGTTGAACAAAGTGAATCACATACAAAATCATTCTTTATGTATCCATCAATTATTATTCTTGGAACATTTGCGATGTTACTTGTTATGTATACCACAGATTTCAAATCAAATGTTCTATCATTTACAATAATCTTTATGATTTATTTAATTATGTATTATTTTTCTAAAAGAAAAGTTTACTTTAATTGGAAAATCCCAACGATCTTTATTCTTTTAGTCGTAAGTTGTATCGGTTTTTCAAGTATTTATGCTAATACAAAAGGATTTCATTCAATTTATGAAGTACCATCTACTTCCTCAATTAGATCAGCTAGTTTTAGTTTTTCATTTATGACTAACTATGAAACAAAAACTGAACTTAAATATAAAGGAATCGATGTAACTGATATTAATTATAGTACTGGTCCAAAGAAATCATCTAAAGATAATACAAATTTCGTGAATTTTATAAACGATATTATCAATCAAAAACTCATTACAAAATATGATGATTTTTACAATGATCCAATCAATAAAAATTTTTATACAATAGGTGTTTATTATTCAATTCAATCACCAACTGATCTAGGTAGATATGCAAGTCGTGATTATGTTATCGAAGAAAAAAATATTGAAAAAGTATTAGATTTAGTGGCTAAATACAATCTTTACAAATTTAAAAGTTAATTAAAATAGGTTGATGCTTCATCAACCTATTTCTATAGAAGGAGTCTTTATGAAAAAAACTACACATATATTATTTACTATTTACATATTTTTAGTCATCTGGATCATACTTTTTAAATTATCTGTTTCTATTGATCAATTACCACATTTTAGAAGCATTAATTTAATTCCCTTTTATTATCCAAATAAGACAACTTATCAAATAAGAGAAGTTCTTGATAATCTGATTATTTTTATTCCTTTTGGGCTCTATTTAAAAACATTAAATATTAATAGTGATCGAACAATATTTCTTGGTTTTCTATTAAGCATTTCATTAGAATTATCTCAATATATCTTTTGTCTTGGAGCAAGTGATATTACAGATTTAATTACGAATACAACAGGAGTACTTGTCGGTGTTGGTCTTTATTATCTTTTAAAAAAGATTTTTAAAGAGAAGACCAATAGAATTATTTTAGCATTAGCAGCCATTGTAACGATTTTATTTGTTTCTTTGATTATTATTATTCTTATAAACAATGAATGCACATAAATCACAAGTTATTCACAATTGTGCATAATAAAAATGAGGTCTCTGAAGTGAACCGACTTTGTTGGACAAAAAATAATTAACTTAATGCTAAGGCTTGA
>NZ_JABWDK010000010.1:0-73241 GCF_013361255.1 Faecalibacillus sp. H12 | reverse complement strand
CATCCTCTCTCCCTTTTGTAAAGCTTTTTCTTGTCCTTTTTTTATTTTTTTCTCTCTTTCCCTCTTTTTCTGCCTTTATATCAACGTTTTTCCCATTGATCTTTTTTGATGCTTTTTTATAATTTGGTGTTTACAAACTATTTTGAGTATCAAAAATAGCAAATTTTTTATACCCTTCATTTGTTTTTTTAATAAAAATGCAAAAGAGTCAATTTAAAATTCGACTCTTTTATAGCATACTTTTATTATAATCTTCCTATTAAATAATCATTAAGATTTATACCTTGTTTCATTGCATAAAGAATATTATAGGGATCTTCAATATGTTTTACTTTCTTTTCTACAATTATCGCAATATATCTTGCATCATCATTTAAAATCATTGGCCAATAAAAATAAAATGTTTGTCCATTTTTAAATGTGAAATTAAAATCAGAAACATAAGCTTCATAAGCTAATGGACTTCCTGTACTCATATAATTTTTCTTAGCTACAACTTCAAGTTTTTCAATATCTTCATATAAACATTTATGCATAAATTGATGTTTTTTATTAAAAACAACTGCAAAGAAATATTTAAAATTGTTCATTGGCCCATCAAATTGATAATAGTAAATACCATCACTTAAAAACTCTATAGATTGATTAAGCGTATTATCTAACATCATTGCAGATGTTTGTTTGAAAGAAAATGCTATCATTAACATAAATGTCACTATAAAAAATAATATACCTACTAAAATTCTCATATTGCCTAAATCATATGGCATTCTAGCAAATGACCCAGCAACTACAATAGCCCCTATAAAAGTAATAATTAATTGTCTTCTTGCAAGTTCTGGTGTAATTTTTCTTCCTAATGAAACTGTTGAAGTAGTTTTTCGAAAGCCTAACCCCATTTTATTATTATTATTTTTAATTTCACTTAATTCTTCTATTAAAGGTAAATCTTTATCATAGTAATCATCTATTGTATCTTTGATTTCATTCATACTTTCTATTTGTTTTTGCATGTTCACTTGATTGATTTTTAAACAATGCCTAAAATCCAATTCACCTTCTAATATCGCCTTGATATCATCAACAGAAATTTGTAGATTTCTCAAAAATTTAATAATTTTCAATTTTTGGACTGTTTCATCATCATAATCACGATAACCATTTTCCTCCCTTTTAGGTTGAATAAGCCCCTCCTTTTCATAATATCGAATTGTATACTTTGAAAGGCCTATTTCTTTTTCTAATTCATTTGTTTTCATATTACCTTTCCTCCTTTCAACATCATTGAACACTATGGAGTGGCTCCACAGTCAATACTTATTGTAAAATAATTCAATAAAATACCCTATTTACATAAATTTAATAACAATCTCTTTAAATTTTCTTAGTTACATATCTTTTACTTCTTTTACATTTTAAACAATACACTTATCTTATTAACAAATCATATATTTCAATAAGAATAGTATTTATCTAATTATACATTAGAATTATTGTTTTTTATTGTTTTACAAAATATTCTCTATAAAAGAAAAAACTCGTAAATCAAAATTGATTTACGAGTTAAAGAACAAAAAAGGGCTTCTTCTATCTTGAAACCCTTTTTTATTTAGCATATTTTCGCTAGATTAAGCTAATTCAGCAAAATATTTAATAGTTCTAACCATGTTAGAAGTGTATGAGTTTTCGTTGTCATACCAAGCAACTGTTTGAACTTCTGTAGTTCCGTTGTCTAATGGTTTAACCATAGTTTGAGTTGCATCGAATAATGATCCGTAAGTGATTCCTACGATATCAGAAGATACTAATGGTTCTTCAGTATATCCGAATGATGGAGTAGTTGCTGCTTTCATAGCTGCATTTACTTCTTCAACTGTAACTTCACCTTCAACAACTGAAGTTAAGATAGTTGTAGATCCAGTTGGAACTGGTACACGTTGTGCAGAACCAATTAATTTACCATTTAATTCTGGGATTACTAATCCGATTGCTTTTGCAGCACCTGTTGAGTTAGGAACGATGTTAACTGCAGCTGCACGAGCTCTTCTTAAGTCACCTTTTCTATGAGGTCCATCTAATACCATTTGATCTCCAGTGTAAGCATGTACTGTTAACATGATACCAGATTTGATTGGTGCTAAATTATTTAAAGCGTTAGCCATTGGTGCTAAACAGTTAGTTGTACATGAAGCTGCTGAGATGATAGTGTCAGAAGCTTTTAAAGTACCTTCGTTTACACCGAATACGATTGTTGGTAAGTCATTTCCAGCAGGTGCTGAGATAACAACTTTTTTAGCTCCAGCATCGATATGAGCTTGAGATTTAGCTTTAGATACATAGAACCCAGTACATTCTAATACTACGTCTACACCGATTTCTCCCCATGGTAATTCAGCTGCGTTAGCTTTAGCGTAGATTTTGATTTCTTTTCCATCAACTGTGATTGAATCTTCACCAGCTTCTACTGTATCAGCTAATGCATATTTACCTTGTGCTGAATCATATTTTAATAAGTGTGCTAACATTTTAGGATTAGTTAAATCGTTGATTGCTACAACTTCATATCCTTCTGCATTAAACATTTGTCTGAATGCTAGACGTCCGATACGTCCAAATCCGTTAATTGCTACTTTTACTGCCATTTTATTAATATTCCTCCTTGTAAATAGCTTTTATGCCATTATTATAAGTCAAAAACTTCACAAAAGCAACTATTACAACGTTGATTTCTTGTATAAGATGCATTAATTTTTCCTTTATTTTTCTAATAATTCCCATTTCATCATATCGTTAGCGCTTACACTATTTTCTACTATTTTTTTAAAAAAATTTTTACTTATTTCATCAGCGCAAAGAATAATTTTTATTATTAATTTCTATAATTACATATGGAGGTTATTTTATGCATCTAATACCAACCGTTATAGAAAAAGATAAAAATCATCAATATGCCTACGATATCTATTCCAAACTTTTAGAAGAAAGAATTATTCTACTTACAGGAACTATCGACGATGCCATGGCAAGTTCAATTATTGGTCAATTACTTTATTTAGAAGCACAAGATAATAAAAATGATATTTACATGTATATCAATTCACCTGGCGGTAGTGTTTCTGCAGGACTAGCAATTTTTGATACAATGAACTTTGTTTCATGTGATGTCAGCACAATTTGTTGTGGCATGGCAGCAAGTATGGCTTCTATTCTTTTAAGTGCAGGTTCCAAAGGAAAAAGATGTGCATTAAAAAATAGTGAAATAATGATACATCAACCTCTTGCCTCTTTAGAAGGACAAGCAAGTGATATTGAAATAAACGCCAAAAGAATATGCAAACAAAAGAAAAAACTTTCACTTATTTTAAGCGAAAATTCTAAACAATCATTAGAAAAAATCATTCATGATTGTGATCGTGATTACTACTTAGATCCATTAGAAGCTTTAGAATATGGTCTTATTGATGAAATCATTTAGATTTAGGGGATTTAACATCCCTTTTTCTACATAAAAAAATACAAATTCCACTTAAAGCACCAAGCATTATAAAATAATTCAACTTTGAACTATCACCTGTTTTAATTGCTTGAATAATTGGTTGATCATACATGATGACTTTTTGTATTTCTCCAGTATCTTTAATCACAAATTCGACTTTTTCACTCTTTTCATAACCATAAGGTGCCATTGTTTCTTCTAAAATATATTTTTTACCAACTTCCAAATGACAAATGCGGTGTTCTTGATCAGTTGAAATCCAAGAATCAAGAACTTCTCCATCTTCATTTTTCACTTGTAAATGAGCTCCAGACAATTCTTTTTTATTTGTTATGTCTTTTTTAGAAATATCCACTTTAATATCTTCATCAACAACTTTTAAAACAATATTCTTTTCTCTTATTTCAAAAATTTGTTCTTTAGCTGTTGCATATCCACAAGGTGTCAATGTTTCTCTTAAAATATATTTTTCCCCACTATTAAGTCCTTGTATTAAGTGGGCTGTCTCATCTCCTTGAATATCTATACAATAATATGTCACATCTTCTCCATCTTTCAACATTAAAAAATAATCATTTGATTTTAATTGGGAAACAACTTTGTATTCAATACCTTCTTCATTTTTACCTTGACACATATCCCCTTTTAATATTTTTTTCTTCATAACATCATTAATATCAAAAATATGTTGTCCTGTAATCCATTGATCAATTCTATTTTTTGTTTTTGTAGAAACAACTGTAAGCTGTGCTCCTTTTAACAAATTACCATCTTCTTTTTGTTTATAAACTTTAACAAAAGTATCAATCATTTCTATTTTTTGATTTTCTTTTTCATAAGAAACTGTAAAAGATATATCATTTACTAAATTAAATCCTAAAGGTGCTAAATCTTCGTGTAAAGTATACGTTTTTCCTTCTTCTAACCCACTTACAGGATGTTCATTTCCATCACTATACCATTGATCAACTGTATTCCCTTCCTCATCTATTACTTGTAATAAAGCTCCTTGAATTTCTTCACCACCTAAAGTTACTTTAGAAATCGTTACAACTTTATCTTTCATATTTACTTTTTGAATTTTTCCATCTTCATTGACTTTAAATTCAATTTTCGTTGCTTTTACATATCCTGCTGGACTTGTATCCTCATTTAAATAATAAGTTTTTCCACTTTCTAATCCATCTATTTCATGGGCCTTATTAGATGAAATCCATTCATCAATAACTTTTCCCTCTAAATCCGTAATAGACATTTTAGCACCACTAACTTCTTGATCACCAGTAACATCGGTTTTAGTAAATGTTGTCTTAGTAATTTGATTTGTTTGTTCATGAGAGGTTGTATAAATTGTTGTTGTATGATCTTTTTGTGTAATTTCAAAATCATAAGGTGTAGAATCTAAAACATAACCTTGAGGGCATGAAACTTCAACAACTTGATATTTTCCAAGAGGAATTCCTGTCATTTCTAATTGACCATTTTCATCTACAGAAATAATTCCTTCTTCATTCATTATTCCTTTTGAAACTTGTACACCATTTGAATAAGTAATCATTTGACCATCATTTGTATCAACAATACATTTTCCACTTCCTAAAGTAATTATTTCCCCTTTAGAATATAATTTTTTCAAGGATACTGTATCAACAATATCATTCATTGCTACAACTTTATATTTTGTTTTTTTAATATCTTTATCTGCAAGATCAACAGCTCCCTGACGTGCGTCTTCAAGTTTCTTTTGAAGTTTTAATGTTCCTGTTGGTCTTAATGTATTTACAACAATTTTCTTTGTTGTCTTATCTTTTACAATTGTCACTTGCCATTTAGCAACAACAGGTGCAAAGTGATCTTCACATTCAATCTCAGTAAGTGAATAAGTTCCTACAGGTAAATAATCAATAAATAATTCATAATCTCCATTTTCATCTTTTGTGACTTCAAAAGTTTCATCATATCCTGTATAAGAAGTTGAAATTAATCTAAATTTAGAATTTTTTTGAAATTCAGAAGTATTATCTACCTTAGAAAGGCGTAACGCTCCAAAATCCAACCATTCAACTTCATATTTTAATTTATTTCCATCAGGATCTAAATTCCATGAACCTTCTGTTTGTGTTCCTTCTGCACCATCTTTAATAGCTAATGCAGTAAACATTTCACAACCTTTTCCCGCAATATTTCCTGACTTATAATTTTCTGGACTATTTTTACATGGTGCTGTTAAATAGAAACTTTCTCCACCATTTACAGTTGCCGTCCCTCCTGTTTGCATCGTTCCTTTTGTTACGTTATATAGTGTAACATTATTTTGTAAAGGAACTTGAATGGTAGAATGACTTGTTCCTTCTAATTTAACAGTATTTGTTTTTTGAAGTTTATTTACCTTATCAAATTCAGCCTTAAAAGAGGCTGTAACTCCACCATCTTGACTTGGGCTAAAATAAGCATAACCAATATCAGGTTGATTCATAAGCCAGTTATAGCCCCATAAAATATTATCTCCATAACCACTATTACCATCTGCATTTGGCCATTTAGCATTGAAATCTTTTAAGTTTAACCCCATTAAATCTCCGCCATAAGCATAAGAAAGCCAAATATGGGTAAACAAATAAGCACCATCATCAAAGTTACCATGCTTTTCCCCAAAATCATCAGGAACACAAGAATTTAATTCAACTGTATACATTTCTTTAATTGCTTGATCATAGCCTGGTCCTCCAAATCCGTAATAAAGAATTTTTCTTACAGCCTCATTATTTTCAATCACTTGAGCTGGGTATTTTCCAGCTGATGGTGATTTTTTACTTGCTTCTAAACAATAAGCATATTTATTATCATATTTACACATATAAGTGGACCATTTTTTCGCACTAGCTATTTTAGAAGACCACCACCATGGATAATCAATTTGTTTAATACGTGTAAATTCATGAGGTGTACTATTATCCCATGCTTCGACATTATTTGCATATTTTTGTGAAAAACACATAGATAAAATAAACACCATAACTGCAAATATTTTCATAACTTTATCAAATATTTTTTTCTGTTTCATTTCATATTCCTCCATCATAAATAATTTCTAATAAAAAAAGACAATCTCTGATTGCCTATGGACCTAAAATCCACTTATAAACACAATTCACTTTTACTCCTCCTTCAATTTTCTAAGAATGATTAATTCCATAATGAAATCTACTATGTCTCCACTCTATTCCTGAAAATTCAATAGCATCTGTACACTTTGTTTGATCAAACTTCTTTTTAGCATCTTCTAAAGAAACATTTGAATCAACATATAATCCACAAAGGTAACATTCATACCAATAAACCGTTTGTGGGGGCTTTGTTTGTTGATGATCATTATCTAAATGATCCTTTACATTATTTTTTTCATTTGATTGAGAGATTGTAATGTCCTCATTCGGTTTATTATTTTCACTTTCAATCTTATTCACATTATTTTCTTGATTATTTTGAGAATTAGTTGTTTCTTGTTTATTTTCTGTAACATTGACCTTAAATTCTTTTTCTCTTCTATTTTTATATATATCTTCTACAAATACTTTTACTTGATATTCACCTATTCTATGAATATCGATTTGACTTGTATCTATTTGAATTTCTTTTAATGGTGATAAATCGGTAGCTATGATCAATGATTTAAAATCAATACTTTCTAAATCACTTTCTTTTATAACATCTACATTTTTAGGAAATGCTAGTACAGGTGCTAATGTATCTTTACAAATAATTTGAATCGTTGAAAGCTTATTATTATATTTTATAAAAATCTTATATTTTCCTACTGCTGGATAACTTTTTTGATCTTCATTTTGAAGATTATCCGTTATACTTACATTCTTTTTTAAATAACAAATCTCCTTTTTACTCATTCCTGTTGTATCCACTAAACCTTTAAAATTAGCATAATAAGTTTGTCCATATTCAATATTGATTTTTTTCTTTTTTAGGACCAGTGTTGGTGGTGTATCTTTAGTTATAAAAAAAAGCATACCAATAAGCATGCCTAATAAAGTAATCAATACAATTAATTTTTTACACTCTTTAAAATATTTATAAATCATAATCTTCACCTCATTGAAAATAAAAAACCGCCTAAGCGGTTTATAAGATTAGTTAATTTTTTGAATAATATAACCATTTTCTTTAAATTTATCAGCAATCGCTTGAATATGAGCTTCACCATTTGTTTCACAGGTCACTCTTAATTCTACTTCAGAAAAACGAGCAAAGTTTTTAAATTGGTTATGTTCAACTCCAATAACATTTGCATTACATTCATTAAGTAAATGAGAAACAACTTCTAATTGTCCTGGAATATCTGGTAATTGTACTGAAAATGTTAAAATTCTTCCTCTTGAAATAAGTCCCTTATTGATCATCGAAGAAATTGTCATAACATCCATATTTCCACCTGAAATAAGTGAAACAACTTTTTTACGTTTACAATGTAATTTCTTTAAAGCTGCTAATGATAAAATACCTGATCCTTCAGCAATTAATTTATGTTTTTCAACAAGTAATAAGAAGGCTTCCATCAATTCATAATCACTTACAGTTACGATTTCATCAACATATTTTTTAATATATTCAAATGGAGTTTCTCCAATTTGTTTAACTGCTGTACCATCAGCGATTGTACTTACTTCACTTAATTTAACAAGTTGATCATCTTCAACTGCGGCAAGGGCACTCGCTGCACCTTCTGGTTCAACACCAACGATTTTAACAGATGGATTGATTTGCTTTGCTGCACAAGCAATACCTGAAATTAATCCACCACCACCAATTGGTACTAAAATATAATCAACATCTGGAAGTTCTTCCATAATTTCTAAAGCAATTGTTCCTTGCCCTTCCATAACATCTTCATCATCAAAAGGATGAACAAAAGTGTATCCTTCACTTTTTTGTAATTCTACAGCTTTTTCATAAGCTTCATCATAAGCTTCACCATATAACACAACATCCGCTCCATGTGCTTTTGTAGCATCAACTTTAATCAATGGTGTATGTGCTGGCATACAAATTGTTGCTTTGACCCCTAATTTTTTTGCTGCATAAGCAACACCTTGTGCATGATTTCCAGCTGAAGAAGCAATTAACCCTTTTTTCTTTGCTTCATCATCTAATTTCATAATTTTATTGTAGGCCCCTCTAATTTTGAAAGCTCCTGTTTTTTGTAAGTTTTCAGGTTTGATGTAGACATCATTTCCACATTCTTCAGAAAAGGCATCACTATGTATTAAATGAGTTGGTAAGATAACTTCATCAACTCTTTTTTTAGCTGCTTTAAAATCTTCTAATTTTAACATTTAAATTCCCTCCGTTTAAGTATTCATAATTATATCACTATTCTTCGATAAAACAATTATTTTGTTTTAATTTGATTTGTACTTTCATCATAAAAATATTCGTTTTCATCTAATCTTTTCATAAACTCAGTTTCATTCAAATCATAAATAGAAAGAACATGTGATAATTGCATATCATCATCTCTTAATTTCATATTAATCATACTTACTAACATGTGTATATCTTTTGGCATTTTTAAACTCCTATATTTATATTTTTCTAGACATTAACATTATACATGATTTTTTTATGTTTTTTGTCTCAAATTTGTCTCAAAAGTTATTCACATTTTATAATTGTATAAAATTAAATATTTTTTATCATATTAATTATTTCTTATTGATTTTTTATAAATCCTATACTATACTGTAAACAAGTTAAAAGCAAAGACAAGGAGAGTAGTATTTTTACGAAGCAACAGCGAGCTAGTAGAAGGTGAAAGACTAGCAGTGAACGAAAATATGAAGAACACCTTCGAGCTGTCTACCGAAAGCAATGCAAGTAGGCTAGAACGTCTCTAGTTATGTTACAACTAGCGGGTATCGAGTACTCTTTGAAGTATTTTCCGTACCATGTATATCTTTGGATTTATATGTTACACGATACTCGCACACTATGTGCGTTTTTTAATTATAAGGGGGATATTAAAATGTGTGGTTTTTTAGTCGTTGGAAGTGAAGAATTTGAATTACAGGTTTTCCAAAAAGCTTTAGATAAAGCAGCGTATCGTGGACCTGATTATCAACATGTCTCAATTGATCATGGAATAACATGGGGATTTAACCGTTTATCAATTATGGATTTATCAACAAATGGAAATCAACCTTTTGTTTATAAAGATTATACACTTGTATGTAATGGTGAAATATATAACTATCCAGCATTAAAAACAAAATTAGAAAGTAGCTATACTTTTAAATCTGGTAGTGATTGTGAAGTTTTGATTCCATTATATGAACAATATGGACTTGAAATTTTATGTAAATATTTAGATGCTGAATTTGCTCTTGTTTTATACGATAACAAAACCAAACAGTTAATGGCAGCAAGAGACCCAATGGGAATTAGACCTATGTTTTATGGTTATAGTAAAAAAGAACATCAAATATGTTTTGCTTCCGAAGCCAAAGCTTTATTTGATTTATGTGATGATATTATGCCTTTTCCACCAGGACATTATTATTTAGATGGTCAATTTGTTTGTTATAATGATTTAAGTGATCCTAAAACAATCGTTGATGATGATTTAGAAACAATTGCCGGAAAATTAAAAACGAAACTTGAAAAAGCCGTAGAAAAAAGATTTATGTCTGATGCTCCAATTGGATATTTATTAAGCGGTGGATTAGATTCTTCTTTAGTATGTGCCATTGGTCAAAAATTATCAGATAAACCTATTCGTACTTTCGCTATCGGTATGGAAAGTGATCCTATTGATTTAAAATATGCTAAACAAGTTGCTGATTATTTAGGAACAGAACATACAGAAGTTATTATGAATAAAGAAGATCTCTATCAACATCTAAAAGAAGTCATCTATCATCTTGAAACTTTCGATATTACAACAATTCGTGCGAGTATGGCCATGTATATTTTATGTAAATATATTCACCAAAATACCGATATTAAAGTTATTATGACTGGTGAAGTTTCAGATGAATTATTTGGTTATAAATATACTGATTTTGCACCTAACGCTAAAGCCTTCCAAGAAGAAGCAAGTAAAAGAATCAAAGAACTTTATATGTACGATGTCTTAAGAGCCGATCGTTGTATTTCTGCACATGCTCTTGAAGGACGTGTTCCTTTTGCTGATCTTGATTTTGTTGATTATTCTATGTCTATTGATCCTGCTAAAAAAATGAATGTTTATAATAAAGGAAAATATTTGTTAAGACATGCTTTTGAAGGAACTGATTATTTACCACACGATATTTTATTTAGAGAAAAAGCAGCTTTTTCTGATGCTGTTGGTCATTCAATGGTAGATTATTTAAAAGAATTAGCTGAAGATAAATACAGTGATGAAGATGTTTTAAATGCTAAAGATAAATATTCATATTGTACACCTTTCACCAAAGAATCATTAATGTATAGAGATATTTTTGAATCATTCTTCCCACAACAAGGAAAATGGATCAAAGATTTCTGGATGCCAAATAAAGAATGGGAAAACTGTGATGTTGATGATCCAAGTGCTCGTGTGCTTAAAAACTATGGAGATTCTGGAAAATAAAAACAAAGCAATGCTAGATGTTTATTCTAGTATTGCTTTTTCTTCGTTTATTTTATTTTCAATAAATATCTTTTCTAATTCTCTTAAAAAGAA
This sequence comes from Faecalibacillus sp. H12, assembly GCF_013361255.1. Classification (NCBI taxonomy): domain Bacteria; kingdom Bacillati; phylum Bacillota; class Erysipelotrichia; order Erysipelotrichales; family Coprobacillaceae; genus Faecalibacillus; species Faecalibacillus sp. H12. The sequence goes on along the minus strand of NZ_JABWDK010000010.1, from coordinate 62,028 downwards.
TTGTGATGTCTTATAATTCCTTTTTTTAGGTCCTTTTACATGCTTATGTTGTTTTCTAGAAAGATGTCCTAAGTAACGAGAAGTCAACAAATTATTAATATTATCTTCTGTAATTCTTTTCCCCGATACATGAAGTATCGTTACATTTTTAAGCAAAGCTAAACTTGCAAGTCCATAATCTTGACTAATCAATAGATCACCTTCTTGTATATAAGAAAGAATCATTTGATCAACACTATCTTTTCCTACTTCACACATAATTATTTGAATTCTTTCATCTTCAATAACATGTGCAAAATCAATAAACAATAAAACTTCTACTCCATAATGCAAAGCAAGTTCAATAACTTTTTGACGATCAGGACAAGCATCTCCATCAATTAATAAACGCATAAACCACTTCCAATAAGCACTAGCATAGCAATAACACCACCAACAAAGCCACCTAAATGCCCTGTTTTAGAAATATTTTTATCTGCCAACGTAAAAACAACATTAATAGCAATGACAGGAATAAATTGTTTTAAAACCATTAAAAATGGTCCTTGAAAAACAACACCTAAAGTCACAATAGCTCCTAAAAACCCATAAAAAATACCACTTGCACCTAAAGTAATCGTATTTTGATAACGTCCCTCTTTTTTAGATGCCATATAAGTAATAAGATAAGAAAAAATTCCAGAAATTAATACTAAATACAAATATTCTAAACTTCCCAAAAAAGGTTCAAAGAAAGTTCCACCCAAATAATAAAGTGCATAACAATTCATAAAAATATGAACTAAATCAACATGAACAAAATTAGCTGTTAAAAAGCGCCAATACTCTTGTTTATATTCTATTTTAGGAGGATAAAAAGCTCCATATTTAATAGCCAACGCTGATTTTTCATCTGAATGATCTATAAAATTAATAATGACATAAATGGCTACGGATATCACAATCATCGCTAAAGTTACACTCATTTTTTCTTCTCACTTTCATTTTTAATCACTTCTACTTTTCTTGTTCTTTGAATATTATTACCCTGACTATTTGTAATTGAGTAAATAACTTCATAGCTTCCTACTTCTTCAGTATTGACTGTATTTTTCAAAATCTTAATTTGATGTGTAATATCATTTCCATTACCATCACTAGCTTTAACACCTTCCATAATATCAAAATGTGTTCCTTGAACAATTTCAACATCATCAATACCTTCAAGCGTTGGATGATTTCCTAAGCTTCCCACAACAATCTTAGCTCTTAATTTAGCCGCTTGATTTCCCACCACATCTTCTACAATAATATTAACTATATAAGAACCTTTTTTTGTGAATTTAAGAGTTGTATTTTTTGTTCCATCATCCTCTAAAAAATAAGCAATAACTTCTGATTGATCTTCTACTTTATCTATCAAATTCAAAGCACTAATTTCTTCATTTAAATTCACATTAAAAACAACTTGATTTAAAGTTACAACTGGTTTTGTTGTATCTTGAATTTTAATGTAAAATGGAAATTCTACTCCCGCATAAGAAGCCGATACTTTATAAACACCTATCTCATTTTTTAAATTAGAAAAATTTAATTGTACCTCATTAATAACATTTGCATTAGCATTGACATAATCTACCGGATTATTAGAAATTGGTGTTCCATATTCATAAACAAAAGTATCTCTTTTTAAAGTAACGGGTGTTATTCTAAAAGCAAAAATCGTTAGAAGAGTACTTACAACAACAAAGAATGTTAAAACAATACCAATTATTTTCTTCTTCATTGTTATCACCTCTTTCTAACCTATTATACCATCTCATTATGTCTTTTTTGTGAAAAATACCGTACTTTTGACAATATATTATGCCTTCATTTCAAAAAAAGCAATATAAATCAAACTCTATGTAAAAAAAACATAAAAAAAGGATAAGAGTAATTTCCTATCCTAATCTTTTTAATACTTTTTCTTTACCTAATAATTCCATAGAAGCCGCTAAATCAGGACCATGCATAATACCAGTTGTTGCAATACGTAAAGGCATGTATAACATTTTTCCTCTTGCTTTTGCTTCTTTTTGAGTCGCTTTAATACAAGCAAAAATTTGATCTTGTTTAAAATCTTCTTCAGCTAATTCTGCGACTTTAGATTTAAACACAGCTAAAGTATTTGGAATAGCTTCATCTTTCATAAATTCAATAGCTTCTTCTTCTAAATGAATTTCATCTTCAAAGAATAATTTAACTTGTTCAACGATTTCTTCACCACAAGAAATATGATCTCTATGCACTTCTACTAATTTTTCAATCCATGCTTCACTTTTATCGCTTAAATCATAAGCTTCTTGTAAAAATGGTAAACATAATTCTGTTAATTGTTTTGTATCTAATTTCTTAATATATTGGCTATTGATCCATTTTAATTTATTCATATCAAAAATAGCCCCAGATTTAGAAATACGTTTAACATCAAATGCTTCAATTAATTCATCTAATGAGAAGATTTCTTGTTCACCTTCAGGTGACCACCCAAGTAAAGCAATATAATTTAAGATTGCTTCATTTAAGAAACCTTTATTAATTAAATCTTGATAAGAAGCATCTCCATTACGTTTAGATAATTTATGTTTTTCATCTTTCATAACAGGTGGACAATGAATATATGATGGTACATCCCATCCAAATGCTTGATAAATTAAATTATATTTAGGTGTTGAAGATAAATATTCATTTCCTCTTACAACATGAGTGATGTTCATTAAATGATCATCTACGATATTCGCAAAGTTATATGTAGGATAACCATCACTTTTTAATAAAACCCCTTCAGCAAGTCCTGCATTTTCTACTTCAATATGCCCATAAACTTCATCTTCAAAAGAAGTAATTCCAGTACTTGGAATTGTTTGTCTTACAACATATTTTTCACCATTAGCGATTCTTTGTTTTGCTTCTTCTAAAGAAAGATGTTTACAAGGATCAATATATCCTAATTCTTCATTATCAGATTCTTCTTTTGCTTTATTGATTGTTTCTTCATCACAGAAACAATAATGAGCTCCCCCTAATTCAACTAATTTATCAGCATATTCTTTATAAATAGCTAATCTTTCAGATTGAACATAAGGTCCAACTTCTCCTGGTTTATTAGGTCCTTCGTCATAACCTAATCCTGTTTGATCCATAACTTTATAGATCATATCAACAGCACCTTCAACTTCTCTTTCTTGATCAGTATCTTCAATTCTTAAAATAAAATCTCCATGATCATGTTTAGCAATTAAATATTCATATAATGCTGTTCTTAAGTTACCGATATGCATATATCCAGTTGGACTAGGTGCAAATCTTGTTCTTACTTTTGCCATTTCTATACTCCTTTTTTCCTTAATAATACAACCGCTTGAGCTACCATTCCTTCTTGTCTGCCGACAAAACCAAGTTTTTCTCCACGTGTTGCTTTAATGTTAATTTGGCTGATGTCACAGTGTAATTTACTTGCGACATTTTCTCTCATTTTTTGAATATGTGGAGCCATCTTAGGTGCTTCACACATAATAATACTATCAAGGTTATTGATTTCATAACCTTCTTTATCCATCAGTTGATAACAATATTCCAATAAAACCATTGAAGAAGTTCCTTTATATTGAGGATCCGTATCTGGAAAATGTTTTCCAATATCACCAAGACCTAATGCCCCAATAATACTTTCAATAATGGCATGTAATAAAACATCTGCATCGCTATGTCCTAATAAACCTTTATCATGGTCAATTTTTACACCACCAATATATAAATCTCTTCCTTCTACTAATTGATGAATATCAATCGATTGTCCTATTCTAAACATGTTATCACCTTCCGCAAACATTCTAGCACATATTTTCTAATTTATGAAGTATTGGATGTTTTATAATCAAGGAAAATATGGTAAACTAAAACATATAAAAATTATGGGAGGACTTCCTATGGATAAAGAAGAAGTAGTAAGTAAAAATTTTATTGAAAAAATTATAGATCAAGATTTAGCGGAAGGAAAATATACAAAAATTGCGACACGTTTTCCTCCTGAACCAAATGGTTATTTACACATTGGTCATGCTAAATCAATCTTATTAAATTATGGATTAGCTAAAAAATATAATGGAACATTCAATTTACGTTTCGATGATACAAATCCAATGAAAGAAAAAACAGAATTCGTCGAAAGTATTGTTTCAGATGTAGAATGGTTAGGTGCTAAATATGATGGTGATATCAAATTTGCTTCAAACTATTTTGATCAAATGTATGAAGCTGCTGTTCTTTTAATCAAAAAAGGAAAAGCTTATGTTTGTGATTTAAGTCCTGAACAAATTAGAGAATACCGTGGTACTTTAACAGAACCTGGTAAAGATTCTCCATATCGTAATCGTTCAATCGAAGAAAACTTAGATTTATTCGAAAGAATGAAAAATGGTGAATTTGAAGATGGATCAAAAGTATTAAGAGCTAAAATCGATATGGCTTCATCCAATATCAATATGCGTGATCCTATTATTTATCGTGTTGCCAGAATGACACACCATAATACAGGAGATAAATGGTGTATTTATCCAATGTATGACTTTGCTCATCCAATTGAAGATGCCATTGAAGGAATTACTCATTCAATTTGTACTCTTGAATTTGAAGATCATCGTCCTTTATATGATTGGGTCGTTCAAGAAATTGGTTATGAACATCCACCAAAACAAATTGAATTCGCAAAACTTTATTTAACAAATGTTATTACAGGAAAACGTTATATTAAACGCTTAGTAGATGAAGGAATCGTTGATGGTTGGGATGATCCTCGCTTAGTAACAATTGCAGCATTAAGACGTAGAGGATTTACACCAGAATCCATTAAATCTTTTATGGAATTAGTTGGTGTTACAAAAAGTAACTCATCAAATGATTATGCAATGTTAGAATATTGTATTCGTAATGATTTAAAACCTAAAGCACCTCGTGTGATGGCTGTTTTAGATCCTATTAAATTAGTTATCGATAACTATCCTGAAGGACAAGTAGAATATTTAGATGCGATGGTCAACATGGAAAATCCTGATTTAGGTTATGAAAAAGTTCCATTTGAAAGAGAATTATGGATTGATCGTGATGACTTTATGGAAGAACCACCTAAAAAATATTTTAGATTGTTCCCAGGAAATGAAGTTCGTTTAATGAATGCTTATTTCGTTAAATGTGTTGATTTTGAAAAAGATGAAAATGGAAAAGTAACAGTTGTTCATTGTACTTATGATCCTATTACTAAAAATGGTACAGGATTTACAGGTAGAAAAGTAAAAGGAACAATTCATTGGGTTCCTGTTCATCATTGTAAAAAAGTAACAGCTCGTTTATATGAAAACTTAGTTGATGAAGAAAAAGGTGTTTATAATGAAGATGGATCTTTAAACTTAAATCCTAATTCATTAACTGTTATTGAAGATTGTTATGTTGAACCAGCTATTGAAAAATATAAACCTGGTGATTCATTCCAATTTGTAAGAAATGGATATTTCTGTATTGATACAAAAGATTCTACAGATGATCATTTTGTATTTAATAGAATCGTTTCATTAAAGAGCTCATTTAAATTACCTAAGAAATAAAAATTTGGAGATTGCCTCGACAATCTCCTTTTTTGTATAAGAAAACAATATCTTTCGATATTGCTTTTTTATTTATTATATTTACGATCATGTGCTGCAGAAATTAAACCTTGGAATAAAGGTTGTGCACGGTTTGGTCTTGAAGTAAATTCTGGATGGAATTGACATCCTACATAGTAAGGATGATCTTCTAACTCAACAATTTCTACAAGGTTTCTTTCTGGGTTAAATCCTGCAACTTTTAAACCATTTTCAACTAAAACATCTTTATAGTTATTATTAAATTCATATCTATGACGATGTCTTTCTTTAATCATTTCTTTTCCATAAAGACGATAAGCATGTGTCCCTGGATTTAATTGACATTCATAATCACCTAATCTTTGTGTACCTCCCATATCTTCTAAAGATTGGTCAGACATTAAGTTGATGACTGGATTTTTACATAATTCATCAAATTCTAATGAGTTTGCATCTTTAATACCACAAACATTTCTAGCATATTCAATGGTAATTAATTGCATACCTAAACAAATACCTAAAAGTGGAACTTTATTAGTACGTGCATATTCAATGGCATCAATCATACCAGCAATACCACGATCACCAAATCCACCTGGAACGATAATACCATCAGCATCTTTTAATCTTTCTGCTACATTTTCTTTATTTAATTCTTCTGAATTAATAAAATCAATATTAACTACACTGTTTACATAATATCCTGCATGTCTTAAAGCTTCGTTAACTGATAAATAAGCATCCGGTAATTGAACATATTTTCCAACTAACGCAATATTTAATTCTTGATTTAAGTTTTTAACACGGTTAACTAATGCATCCCATTCATCCATATGAGCCGCTGGTGCATTGATTTGTAAATGTTGTAATACTAAATCATCCATTTTTTGATCTAATAACATACGTGGTAATTCATATAAGTTTTCTACATCATAGTTTGAAATAACATTTTGTGTTGGTACATTACAGAATAATGAAATCTTATCTTTTAATTCTTTTTCAATATGATGTTCACTACGACAAACAATAAAGTCTGGTTGAATACCTAAACCTCTTAATTCTTTAACACTATGTTGTGTTGGTTTTGTTTTTACTTCATGACTTGCTCCAATGTATGGAAGTAAAGTTGTATGAATATAAACGGTATTTTCATATCCTAAATCTAATCTTACTTGGCGGATAGCTTCAATGAAAGGTAAACTTTCGATATCTCCTGTTGTTCCACCAATTTCAGTAATGACGATATCTGCTTTAGAACTACGTGCCGCTGCATAAATTCTTTCTTTAATTTCATTTGTAATATGAGGAACAACTTGTACAGTAGCTCCTAAATAATCTCCACGTCTTTCTTTTGAAATAACGTTACTATAAATTCTACCTGTTGTAATTGATGAGTTTTTATTTAATTGTTCATCAATAAATCTTTCATAATGTCCTAAGTCTAAGTCTGTTTCTGCCCCATCTGCAGTAACAAATACTTCCCCATGTTGATAAGGTGACATTGTTCCTGGATCAACGTTAATATATGGATCTAATTTTTGCATGAAGACTTTTTGTCCTCTTTGTTTTAAAATTCTTCCTAAAGATGCAGCTGTTAACCCTTTACCAAGACCAGACACAACTCCACCTGTTACAAATATGTATTTAGCCATTTTTTATCCTCCTCTAGTATCTATAAAAATAAAAAGTGCCTTCCTATGGAAGACACTGTATTGCCCTTTCTTATTCTAACAATATTAAATATTTATTGCAATAATAAATTTATTATTTTTACACAAAAAAAGGAACACCGTTCCTTTCCTTGCGTATAAGTGATTTTTTGGGAGAGGGGTCACTTATACTTGTTTATTATATTGTCTTCATCTGACATGATTAATATAACAATTCTATATGAATTCATTATGAACTTTCTCTTAAGGTAAAAGAAAAGGTAGGACATGCCTACCTTAACTATTATTTATCAAATTTATTTTTGTAATCGTAAATTTTACGTAAGATATCTTCCATATCTTTAACCATAGGCATTCTAGGGTTAGCTGGTGTACATTGATCTTCGTAAGCATTCATAGCAATTCTATGAACTGATTCTTCCCAAGCTTCTCTTGAGATACCTTGAGATTCTACGTTAGATGCAACACCTACTTTGTGACATAATTCTTCACAAGCATCAGCGAACATTTCAACACCTTCAGCTGGAGTTTTAGGATTTAATCCAATTAATTGAGCTAATTCCATGAATTTAACATCAGCTTTATAGTTTTCAATTTTTGGCCAGATATTTAATTTAGTTGGAATAGTTCCGTTATATCTAATTACGTGTGGTAATAAGATACCATTTGTTCTACCATGAGGAATATGCCATTCTCCACCAATCTTATGAGCTAATGAGTGGTTCATTCCTAAGAATGCATTTGCGAATGCCATACCTGCGATAGTTGCAGCATTATGCATTTTTTCTCTAGCAATTGGAGTACCTTTCTTAACTGATTCTTCTAAGTATTCAAATACTAATTTAACAGCTTGTTTAGCCCATCCATCAGTAAAGTCAGATGCTAAGATTGAAACATAAGCTTCAACCGCATGAGTTAATACGTCGATACCTGTATCAGCAGCGATTGCTCCTGGTAATGACATTACGAATTCAGGGTCAACGATAGCGATAGTTGGTGTTAAAGCATAGTCAGTTAATGGATATTTTTTGTTTTCTTTCTTATCAGTGATAACTGCGAAAGGAGTAACTTCTGATCCAGTTCCTGATGTAGTTGGGATACAGATCATTTTTGCTTTTTTACCTAATTCAGGGAATTTGAAAGCACGTTTTCTGATATCCATGAATTTTTGTTTGATATCATCAAAGTTAACTTCTGGGTTTTCATACATTAACCACATAACTTTAGCAGCATCCATTGATGATCCCCCACCTAAAGCAATGATACAATCAGGTTCGAATTTTCTCATTAATTCTACCCCTTCTCTTACAGTATCAATACTTGGATCTGGTTCAACATCAAAGAATAATTCGATATCTACATGATTACGTCTTCTTCTAATAACGTCTTCGATTTTTTCAACATAACCAAGATTTACCATACTTCTATCAGTAACGATCATGGCTTTTTCCATATGTTTCATATCTCTTAAGTATCTAATTGAATTCTTTTCAAAGTATACTTTTGGAGGAAGTTTAACCCATTGCATATTGTTATTACGTCTCCCTATTCTCTTAATATTGATTAAGTTAACAGCACTTACGTTGTTAGATACTGAGTTATGTCCGTAAGAACCACAACCTAATGTTAATGATGGAATGAATGCATTATATACTGATCCAATACCACCGAATGTTGATGGAGCGTTTTCAATGATACGGATTGCTTTACATGCATGACCGAATTTTTTAGAAATTTCATGATCTTCTGTATGAATTGCAGCAGAGTGACCTAAACCATTAAATTCAACCATTGCAGCTGCTTTAGCGATACCATCATCAGTGCTTTTAGCTTTTAAGATAGCTAATACTGGAGATAATTTTTCTCTAGTTAATGGTTCATTTGGTCCTACTTCTTTACATTCAGCACAGATAATTTGTGTTTCAGCAGGCACTTTGAATCCAGCTTGTTCAGCAATCCATTCAGCAGGTTTACCTACAACATTTGGATTTAATTTAGCTTGAGCAACATTTTCTGAATAAGCTTCTGCACCAAACATGAATTTTTCAAGTTTAGCTTTTTCTTCTTTATTTACAAAGTAAACATGGAATCTTTTAATTTCTTTCATGAAATCACTGTAGATTTCTTGGTCAACGATTGCTGCTTGTTCAGAAGCACAAATCATACCATTGTCGAAAGATTTTGATAATACGATATCATTTACAGCTCTTGGTAATACACATGTTTTTTCAACATATGCAGGTACGTTACCAGCACCTACACCTAAAGCAGGTTTTCCACATGAATATGCAGCTTTAACCATTGCGTTACCACCAGTTGCTAAGATAGTTGCAATACCTGGGTGATTCATTAATGCATTAGTAGCATACATAGATTTAATTGATAACCATTGGATACAGTTTTCTGGTGCACCAGCAGCAATAGCAGCATCTCTAATTACGATAGCAGCTTGTTTTGAACTTTCATGAGCGCTTGGGTGGAACGAGAAAATGATTGGGTTTCTTGTTTTTAAAGCGATTAATGATTTGAAAATTACTGTTGAAGTTGGGTTAGTTGTTGGAACGATACCACAAACAACACCCACTGGTTCAGCAATTTCAGTAATACCAGTTAATGGATCTTCATTGATGATCCCTACTGTTTTTAAATGACGTAAATTGTTAGTAACATATTCACATGCAAATAAGTTTTTAACAGCTTTATCTTCAAATACTCCACGTCCTGTTTCGTTAACTGCAGCTTCAGCTAAAATACCATGATGGTCTAGTCCAGCTACAGAACATTTAGCAACGATGTAGTCTACTTGTTCTTGTGTAAAATCTTCAAATTCTTCTAAAGCTTTTAAAGCTTTGTTTACAAGGTCATCAACATGAGCATCAGTTTCTGCTTCAGTTGGGACAGCTTGTTGTACAGGTTTTTTTTCTGCCATTTTATTTCCTCCATAACTATTGTGAAATTTTTCATTTGTACACAACCATATTACATGAAAAACATACAAAAAACAAGCATTATCGCTCGTTTGATGTAAAAAAATAACGTAGGTGATTACATTTTTAATTTCTTAAAATTTTTATTTGCAATAACAATATTGACACCTTTTTCCTTAAAATAAGCATATCTAAAACGGTTCTTTACACCCCATGTATTGATGTCTAATCCAGCTTTTAAAAAGAGTGCAATTTCATCTTCATCTAGAAAATCTTCACGTGCATGTACATGAAATTTTTGTGTTAAACATAATTGTTTATTTTTTTCATAATCATCTTCAAAAAGATAACCTAAATATAAAGATGAATCGATTGCTCTTAATTTATAAAGAGAATCAACATAAAAACTTGAAAAGAGAACTTGATCTAACATCCCCATTTCTTTGATCATTTGATAGCTTTCTAGTTCTATTCCTGGATATTGAATTTTATTTGTTTTAATTTCTAAGTTGATCTTTACATTTTTTCCTTTACATAATTCCAATAATTCTTTCAACAAAGGAATTCTTTGAGGATTTTCTTTTGTTCCAAAATTATATGCACAAAGCTCTTCATAAGTCATATCTTTAATATAACCTTTTCCATCACTTGTTCGATTGATTTTTTCATCATGACATAAAACAAGAACACCATCTTTTGTTTTATGCACATCTGTTTCAATACCATCAAATCCACTTTCAATAGCTTTTGAAAAAGCTAACATTGTATTTTCAGAATATTGATCACTATAACCTCTATGTCCAAACAACAACATAGTCTCACCTCCAAAGCCTATTTTACTCTTTTTATTGTTAAGAATACACCAAAAAAATGTAATTTAAAAAGCAGACTTTTATAAAGAGTCTACTTTTCATGTACTATTTTAAAAGAATCTAAATAATAAAGTTCAAGATCTTTATTACATTCTAACATACTACATTCACTAAATATTCTTGTTTTGACACTCCCCATGTCTAAGACAGGGGATTCTTACTACCTGCCAACATTGTTGGCTGACCAGTTCATTTCTGATAGGTCGCAGTGCAAGTTAGAGGTATGCCATTGCCCTTCCTAGGGCAGAACCTATAGTTCTCTAGGCAGTATATCTGTTACCAATATACTCAGTTGAGTTGCATATATTTATTGCTCCCAATAAATCCCTATGTGTATGAAATCCACATCTGCACGTATAATTTCTGTCATTTGCATGATGAACACTTCCACATATCGGACAGATCTGACTTGTATATGCTGGATCTACATACTCAACTTCTATGCCTGCAAGTTTTGCTTTGTATTCTATAAATGTAGCTAGTCTATAGAACGACCATGTATGCAGGCTATGATTGTTTTTTCGACTTGTTCTTGTCGTTGAGCGGATGTTTTGAAGTTGCTCTAATTTGATTACGGATACATCATGAGCTTTTGCCGTATTTACGATTTCACGACTTAGCTTATGATCTATATCTTTCATTGTTAATTTTTTTCTTTCATATAATCACCTTTGTCATTATAACAAAAAAATTCACTTTAAATAAAGTCACGTTCCTTCAACCATGTTGTAATTCCATCATCATTGACATCTGGACATATTTCATCAGCCACAAATTTTGCTTCAGGAACCGCATTATCCATTGCAACACCTGTTCCAACAGTTTCTAACATTTCTAAATCATTGCGTCCATCTCCAAAAGCAATCGTATCTTTGATATCTTTATGAAGTGCATCTACTAATTTTTGGATTCCTACAGCTTTAGAAACACCTTTTAATGTTAAATCAAACGAACATCCTGTTTGATGTCTTTGAATATCAAAATATGGAGATAATGTTTCAACTAAAAGAGGAATATCTTCTTTTGAATTGATAACGATCATTCCAATATATGTTTCAATTTCTTGTGGATCAAAATCATCAACAATTGTTTCATCTTTCATTCCCCATACTCTAGCAAATTCTTTATGTTGTGGGTCATTTTTATCTAAGACATAAATATAATCGCTACTTTCAAAATAGAAACTAAAATGATGTTCTTTAGATAATTTAATTGTTTCTTCTATTGCTTTTGCTGGAACAACAGCTTTATAAATAGCATCTCCTTTATATTCTACATAGCCCCCATTACAAGTGACATATCCACTAAAAGGATAATCCATAACACCTTCTGTAATAAAGCATTTGCATCTACCTGTAGCTAGAAATACATCATGACCTTTTTGTTTTAACTGATCAAAGGAATTTCTATTTATTGTTGATATACCATAAAGCCCTTTATTACAATCGATCAATGTACCATCTATATCAAAGAAAAATAATTTAGACATCTTTACCTCCATAATATAAAAGACAAATGTGAATACATTTGTCTAGAATGTTTTTTCTAATGCTACTAAATCAATTTCCATAGGTGTTTGATTACCTAAGAAATCAATAAGTACTTTAGCTGTTTCTTTTTCAAAATCAACCGATTCAACAGTTCCACTTTTACCAGCAAATGGACCTGAAATAACATTTACTTCATCTCCAACAGCATAGTCAATTTCGATTGCTGAAGTACTAATACCCATATTCTTTAAGATTGGATCTAATTCATGTTTTTGAAGTGGGAAAGGTTTTGCTCCTCCACCAGAAGAACCAATGAATCCTGAAACCCCTGAAGTATTACGTACAACATACCAAGCTTCATCTGTCATAACCATTTCTACAAGAACATATCCAGGAAACATATTTGTTACTTTGTTGATTTTTTTACCATCTTTAATAACTGTTTCTACATGTTCTGGAATTATGATATTATATAAGCAATCTTGTAATCCCATTGATTCAATACGTTTTTCTAAGTTTTCTTTTACTTTATTTTCATGACCATTGTATGTACAAACAACATACCATTGTCTTCCTTCATCATTCATTCCTGCCATAATTAATCCATCCCCAATGCTTTCAATATAAATGCAACAACGGCATCTCCACCAAAGAAGAATAACCCCATTACAAAAGTAAACACTAATACAGTTAAAGAATTATTAAATAATTCTTTTTTTGTTAACCAATGAATATTTTTAATTTCAGCTCTGATTCCTTTTAAATTGAACCACTCTTTAAATTTTAATTCATGTTCTACTTCTTCAACGACTTCTGTTTCCGCCTTTTTACCAAACACGACATAGCCTCCTTATTTTGTTTCTTTATGTAACGTATGCTTTCCACAACGTTTACAATATTTATTTAATTCTAATCTTTTTACATTTAATCGTTTATTTTTAGTCATTGTATAGTTTCTCGATAAACATTCACTACACACTAAAATGATTTTCTCTTTCATCTTATCAACTCATTTCTATGCCACTATAATTTAGCATAAAAGCTAGCTATAGTCAATCTTATTTAGATTTGTCCATCTTTTTTTGTAAGCGATATTTCGCATTATAGACACAACGAATATCAATATTCAACAATTCAGCAATTTCTTTACTCTTATATCCTTTCATAAAACAATCAAATATTTTTCTTTCAAGTGAAGAGCTTGCTTTTTCTATTTTATTTAAATAATAACTTTTGTTTTCATTTAACCGTAATTGATATTCCGGTCTATTATAACTTTTTTGATCTGCAATAATATTTTCAATACGCATATTACTTCCATAGATTTCTTGATCTAAAGAAATCGTAGAAATTTTATTACCTCTATTAAGTATTCTTTTTTGTAATTTTAATACATCATTAATCGCATATGAAAAATATGTATTTATAGAAGCATTCTTATCATAGCGATAGCGATCAAAAATTCCAATCAAAACAAGTAACGCCTCTTGACTATAATCTTCTGCAGAAGTTAATGCTGTTTCTCTACAATAACGTTTCACAAAAATTTCAATTTTATTTTTATACTCATCTAACAACAATTTATACGCTATTGAAGAACCTAAATGATATAAATACAATAATTCTTGTTCATTATACGCTATCATAGTTTGTCTCTCCTTTCTTACTATAAAGGATGACGTGAGTTATAGACTTGATATAAAAGAACAGATGCAGCTACTGATGCATTTAATGAATTCACATGTCCTACCATTGGTAAAACAACATTAATATCACAACTTTTCTTTACCAATCTTGACATTCCAAATCCCTCTGAACCAATAACTAATACTGTAGGCATATTGTAATCAACACTTCTATAATCTTGACTGTTTTCTAATTCACAACCAACGATCCAAAATGCCTTCTTTTTTAAATCTTCTAATGTTCTTGTTAAATTTGTTACCTGTGCTACTTTTACATGATGAATAGCTCCTGTTGAAACTTTCGCAACCGTTCCATTCAATCCAACACTTCTATTTTTTCCAATAATAACACCATCAACACCAACAGCATCACATGTTCTCAAAATAGCACCTAGATTATGAGGATCTTCCAAACCATCTAACATAAGTAATAGAGGTTGTTTATTTTCAGGAATATCTTTTAAAATTTCATCAATTGTATAATAGCGATAATTTTCAATATAGGCCATTACTCCTTGATGAACAACCTTTCCTACCTTCTTATCAAATTCTTTTTTATCAACAAATTCTAATGGAATTTGATTTCTTTTACAAATATCAAAAATTTTAGGATCCTTATGCCCATTTAACATATAAATCTTATAAACACTTGCACCCTTTAACGCCTCCATGATAGGGTTCTTTCCATATATATATTGTTTCATATTTTTCTCCATTTTTCGTCTCAAATTTGTCTCAAATTTGTCTCATTTACATATCTTTTGAATTCATCAAATATCTCATAAATTCTATCTTTACATTCATTTAAATATAAATGTCCTATTAAACATTCAAATCCTGTTGAATAACGATGTTCCTTAGTATCTCTTTTAGAAGTTTTTGTATTTCTCCCTCTTTTAAAAATACCAACTTCTTCTTCAGTTAAAAAATCAGTTTCTAATAAATGTAAAATAAATTTTTCATGGGACAAACTACTAACAAAATGAGTTGCTTCTTGGCACAACTCATTTACTTTTTTTAGTTCACTTTCTTTTACTAAATAATCTCTAACTAAAAGTTCTAAAACACTATCTCCTAAATAAGCAAGAACTAATGGATTGATAAAATCTGGATTCATTAAATAATCCCCTTTTGAATTAATTCTGCACGATATTGATCAGCTTTTTCAAAATCTTTAACAACTTTAGCGTCTAACCATTTTGAATATAATTCTAATTCATCTTCATCTAATTGTTTTGGTTTAAAAACAAATCCAATGACATCTGTCATCTTAAGTAAAGTATTATATTCTTTTAAAATTAAAGTATTGTCTTTTTCTTTAACACGCATTGCTTGATTTAATACTTTAACTTGATTTAAAATTTCAGTTAAAGCTAAAGAAGTATTCAAATCATCAGCTAAAGCATCTACCATATGATCAACAGTGTCTTTATTAAAGTCATCACCATCAAGATGATTTACTTGTACATAAAGAGATGTTTGTTTTAAAACGTTTTCTACTTTAGCTACTTCTTTTTTTACACCTTCAATAATCTCATTTGTCATATTTAAAGGATTTCTATAATGGCTTGATAACATAAACCATTTATAAACATTGCATCCAAGTTCTACAATTAAATCTTTAGCCCAAACAACATTACCTAAAGATTTAGACATCTTTTCATTATTAATATTGATCATTTGATTATGCATCCATGTATCTGCAATAGGATGCCCATTTAAAGCTCTTGATTGAGCAATTTCATTTTCATGATGTGGAAATTTTAAATCTTGACCTCCACCATGGATATCAATACGCCCATTTTCAAAAATATCATTGATCATAACAACACATTCTGTATGCCATCCTGGTCTACCTTTTGACCAAGGACTATCAAATTGAATACCTTCATCTGTCTTCTTCCATAAAGCAAAATCAGTTGTTTCTTCTTTAACACCTTTATCTTCAACACGTTCACTTGCACCTGCTACAAGGTCTTCAATTTTAATACCCGATAATTCGCCATATTCCTTTACTTTAGAAACTCTAAAATAAACATCTCCATCAACAACATATGCATAACCTTTATCTACTAATTTTTGAATAAAAGAAATAATTTGATCCATTGTTTCTGTAACTCTAGGTGCATAAGTAGGAAATTCTAAGTTTAATCCTCTTCTAACATCTTCATAAGCCTTAATATATTTATCAGTTAATTGTTTTTCAGTAATACCTTCTTGTTTAGCTGCTTTAATAATTTTATCATCTACATCAGTAAAGTTTGAAACAAAAGTCACTTTATTCCCTAAATATTCAAATGTTCTTCTTAAAACATCAAAAACAATCATT
The DNA here is from genome assembly GCF_013361255.1 of Faecalibacillus sp. H12. NCBI lineage: Bacteria > Bacillati > Bacillota > Erysipelotrichia > Erysipelotrichales > Coprobacillaceae > Faecalibacillus > Faecalibacillus sp. H12. Next base: position 45,413 of record NZ_JABWDK010000010.1, on the reverse strand, counting down.
GGTCTTGTATTTCCAATATGAACATAGTTATAAACTGTAGGTCCACATACATAAATACTTACTTCACCTTCTTTTAAAGGTTTAAATTCTTCTTTTTTATTTGTAAGTGTATTAAATAATTTCATAATGTTCCTCCTCTAATAAAAAAAGCATACACTATCTAGACACTGTCGTGTTCTTCCACCAGATAGACGATGCTTATCATGACCTTAACGCAATCAACGTTCTTTCTTTTCAAAAGACTCAAGTAAGTGCATTTCTATTCAATCATTTAGACAATTTCCACCAGCATGCCCTCTCTATAAAATATCATCAATATACTTCTCTTACCTATAATTTTTTTATTGACCTTATTCTATCACAAAATATTTATTTTACAATCCAGAAGACTTCGTAAAAGACTCTAAATAAACAATCATTTTCTTTAAATTCTTTCTAAAATCTTTTTGATTTGCTTCATAACCATAAACATACGTATTCTTATCATCAAAATATACTAAATGAATAAACTTCAATCCAGTTTTTACATAACTTCCCTTATATTCATAACATTTAAGTCCACTTTCTAAAGCTGGCCTTTTAACTTTTAATGATGAAACTTCTGAAGCCTCTAATTCACCTTTATAAAGTTCAGATAATTGATCAGTATCATTATCATATTCATTTTCTTCTACTTTATAAAATAATATTTGATTTTCTTTAGTAAAACGTGTAACTCCATCATTTGGATTACCCTCACTTAATTTAAAATCAGAAGGATAATAAAAAGAAACACCTACACCTGCCTCATATAAAACACCATCTCTATTTGCTGAAACAGTTGTATCTTTTTTCCCACAAGCAACTAATGAAACAACACAAACAAAAACCACCATTAATTTTATTATGCTTTTCATATCATCACCTCGTCTTCTTATTATTCTACACGACTTTATTGATTTTGACAACTCTATGGAAAAGACCATTTTGTTCTTAAAGAAAAAATGCCAGTTTAAACTGACATTAATTGCTTTTATTTCTTATATCATTCCAAAAACCAGGAACATCATCAGAAGCATTAGATTCACCTTTAATATAAGCACAATACAATTGTACTTTAACATCTTGTTTGGTAGAATCCTTTACACCTTTCATACGATTATAGTTAATGCCATTTTCAGCCTTTGTATACATTGCACGCCCCGCTTCTTCTTTAGTATTTGCTCCTCCGCTTTTAGACCATAAGTATTTATGAGACCATATTTTACCATCATAAAACCATGGCTTACTATCTTTTGTTTCTTGATAGATAGCACAGTAAACATGATACATTTTTTCTTCATCTGCACTTCCTTTATAAGAAGTATGGCCCGCTCCAAAAATCAATATATATGGACTTTTCCCAATCCTGCTTTTGATTTTAAATCAGCAGCCTGTTCTTTAGTTAATTTTTTATTTCCATTTTTAGAGCCATTATCATTACCAAATTCACCATCAGTCCCATAAGTTCTAATCAAAGTTGTTTGTGATGCAATCAATGCATCTCTTACTTTATATAATTGTTCAGAATATAATTGTTCAGCTTATTTTGCTTGTTCAACATATCCCAATACTGATGGAACTGCAATAGCTGCAAGTATGACAAGTACAACAATAATTTCTACTAATGTAAACCCTTTTTGTTTCCTTTTTTATTCATGTCAACAACTCCCTTATATTTCATATAATACCCTTATTATCAATACTTTTAAAGATAATAAAAGAAGTACCACCAAGTGATACTCCTCTATTTTTAAAGTAATGACGCAAATAAACGAATGTATTGTTCTGCACTTGCATCCCAATCTAATTTTTCAGCCATTGCACGTTGCACTATTGCATCCCATGCATCTGGATAATCATAGAAAGTATGCAATGCATAATCAATTGTATCCATCATCTCATGTGCATTATAGTTAGAAAAACTGAATCCTGTACCAGTTTGTTCAAATTCATTATATGGTTGAACACTGTCAGCTAAACCACCTGTTTCTCTAACAATAGGAATTGTTCCATATTTTAATGACATCATTTGTGACAAACCACAAGGTTCAAATAATGATGGCATTAAGAACATATCACATCCTGCATAAATACGATTTGACAATACAAAGTCATATTTACATTGGAATGATACTTTATCTTGATGAGCCCATGCTGCACCTTTTAAAGCATCTTCATACATATGATCTCCTGAACCTAAGATAATAATTTGAACTCTTCTTTGGCACATCGCTTCAAATTGATTAATAATCAAATCTAATCCTTTTTGTTCAGTCAATCTTGTTACGATACCGATTAAAGCAACTTTTGGATCTTCTGGTAATCCAACTTGTCTTTGCAATGCTAATTTATTTTCCAACTTACCATTTTTAACTGAACGAGCTGAATATTTTTTAACGATTGTTTGATCTTTACTTGGATTGATAACATCATAATCAACACCATTTAAAATACCATATAAATCATGTTTTCTCATTTCAAGAATAGATTGTAATCCTTCACCATATTGATCAGTTAAAATTTCTTTAGCGTAAGTCGGAGACACTGTCGTAATAACATCACTGTAGAAAATTGCCGCTTTCATCATATTTAAACATCCATCATTACGACAGTTCCCGTTATAATATAAATAACTATCTAACGCAAAGTATTCTTCCAATAATTTTGGATCAGCTTTTCCTTGGAACAAAATATTATGAATTGTGAATACAATTTTAATATTTTGATAATAATCATAATAACAATACCTTTCTTTATAAAGCATTGCAATCATTGCTGTTTGCCAATCATTTAATTGTAAAACATCAGGTTTAATATTTAAATGACTAATTAATTCTAGAACCGCAAAATCAAAGAATGCAAATCTTTCATAATCATCATCATAACCATATAATCCTGGTCTACCAAAATATTGTTCATTATCAATGAAATAGAAAGTTACACCATCTACTTCAGCTTTAAATATACCACAATAGCGTTTTCTCCATCCCATATAGATATCAAAATTTGTTACATATTCAATTTGATCAACAAATTTCATATCTTGATATTTAGGAATAACAACAATACTTTCAACATCTTTTTTTGCTGTTTCTTTTGGTAATGAACCAATAACGTCAGCTAAACCACCCGATTTGATAAAAGGAGTCGCTTCACTGGCAACATACATAACTCTCATTAAACACGGTCTCCTTCTTTAATATAAAGTGGACTTGTTTCTGTTCCTTTTAATTCTAATTTCTTTTCAACTTTTGCACGTTTGTCAATAATTACGTTTTCTAATACTGCTCCAGGAGCAATCTTAGATCCAGAGAAGATAACACAGTTTTTAATAACTGCACCTTTTCCAATTGTAACTTCACGTCCAAGAATACTATTTTCAACAGTTCCATCAATTACTGCACCATTGGCTACGAACGATTTTTTAACATTAGCGTTTTCTAAATATTTTGTTGGAGGTGTGTCGTTTGTATTTGTATAAATTGGCCAATTTGATTTAAATACACGTGATGAAATATCAATATCTAACATTTCCAATGAATATTTGAAGTATGCTTCTGTAGAATCTAAGCATCTAGCATATCCTTTATATTCATAAGTATGAATTTGTTTTTCATCACATAAATATCCTAGAATATCTTTTAAATCATAGAAAGCAGAAATCTTATGTGCCTTTTTCATGATTTCTAATAATTCTTTTCTATTGATTACATAAGTTTCTAATGAAATATTTTGTCTTTTTCTTGTACCTTTGTTAATTGTTTTACCAGTTAATAAACCATCTTTATCTATTTCTAAAACATCACAACCAACCCAAGCAACATCTGCATCTTTTGCTTTACGATAAGTCATTGTGATTGATGCTCCTGATTTTTCATGAGCTGTAATCACATCATTATAATCCATTGTTGTAACGATATGAGCAGGTGCAATCACAACATAATCTGCATTACTTGTTTCTAAGAAATGAATATTTTCAACTAAGTTGTTAATATCATGATTGTATTTAGGATCGTTAGCGTATTTTTCATTATAAAGTAATGAAACACCACCAGCTTTTTGGTTAAAGTTCCAAGAATTACCATTTCCTAAATGTTTAAATAAAGAACGTGGTTTCTTTTGAATCATAACCCCAATTGCATCTATTTTAGAATTTGACATATTTGATAAAACAAAGTCAATAATTCCATAACGACCAAGGAAGCTTACAGAGGCCACTGGTCTTCTTTCTGTTAATCCCGTAAATTCTATATCTGAATGTAAGTTTACTAAACCAATAACTTTTGCCATCTTTACTTCCCCCTCTTATCTACTATTATCGCTCACTAATTCAACTTCTTTAGCTTCTGAATTAATGACAGTTCCAGCTTTAACAACTACATTTTCATCAATAATGGCTTTATAGATTTCTGCCCCTTCTTCTACAAGAACACCAGGCATCAATACAGAGTCAACAACTTTTGCGCCTTCTCCAACATTGACATTATTGAATAAAACAGATCCTTCAACAGTTCCGTTAACCATACATCCTTGAGTAACAAGAGAGTTTTTAACTTCTGCTTTTTCACCGATAATTTGAGGTTTTCCTAAAGTGTCTTCAGTATAGATTTTCCAATCTTTTTTGATATTATATAAATCTAAATCTTTATCTTTAAGTAAATCCATGTTAGCTTCCCATAAACTATCTACAGTACCAACATCTTTCCAATATCCATCAAATTCCCAAGCATAAAGCTTTTTATTATCATTTAACATTGCTGGAATGATATTCATACCAAAGTCATGTTTACTATCTTTATCTTTTGCATCAGCTACTAGATATTTACGTAATTGTTTATAAGTAAAGATATAAATACCCATAGATGCAAGAGTTGATTTTGGGTGTTCTGGTTTTTCTTCGAATTCATAAATAGTTCCATCTTCATGAGCATTCATAATACCAAAACGACTCGCTTCTTTAAGTGATACATTTAATACTGCAATTGTAGCATCTGCACCACGTTGTTTATGAGCTTCTAACATTTGATCGTATTCCATTTTATAAATATGATCTCCTGATAAAATCAAAACATATTCTGGATCATAACGATCTAAGAAATCTAAGTTTTGATAAATGGCATCTGCAGTACCTGCATACCAAGTGGCTCCTACTTCGTCTCTTTCACGTGCTGGTAAAATAGCAGCCAAAGAATTAGCTCCATCTAATCCCCATTTAGTTCCAGCTCCAACATAAGTTCCAAGTAAAACTGATTCATATTGTGTAAGTACACCTACGATATCAATACCTGAATTTGCGCAGTTACTTAGTGGAAAGTCGATGATACGATATTTCCCCCCAAAGTGAACTGCCGGTTTTGCGACTTTTGCTGTAAGTTCTTTTAATCGTGTTCCACGCCCTCCAGCTAAAATCATAGCGACAATTTCTTTTCCCATTTTTAACTCCTCCTATACAAAATGTAAGCGCTTTAATCTACATCTTTATCTTATCATATTTCACTTTATAATTCACGGAATTATTTAAGTTTTTAAGCAATAATAGATCAAATACTTAGGGTAATATTATTGTACTCCTTTTTTGACATAAATTTAAAGGATAATCATAAATTATTTTGAGGTGAAAACATGGCTCGAATTTCATATACCGAAAAAGAAGTCGAATTATTGGCGAGATTGATAAAATCTGAAGCTTTAGGAGAGGGCGAAGAAGGCATGCTCCTTGTAGGAAATGTCATTGTCAATCGTGTTGTCGCAAATTGTGACATTTTTAGAAATGTCAGAACTATTAGTGAAGTTGTCTATCAGACAAATCAATTTGCTGGAGTAGGACAACCGCTATTTAATGAACCTGTGAGTCAAAATGAAAAAGACATTGCCTTAAGATGTATTAATGGCTATCGAAATGAACCCGCCACGAACGCCTTATGGTTTAAAAATCCTGGCACAAATGTTGATTGTCCAGAAACGTTTTATGGAAGACTATCTGGAAGATATAAAAAACATTGTTTTTATAACCCAGGGTTAAAAGATAATTGTGACTTATAGGAGGTCTCTATGGATTATTTTGATGATTTAAACCCTTACTTAGTAAAAGAAGATGATAATGAAAATCTTACCAGGCAACAAACTGTTCCCCCTACTCAACCCGTAGAACAAACATACGTTGAAAACATCTTACGTGTTAACGTTGGTAAAAAAGGAACATTCTATTTTAGTTATACCGGTTCTAAAACATGGAATGATAAGATTTATACAGGAACATTGCAACAAGCTGGTAGAGATCATTTTATTATCGTAACTGATACTGGTAAAACAGTAATGTTATTACTTGTTTATTTATTATGGGCAGAATTTGATGAGCCTTTAGATTATCAATATAAAGTAAAATAAGTGCTTACGCACTTATTACATATTTTCGTACTGTTGATACAAAATGTAATGATCCTGTTACAACAATATTTTGATGTTTAGCCTTCATTATTTCAATAGCTTTTTGATAGGGAATATGTCCTCCTTGACTTCTTTCATCATCAAAATCAGCAATCACAACATCAAATTCTTTCAACATATCTAACATCTTTTGACAATCTTTATCCATCAAAGCACTAAAAACAATTCCAACATCTTCTAACTTTCTTTCTTTGATTGTTTGAATCAATGCCTCTATTCCACTGATATTATGAGCACCATCTAAATAAAGATGTCCAAATTGTTCAAAACGACAAGGCCATTTAAAATCATCGATCACCGCTTGAATATCTTCATCATTTAAATCACATAGATAATCAACAACATTTAAAGCAAGCGTTAAATTACTTACTTGATATGTTGGTAAATGTAATACATATTTTTTTTGATGAAAATGTAGATGATAAGGATACTGATATTGTTTTTCTACTTGTAAAGGATAAAAAGTACTTTGATGTTTTGTACAATAATCTTTAAAATAACTTAATATTTCTTTATTTTGTTCAGTTGTAAATAAAGGGACCCCTTCTTTAACAATACCTACTTTATGCCCGGCTATTTCTAACAAAGTATCTCCTAACATAAATTGATGATCATAACCAATATTACTAATAACAGCTACCTGACTTTGAATGACATTTGTCTTATCATTCAAACCACCAATCCCACATTCAATCACATGATAATCTAAATCTAATTCATGAAAATAATTAAGCATGATTATTGTATCTATTTCAAACATCGAAAGATGTTCTTTTTCTATTATTGGATATAAATCATTGACTAATCGTAACAACTCTTCATCAGAAATAGGTTTTCCATCTACCGAAATTCTTTCATTATGTTTAATAATATAAGGTGATGTAAACGTTCCTACATGATAGCCTTGTTTTACTAGTAAATCTTTAATAAAAGTCACTGTTGAGCCTTTTCCATTTGTTCCTGCTACATGAATAACATTTTTTAAATCAACAGGTAGATGATACCTTTTTATAATTTCTTGAAACTCTTTAAAAGAACGTTTCATTCTTTGTGATTCAATAAAATTCAAAGCTTCATCAATTGTTTTAAACATTGGGAATACTCCAATCAATAGGTGTCATTCCATTTTTAATTAAAAACTCATTTGTTTTAGAAAATGGTCTTGAACCAAAGAAACCTCTATATGCTGAAAGTGGTGAAGGATGCACACTTGTAAGTACTAAATGTCTAGAATCAATGTATTTTTTCTTTTCGATTGCGTTCTTTCCCCAAAGAATAAAAACGAGTGGTTTTTCTCTTTCATTTAAATAACGTACAATATTCAATGTAAAAGTTTCCCAACCTAATCCCTTGTGAGAATTTGCTTTTCCTCTTTCAACAGTCAAAACATTATTAAGTAACAAAACACCTTGTTTAGCCCAATAAGTTAAATCACCATGGTTAGGAATAGGAAGTCCTAAATCATCATGAATTTCTTTATAAATATTCACAAGACTTGGTGGTATACGCACATCTTTGGTAACTGAAAAGGCAAGTCCATTGGCTTGATGAGGTTCATGATAAGGATCTTGTCCTAAAATAACAACCTTTACATCATCAAAGTCACATAAATTAAGGGCTCTAAAGATTTGTTTTTTAGGTGGATAAATCGTTTTGGTTTCATATTCTTTTTCAATAACTTGATGTAGTTTTTGATAATATTCTTTTTGTGATTCTATTTCAACAATGGTCTTAAATCTATTCATGATTTTCTCCTAATACAAATTTTTCAATAACTTCTTTAACAGCCCCTTCATCATAATCTTTTTGTGTCACATATTGAGCAAGTTCTTTAATATCATCACTTGCACAAGCCACTGCACAACCAAGTTTAGCTGTTTTAATCATTTCTACATCATTATAATTATCTCCAATACCAATCGTTTCATCCATATCATATCCTAGATAATTTACTAACCAACGCATCCCATAACCTTTATCAACACCTTTGGTATTCATTTCTAAATAACGTCCACTAGAAAATGCAATACTACATGTTTCTTGAATACTTTCAGGTAATTTTTTAGCAAGTTGTTTTAAATAATCCATGTCTCTTTTTTCATATAGAATCTTTGCAATTTTTTCATCCTTTAGAAAATCAATATCATAATCTTCGATTACTTTAAATTTTGCTTTTTGTGCAATTTTTCTTTGAATTTCATCTTCATCTGCATGAAAAATATAACAACAATCTAAAGTAAAAACTAAAACACAAACATCTAAATTTCTTGCATTTTCAAATATTTCCTTTGCTTGTTTAAAATCTAATCCTTTAAAATGAAGAACTTTATTATCTTTATTTTCAACAATAAGACCTCCATTAAAACAAAGTGAATATTCTCCTGCTTTATCATATGTACCTATTTCTTTTAAAATATCTGGAATCATATTAAAAGCTCTTCCTGTACAAGGAACAAACTTTAAACCTTGTTCTCTTGCTTTTAAAATAGCTTCTTGATTCATTTTTGGTACATGATGATTTACTAATAAAGTTTCATCTAAATCTGAAAACATTAAACGATACATACTTATTCTCCTTTATAAAACATCTTTAAAAAAAGTGGCACTCTTTGTGACCAATCATATTCACTATGTCTTCCCTCTGGAAAGAAATGATATTGAAAATGATCAATTTTTTCTTCAATACATTCCTTTAAATGAAGATTACTTGGAATATATCTTTCATCTTCTTCTTGACCACCAACGTCCATATACAACATATTATGACTTATTGAACTAACTTTCAATAACTTTACAAACTCTTCTTCATAAATCCAAAAAGCTGTTGAAAGAATAGCACATTTTTTAAAAATCGTTGGATATTTTAAAAAAGCATAAAATGAAATCAAAGCTCCCATTGAACTTCCTACAATACCATAATCATCTATTTTAGTAGGGAAGTTTTGATCTAGATAAGGTTTTAATTGCGTTGTCAAAAAAGTAACATAAGCATTTCCTTCTCCTCCTACGAGTCTATGAGTATCATATTCTCTTGAAAATTCTTGATTCATGACCCAAGGACCATATTCATCTTCTCTTTTTAAAGGTTCAAAATTACAGTAGATAGCTACTAAAATCACATCTAATTTCAGCTCCCGTACACTTTCTAAAAATCCCCAACTTTTTCCTATATAAGATTGTTCATCAAAAAAAGCATTTTGGCCATCATTGATTATTAACACAGGATATCTTTTTTTAGCTGATTGATAATCATCAGGTACATAAATATCAATATGTCTTTTTCTTTTCAATGAACGAATATACATTTCTTCTTTAATAATCATAAAAAATCTCCTAAAACAAAAATAAGCAATCTCTGCTTATTTTTCTTGATCTATATCTGGTAAGATGACAACTTGTTCCCCATCTTTTGTGAAAACATAGTTTTCTCTTGCATAACGTGTCACATAATCATCATCATTTAAAAGACTTACTTCATTTTGTAAATCTTTCTTTTCTTTTTTTACTATTGCGACTTCTTTTTCGAGTTTGTCAATTTCTGCTGTTCTTGAAAAAACAGACATGGCTTGAGATAATAAGATGTATATTAAAAAGCATCCAATAAAAAGATAAGCCATTGGTTTATACACTTTTTTTAGTCTTTTTTTTGTCATCTTTTCACCCTCTTTTTTATAGACCCTATTATACCATCAAACTTCAAAAAAACAAAGCGCACAGGTTTAAATAGTCGTGTTAATTTTTGGTTTATTTTAACGATCATAATATACATTTTTTCATGCATCAAATTTTGATAAACAACATATCCCGCCAAAACACTCACTAAAAAATACGCTCTTAAAATACCTTCATTGATTTTTAATAAGCCTATAAAATAGATTGCAGCAAAAATAATACCAAAACAACATTGCATAATAAAATAAATAAATTTGATTTTAATTTTGATGAGATGACTATAAATAAAATGATATACAAAGGTAAAGATAATTCCGTATACAAAAGAATACCCTATTCCTTGTATTTGTGTAATTAAATCCATTATTTCAATAATTTATTTAAAACACTATCTTTACTCTTTGTTGTTCTTTTATTCGATAAGTAAGAAATCGCATCAATATTTCCTTTAATACTGACCTCTTTTTTCTCTTGATCAAAACGCACAAGTGCTAAATCGCTACCTTTAATATTTAAATATCCTAAAGATGTTTCAATTAAAAATTCTAAAGAATCAAAACTTTCAATTTTTTTAATGCCTGTAAGTTCCAATGTCTTACGATCTTTTAAATACACATGATGATAAGGTGTTTGTTCAAAATGTATTTGATTATCCATAATATCCCTCCTCTACATCATATGAAAAAAAGAGAATGTTCATGACATTCTCTTATTCATTTACTTCTTTTCTTTTTTCATCAACAATATCATAAAGCATTGTACTTTCATCTTTTAAAACATGTTCCTTAAGAAGTTTAACTTTAACCGTTAATATCGTTCTTCCAAATTCAATTTCAATCAAATCTCCAACATTTAACTTTGTTGAAGGTTTAGCTACTTTACCATTGACTTTAACACGTTCACTTTGAGAAATTTCTTTGGATAAAGTACGTCTTTTAATAATTCTAGATACCTTTAAAAATTTATCTAATCTCATCTTATTCACTCATAACAGCAGTAATTGCTGGAACTACTTGTTTTTTACGAGAAATAACACCAGCTAATGTTCCTTGACATTCTGTTAATTGAACATTAAATGCTTTTTCTACTAATTCAGGACGTGGTCCACCAACAAAGATTTCACTGTTAGCGTTGATAATATCTGTAAGTAATAATAATGTGAATTCTAAATTATTATCTTCCGCAAATTTATTCATATAATCTAACATATCTTTTTTGTATGGTAAGAATCCTTCAATATCCATTGAGTTTACTTGTGCAACCCCTACTTGTAAGTTATCAAAACTGAATTTTTTGAAGTCTTGGTTAAAGATTTCATCTACAGTTTTACCAACTAAAGATGTTCCTGCTTTAAACATTTCCATTGCAAATTCTTGAATATCAACACCTGCAATTTCAGCTAGTTTCTTAGCAATCTTAGTATCAACTGGTGTACAAGTTGGTGATTTGAATAATAATGTATCAGAAACAACCGCACCTAATAATAAACCAGCAATATGACTTGGCATTTCAACATCTAATTCATCAAAAATTTTAGTTACAATTGTAGCTGTTGAACCTAATGGTTCTCCTCTAAATAATAATGGTCCTACTGTTTGAATATCAGCCACTCTATGGTGATCGACGATTTCCAAAATATCAGCTTCTTCAACACCAGGAATAGATTGACCTCTTTCATTGTGGTCTACTAAAATAACTTTTTTTCTTAATCCTTTTAATAAAGCAAAACGAGAAATACTTCCTACACAACGATTATTTAAATCAATAACTGGATATCCACGATATCTTGTTTCAGACATAACTTCTTTCATATAATCTAAAGTATCATCTGTAGAGAAAGTTTTAATATCTCCTTTGATCATGACATATTCAACAGGAATTGCTTGAACAATTTGTTGAGATGTTTGATAAGTATTAAATGGTGTAGAAATAATTGAAATTCCTTGTTCTTCACATTTTTTTACAACATTTTCATCAGCAGTTAAAGAACCAGTTAATACAATTAAAGATGGTTTAACTGAAATAAGTTCTTCTAAATCATCACTTCTATCTCCACCTACAATCACAACATCATTTTCATGAATACGTTTTTTAGCTTCACTACCTGACATTGCTGCAATGTGAATATCACCTTCAACAACTTTTAAAGATTCATTTAAATAAATCACATTAGCTTCTAATGTATCAATAACATTTTCAACAGGAGTTTTAGCTTTCTTTAAAACTTCACTATCCCATTGATCCATGTATCCTTCAATAATATTAGATGTAGATAAAAGCCCTAATAATTGACCATGTTCATCTAAAATAGGAGCAGATTTTAAATTTTGTTGTTTTAATAAAAACCATGCAGTTTTTAAAGTTAAATCTTTAGAAAAAACAGTTACTTTATCATAATTTAAATCTTCTACCTTTTGTTTAACAGTTTTAAGTAAAACAGGATGTTCTACTCCAAAACGTTTTAAAACATATTCAGTTTCTCTATTAATTTCTCCTAAACGTACAGGAACTGCATTATATTTATTTGTTGCATTTAATAAATAACTATAAGCAATTGCTGAACAAATACTATCTGTATCTGGATTTCTATGTCCACTTACATAAACTAAATCACTCATTCATTTTCTCCTTTAAACATTTTTCTTTAAATAACGATATACAGTTGGTTCAGATACCGCTAATTTTTCAGCCACTAATACAATAGCACCTTTTACCTTAAATGTCCCTTTTTCTTGTAAATATTTTACAACCTTGATCTTTTCATCAACATTTAATCTTTCAGCTAAGAAATAACTTGGGAATCCCATCTTTTCTAAACATTCTTTAATATACATATCAATCATTTCATCTAATGGTGATGATAAGATTTCAACTGGGTTATCCATTTTAAATTCGATATCTTTTTCTTCTTTAATTCCCAAAATCTTTTTAATTGTAGAAGTTAAATATTCTAAATCAGAAATATTAACATTAATACATAACATACCAACTGGCATTTCACGGCCTTCTTCTTTAATAAAATAAGTTGCCGCTCTCATTAATTTACCATCATTTCCTACTGTTTTATAGTTCATAACATAATCATGATTTAAATATTGTTTTTCTTCTAGATAATGTAATGATAAATTTGATAACTTCGCACCAACTTCTCTTCCTGAAATTGGATTATTTGAAATAGCTACGATTTCTTGATCTTTAGATGTTAAATCATGTAAAGCTATTTCACAATTGTCACCTAATGCAGCACTTAAAAAATAAACTAACTTTGCATAAGGCTCTAAACTTTTGTACATACTTTTTTCTTCCTCATTTCCTTATTATTATGATAATAATTCATATCTATATATTATCACGATAATAATTCATAAACAACAATTATTATTATAATAAAAAAAGAAGTCTATAGTTTTTTACAAAGACTTCTATTTATAAATATTCTTTTTAGAAATTTCTTTTAAAGAAGAAACACCTGTCATCATCATCGTATTTTCTAATTCTTGACCTAATTGTTGGACATATGCTTCTATACCTTGTTCACCATTACCATAAATCATATTAACAAATGGTCTTGCTATAATGACTGCATCCGCCCCTAAAGCAAGGGCTTTAAAAACATCTAAACCACTACGAATACCACCATCAACAATAATTTTAACTTGTCCTTTAAATTGATCAGCAATTTCTTCTAAAACAGAAGCTGTTGCAGGAGTCCCATCTAAAACTCTTCCTCCATGATTGGAAACAACAATCCCTTGAGCACCTGCATTAATCGCTTTTTGCGCTCCTTCAACTGACATAATTCCTTTAACAATAAAAGGAACTTTGGCATAATCAATGATTTTTTTAAGTTCAGCAACACTTTTTCTACCTGCTGGAGGTATTCTTCCTTGTAAAAAAGGAAGTCCGGCAGCATCAACATCCATTGCTATCGCAAAAGCCTTTGAAGCTTTTGCCAACTCTAATTTTTTAAAACATGTTTCTTTATCCCAAGGTTTAATCGTTGGAACACCAATGCCATTATTTTCTTTAATATAATGTGTTGCATGCACCATGATTTCTTCATTTAAACCATCCCCTGTAAAAGCAGCAATCCCACTTTTTGCACAAGCACGTACATAAATTTCATTAAACGTATTATCATTATATAAATCACTATAATGTTGACTTACTGCTCCTACCGGTCCAGCAAAAATAGGATACTTAAATGTTTTTCCAAACATTTCAAAAGTTGTATCAATTTCTTTATTTTCAGCAAGAGTATCCATTTTAACTTCTATCTTTTGCCAAGCCTCATAATTTTTAATAGCTACTGTTCCTGTTCCTTTAGAGCCTGGTCCAGGTATTTTATTCGAACAAGCTTTTCCATTACATACTGGACATGACTTACAATAAGGTCCAATAACACTTCTACTTTTTTCTCTTATTTCATTAACATTCATTTTCCTTCATCCTTTATTATTCATTCTCCAAAAGCTTACACCTGTCCTTTAATAAAAATCAAGTTTTTCATAAAAAAACTTGTTTGTATAAATTATACAAACAAGTAATCCTTTCTATGAAGGTACATACAATTCCGGATCTCCATTAATCACTTCAAAATCATCTTTTTCTAAAGCTAGTTCTTGAATAATCGTTCCTTCTAACTCTTCTTTTGTTTGTAAACAAAAACCTCTAAATCCTTTTTTAGAATAATAACTCCAGTTTGCTAGTTGGTTAAGAGATTCATTATTTCTAATATCTGTATATTTTTCTTCCTTAAAGATAACAATCAAATCATATCTTTTCTCTTCATGTTTCTTTTCTTTATTTTTATTCATATAAAAATAAAGACCTACAATAATAACAGCAATGATAAAAATATAAATATTAAAACCCATATAAATCATCTCCTTTTATTTATTATATCTTAGTCCAACATCTTTTGCATTTCTTTTGAATTAATGCTTACAATTTCTTTAAAATATTCTTGTTGAGTCTTATCTCCTTTAAATAATTCTTTTTCAATTTTACCATCTTTTAAATAAAGAAGTCTTGAAGAATAAGAAGCAATCAATGGATCATGGCTTACCATAATGATCGTAATATGATTTTCATTCATCTTTTTAAAGATAGATAATATTTCATGTGAATTTTGACTATCTAAGTTTCCTGTTGGTTCATCTGCAATAATGATTTTAGGATTTCCAATTAATGCTCTTGCAATAGCGACTCTTTGTTGTTGTCCACCAGAACATTCATGAGGATATTTATTGAGTAGTGATTCAATATCTAATTCTTTTGTAATTTGATGGACTTTTTCATCAATAACTTTTTTATCTTCGCCAATGAGTTTTAAAGGAATCATAATATTTTCATAGATTGTTAAGGAATTTAATAAATTATAATTTTGAAAAATAAAACCTAAATATTGATATCTAAATTTCCCTAATTGATTTTCAGACATTTGTTTCACTTCTTGATTTAAAATATACAAACTCCCATTAGTAGGAATATCTATTGTTGAAATATTATTTACTAAAGTAGATTTACCGGAACCTGACGGTCCCATAACAACAATAAACTCTCCTGTTTTAATTTCTAAATCTATATTTTCTAAAGCTGTAAATGGTTGTTTACTTCCCATACCATAAATCTTTGTCATATTTTTTGCTTGTAAAACTGTTTCCATAGTTGTTACTCTCCTTTTAATAATTGTATTTTCCCTGCATGATAATTTAATAAAAGACAAATCAATAATGTCACTACATAATAGATAAATAATCCACTATAGAAAAATAACATTGTTGAATTCATTAAAATAAACTCTCTCGCCATAAAGATTAAATAAGGTACTGGAATTACTAAAACACAAATAAAATAAAGGATATTTTCTTTCAAAAGTATCTGCTTTAAATCACTATAAACATAACCTACTTTATTTAAAATAGAAAACTCTCTCATTTTATTTTTCTTTTCCATATTCATCTTATATAAAATAGAAATAATTACCATCGCTACAATAAACAAATAACTAATCATTCCTGTCACAAATTCATTACTTTCAATATTTTGTGACGCTAAAACAGGTAATAAAACTGTTATCAGTAATGTAAGTAAGCCAATTAACGAAGCTGTTGATTTAATCATCAATCCCACATGTGATAAACAAATATAAATTTGTTTTCCTTTTAAATTCTTTTTATTCTTTAAAAAGAGTTGTGGCAATAGATACTTATACAAACCATACATTCCTATCACCCCTAAAGCTGTTGGCGGAATATAATTTATTAAATTTCCTTCAACCGTTATAATTGAACAAAATCCTATCAAATAAATAAGTAAATACATCATCATTTTTTTAAAACTTACAAAATGAATAGCTTGTACCTTATTTTCATCATTAATCAAAGTATAAATATCACTTTTATGAAGTTGCCCTATTAAAAAGATGATCACAATAACAACTAATACACATAAAGCTGAAATCGTTGTAAAAAAGGTACTTGGCATAATGGTATAAATTGAATAATTGATTTGTAGATAAGGATATATCTTTGAATGAATGAAAAATAAGCTAAGAACACCTAAAATAAATGAAATCGGTAAAACAAAGATAAAAACGATTCCCATTTGAATAAGTGTATATTTAATAAAATCTAACAAGTTAAAACCACAAGTAAATAAAATTCCAAATTCTTGATGTTTTTTATTGAAATTATATTGACTGGCATAAATAATCATAAACCAACAAAATAAAATAATTAAAAAGGGTAATCCCATTGATAATGGTATATCCGCTCCAAGAGGATCATCTATTCCTCTAGCCCTATCTGCTTCTATTAAATAGGGATTGTTGATAAATTCTGAAAAGATCAAATGAATGACAATTGCAAAAATAAGTGTGAGTCCATAAATCATATATTGTTTTTTATTTCTTTTTAATGTTAACGTAGCTAGTGAAAAAACCTTCATTGCTTCCACCTCCTAACTCCATCATAAACTTTCCATCACACCTTACAATAAAAGTGGCACCAACAACCTAGAAATGACACAAACAACATCTTTAACTAAATAACTTATGATACAATACAGTTAAAGGAGGGATAACATGAAATATAAAGTAGGCAAACCCAACTATAAATCAAGTTTTATTTATTCAGCTTTAATTATTGCTTGGGCTGTTTTTTTAATCATTTATAGTCCATTTTCAGGAATGAATATTTGCGGATTTATGCTTATTTTTTTGATTATCTTTATCTTTCTTCCTAGTATGGCATTTTGTAAAAATATTTGGGAAGTTGATGAACATTATCTTAAATACACTTTTTATGATAGTGTAGTAGAAAAATCCCGTGCTTTTTTTCATAGTCTTTTTACAAGAAATATAGATTATCAAATGAAAATAAAGCTGGATAAAATCATGTGTATCCAAGTTACTTATGAAGCAGTTCCGATGCTTTTTTATGGCACTAATGGTTATAATGTTATTTTTAAAGTATTAATGAAGGATGGATCTTCTTTTTCTTTTCAACCCATTGTTACAAGGAAAAGAAAAGAAGTAATAGATGCAATTGAATTTTTAAAAGAAAAAGGAATTATCTTTAAAGATCGTTATCATATTCTTGATCAATTAGATAAAAAAGAGCCTTTAGCTTATTATTTAGAAAAGATAGCTGGTGATAGAAAATGATTCGTATCGCCTGTCATGTACAAGATTATTATTTTGAGATAATCAAAAAATATTTTGCAGCAAAAGATTACTATTTAGAAAAATTCAATCCAGCATCTTATGATGATATCTATTTTATTGAAATAAATTCACTTAATGATTTAGACAAAATCCATCAAATCAATAAATATCCAGAAACTTTGATTTACATTATTGGTCCTAAAGATTTTCATTTACTCAATGAATGTTTAACCTTAGGGGTACATTTATATTTTGAAAATGATGATTTAGAAAATAGTCTTTATTCCAAATCAGAAACCATTCACCAACAAATATTTTCAAGATTTAAGACTTATCATTATAAAAACAAACAAATGTCTTTTGAATTAAGACTTGCTCAAATCATGTATGTAGAATCAATGAATCATAAACTTATTATTCATCATGATAATGGTGACTTTATTGAAAGAAAAAACTTATCTTCTTTTATTAAAGAAATTGATTCTAATAATTTTATTCAAATTCATAAATCATTTGTTATTAATAAAAACTTTATCAAAGAAATCAAAGCAAAAGAATTGATTTTAAAAGATTATACGATTCTACCAATTGGTAGAAACTTTAAAAAAAGTATTTAAAAAGTAAAGATTGCCAATCATCTTTACTTTTTTCATTTAATTATTTCTATTTTCACGTAAATAATCTAAAAACTTTTGAATACTCTTTTCATTTCCCATTTGTGTCAATTGAAAATAATGTCTATTTGATAATTCTTTTGGCATACATTTTTTACCCGAATAATGATTTTTAAAAGCATGAATATTATCTAGACCAACACCTCTACCAAGTTTTTGGGCATTTTTATAACTTGCATCTTGTAAAAAAGGAGGGATAGGTACATTGGTTGTTTGCTTAGCATCTGCCATTGCCTGTGTGATCCCTCGAGATACCGTATCTGATTTAGGAGAACAACAAACATAAAGTGCTGCATGAGCTAAGATCTTAGCCGCTTCGGGCATTCCTATTCTTTCTACTGCCAAAAAGGCATTTGTAGCCACAACTAGAGCTTGTGAATTAGCAAGACCAATATCTTCACTTGCACATACACATATTCTTCTTGCAATATATTTGACATCTTCTCCAGCAATCAACATTCTAGCAAGATAATATAAAGTTGCATCTGGTTCTGTATGTTTCATAGATTCAATAAAAGCAGAAATCGCATCATAATGATTATCGCCACTTTTATCATAGCGAATTGCTTTTTTTTGAATACATTCTTCTGCGACTTCAAGACTGATGTGAATTTTTCCTTCTTTGTTTTTATCTGTAGTAAGATAAGCAAGTTCTAAGGCATTTAAAACACTTCTTGCATCACCACTAGCCATGTCAGCTAAAAAGTTTTTAGCATCTTCATCAATTATGATTTTTTCATTTCCTAAACCACGTTTTTGATCAGTAAGCGTTCTATCAATTAAACGGATTAGATCTTGTTTTTCTAAAGGTTTTAATTCAAAGATACGGCATCTTGAAAGTAAGGCATTATTGACTTCAAAATATGGATTTTCAGTAGTAGCTCCAATGAGAATAACAATACCATCTTCTACATAAGGAAGAAGATAATCTTGTTGTGTTTTATTAAAACGATGAATTTCATCGATAAATAAAATCGTTCCTTTATGATAAGCATTTTGATTAAATTTAGCTTCTTCTATTATCTTTTCCACATCTTTAATTCCTGCATTCGTCGCATTTAATTTACAAAAATGTGAATTTGTTGTATTAGCAATAACTCTCGCAATCGTTGTTTTTCCAACCCCTGGAGGTCCATATAAAATAATAGAACCTAAACGATCTGCTTTAATAGCACGATAGAGTAATTTATCTTTTCCAATAATATGTTGTTGGCCTACAATTTCATCTATACTTACAGGGCGCATTCTACTGGCAAGTGGTAGTTTTCTTATATCTTCATCCATATCAAATAAATTCATTTTCTTTCCTCATTTCTTATTTATTCACATTATAAACTTTCTCTAAAAGAAAAAGAAGTATTTAAACTTCTTACAAAACCAGAATACTCCTTTTAAACACTTTTCTTTCGAAAATATAAATACGAATAAATAATTGGCAAAAGTACCGGAATAAAAACAAAAATAAAGAAAATAAATAAATTCATAAATGGTGATAAAACAATAAGAAGAATACCACCAATAACCATGCATTTTCCACCAAAACGGTGTGTATGATACCAATTGTCTGGATCATCTAATGCCCACGAAGTACGAATTCCTACTGTATAATTTGGTTTGACTGTTGGTATATAATTACCTAAAACAATAAACAATACCCCTATCATCAATTCTGTAAGAAAACTAATATTTGTGATATAACCTAATGCATAACCATATATACAACTACAAACAAGCAATGAAATCAACGGACTGATCCATAATACGATTGAAAATATCTTCTTATTAATATTCTTAGACTTTGGATCAATACTTGTTCCTATCACACAAAAAAGATGAATAACCAGTAAAATCAATGGTAAGACAAATACGGTAAAAGTTTTAGAAGAATAACCATTTGGTTGACCATTAAAATTAAAATGTGTAGCCATTAATTGTGGTAGTTGATTCCATAAAAGTAATCCAATAACTATAGGAAGCAATGTCACAATAGATGTTAATATTATCATTTTTTTATTTTGTTTAATCATTTTTAGTATCTCCTTTTAACTCACTGATCCACAACATAATTTCCTCAAGCACTGTTGCATTAAGTTCATAATAAATAAACTTTCCTTCTCGCTCATCTCGAATCAAACCCGCTTCTTTTAAAACCGATAGATGTCTTGAAATAGCAGCTCCCGAAATTGAAAAATACTTAACAATATCACCCGCAGACATTCTTGACTGTTTCAATAAATTAAGTATTTCTCGCCTTGTTGGATCCGCTAAAGCATGTAGCGTATTTTGCATTGCCATCTTTATCACCTCATTATCATTTAACATTTAACTTAAATGTTAAATATAGTATATCATATTTATAAAAAAAAACAAGTATTAAATTTTTATCTAACTACTTCTTTAATCATTGTTTCTACAGTTGTTGTCGTTTCACTATTAGAAATACTTATAAAAGTTCCTATATTTAGGATGACTAATAAAATACCAAAAATAACGATTATCAATAAAATGATAGCTATTGTCTTCATTATTTTTTTATAACGTCTATTTTTTATTGTTAGTTGTTCATTTATTTTAGCTAATTGTTTAACAATCTCACTTTGATCTGTTGTTGTAATTTGACCATCAAGAAGAATATTCACATCTGTTTCTAATACGTTTGCTATTTTAGAAAGCATATCTACATCAGGCAATGAAAGTCCCTTTTCCCATTTACTAACAGTCTGTCTAACAACATTCAATTTTTCAGCGAGTATTTCTTGCGTATAACCTTTATCTTTTCTTATTTTCTTTAGGTTTTCAGCAAACATTCCTCTATCCTCCTTTATTAAGATAAACACATCTTATATAAAAGTAGTTGTTGCTTCAAGCAACACATATTAACATTCTTTATTTTACTTCATCATAACTTGGAATTGAGTCAACTGCACCAAATCTTGTCACCGCAATTGCACTTGCTTTTGTTGCTAAGTTTGCTGATTCAACTAAAGAGAATCCTTCAAGAATTCCTTTTACAAAATAACCAATATAAGTATCTCCTGCACCTGTTGTATCTATTGCATTAACTTTCATTGCTTCTACTTTGACATCTTCATTGTTTGTTAAAACTCTGCTTCCGTCTTTTCCCATTGTAAAAAGAATATTTGTATGTGGATATTTTTGTTTTAACACTTGTAGCATCTTTTCATAATTTTCTTCACCGCTTAAAGCAGCACTTTCTGTCTCATTGACTACAAGCCATGTTACTTTTTCAATTGGATAATTTTGAATTGATTCATCATAAGGAGCTGCATTGAAAAAAATCTTCATTTCTTTTTCATAACAGCGATCAATAATATAAGGTACATTATTGATTTCATTTTGTAAAACAACCACATCACCCGTTGAAAAATGAGATAAAACCTCATCAATATATTCAAAATCAATCTCTTTATTTGTTCCACCATATAAAAGAATATGATTTTGACCACTTTGATCAACTTCAATAATAGCATGTCCTGTTGGCTTATTTGAAATTTTTAAATAATCAATATTCACATTCTTTCCTACAAGCGCATCTTTTAATAGAGTGCCATCATTTCCAATAATTCCTGCAAAATACGTTTCATTTCCTGCAAGAGACATTGCAATTGCTTGATTAACGCCTTTTCCACCACATTTAACTGTATATTCAAGACATCCTTGTGTTTCTCCTGGTACTGTAAAATGATTGACTTTATATACATGATCCAAATTAGCGGATCCAAAAC
Source organism: Faecalibacillus sp. H12 (assembly GCF_013361255.1). Taxonomy (NCBI): domain Bacteria; kingdom Bacillati; phylum Bacillota; class Erysipelotrichia; order Erysipelotrichales; family Coprobacillaceae; genus Faecalibacillus; species Faecalibacillus sp. H12. The sequence goes on along the minus strand of NZ_JABWDK010000010.1, from coordinate 23,184 downwards.
ATAATACTTTCATAAATCCTCCATAACTTCTTATTTTTGTTTATATTATAAACATTCTCTTCTTTTTATAAAAGAAAAAGAAGTATTTAGATTTTTATATAAATACTTCTTTTAATCATTTCTAAATTCATAACATTCTGGAAAAGATGTTTGTTCAATATATGTATCCGCTTTTGAAATATAAATATCTTTCATTATTACATAAGGTAGAGTATTGACCTTTTTATAAAGAAGACCTGTACTTATGAAAATATTCTTTTAGTTTCAGCTAAAAATTTTAATTTTTCTTTTGGTAATTTTATAATATATACTTTCCCTAAATAACTATTATCATCTTCTTCAAACATCTTACATCCCTCATTTATCCATAATCTAAAATCAAACCATTCATCAGGATCAGAAATACCAATTGATCCTGCATCTAAAAAGCCACACAATGTAGCATCTTTTGTTGCCTTTATAACAAGTTCCCAGTCTCCATTATCATTACCAATACTTATATATTCTGGCATATTATTAGAAAAATCATGACATTTGTACATTTCTATCATTTCTTTTGTACTATAAAAAACATATTCATTTAATACCGCACCATTTGTTATTTTTAAAAATTCTTTATAGACATCTGGCAATATACCCTTTATTTGATTATTTAATAAATGAATATCTTCATCAATTGCTGGTTTATTTTTTTCAATGAATTCAATATTTTTTAAATCCATAAAATCACATCATCTATTTCTTAAAGAAATGAAAATTACAACAATCTCCACCATAACCTAAAGTCTTTGTGCGCGTAAATCCAATCTTTTTTAAACCACCATAAGTCACATCATCCACATCACAAAACAAATGACACAACTCTTCACAGCCATTTTCCTTGCATGCTGTATGCCATAAACATTTAGTAATCGTAACATCATAATGATCTTTACCATAGCTTTGAGTGTTTTCTTGTAAATCTGTTGTACGCATGATTTTTAAAAAAATAAAACTATAAATTTTATAAAACCCAGGCACTAATTCCATTTTAGCTGTAGATGCATGTTTTTTGGCTGCAATTTTATCAATCATATATTTTCTCATATATTGATAGACATCTTCTTTTGAAAATTCTTCGTTCAATAAGACTTTATATAAAGCAATTCGTGGTAGAATTGTTTGAATAAGTGTTTTCATTTGATTTTCTGTTTTATCTTTTGTTTTTTTAATAATTTTATAAAGTTCTTTTTCTTGTTTATCAAATATTTCATTTCCTTTATTTGGACCAAATTCTTCGATTAAATATGATTTTACTTGTTTTTGTTGTTTGATTTTCATTATAAATACACCTCTTTTATACAATCATATTATAACGTCATTATAAAAGAAAAAGAAGTATTCAAACTTTTTACAAAGTTCAAATACTTCTCTAGATATCTCATAAAAAGTTATTACTAACGTTTTGAGAACTCCAATTCCTTATAAAATGAGGGTATTTAGATGATTTTGTTGCATACAAGTTTCGTTACAAAAGCTACTCAAATATACTATTTAAAACTTATCCTGTAAATTAAATGCTTTTATATAAAGAAAATATCATACTTATTCGTATGATATCCTCTATTATTCAGTTTTATATATTATTAAGGAAGAAAAATTATAAAACTAATCTAGATCTTCGCCATTTGTTTCAATGACTTTTTTATACCAATAAAACGATTTTTTTCGATATCTATTCATCGTTCCATGGCCTTCATCATCTAAATCTACATAAATAAATCCATATCTTTTTGACATTTGACAAGATGAAGCACTTAATAAATCAATGCATCCCCATGTTGTATATCCCATTAAATCAACGCCATCTATAATAACAGCATCCTTTAATGCTTTAATATGTTCTCGATAATACTCAATATGTCTTTCATCATTGATTTCTTTACCTTCGACATATACTTCATTTGTTCCTGTACCATTTTCAACAATAAATAATGGTTTTTGATAACGATCATAATACATATTCAATGTATTACGTAAACCCATTGGATCATCTTGTCTTTTATATAAAATTTCACCTAAGTACGGATTTTTTAAAGTAGCAAGGGGATTATTTTTAATCTCTTCATTGAGTTTTTCGTCACCACTAACAACATGTGTTGCATAATATGAAAATGAAAGAAAATCAATCGTATTATTTTTAAGAATTTCTTTATCATCATCTTCAAATGGAATAGTTATTCCTTTTCTTTCTAATTCTCTTAATTTATATGATGGATAGTACCCTCTCGCCTGTACATCACAGAAAAAGAACGCATCTCTATTTTTTGTAATTGTTGCAAATACATCTTGAGGATGACATGTATATGGATACCATGTACCTCCTGCAAACATATTCCCAATTTTATTTGTTGGATCAATTTCATGACCAATTTTTACTGCCCACGCACTTGCTAATAAAATATGATGAGCTGCATTATATAACTGTTGTTCTTTATCTTCATTTGGATCAATAACAACACCTGCTGATAAATAAGGCAAAATTAATGTATCATTAATTTCATTAAAGGTAAGCCAATAATGTACAATACCTTTATATCTTTTAAATAAAACTGTTGCATATTTCTTATAGAAATCAACCATTTTTCTACTTTTAAAACCACCATATTCTTTTACTAAATAAAGTGGAAAATCGTAATGAGAAATCGTTACTAAAGGTTCAATGTGATATTTTTTTAATTCTTTAAAAACATCATCATAAAATTGTAATCCTTTTTCATTCGGTCTTTCTTCATCCCCTCGAGGAAATATTCTTGACCATGAAATAGATAATCTTAAAACCTTAAATCCCATTTCCGCAAATAATGCAATATCTTCTTTATAACGATGATAGAAATCTATCCCATTTAAAACCGGATATTTTTCATCTTCTTTAAAAGATAAATCTTGTACATTTCCAAACATATATTGAAAACGATTTTTTCCATTTGGAACTACATCCATGTTAGCAAGACCTCTACCATCTTCATTATAGCCACCTTCTACTTGATTAGCAGCTATTGCTCCACCCCATAAGAAATCTTTTGGTAAGGTTCTCACTTTATGCTTCCTCCTCAGCTAATTTTGTAGCTTCTTCTTTCTTGCATAAAGAATGATCATAAGCTACAAAGAATGGATACCAAATAGCTAATGTTAATGGAATCATTAGAGCAATAAAAATGAATACTCTCCAATCTAAACAATAAACAAATAGACTTAGGAAAACAGGATAAGTCCCACTAATTAATAAATAAGGTGCTGTCAATAAACCAAACGAACATGCTAACCAGTAAAGAATGGCTACGATTAATCCATTAGCGATGAAAGGAAGCATTAATACAGGATTAAACATAATTGGTGCTCCAAATAATGCTGGTTCTGAAATTCTAAAAATACTAGGCACAATTGTTGCTTTCCCAAAAGCTTTTAATTGTTGTGATTTTGCTTTCCAACAAGATAAAATACATAGTCCAAGAGTATTTCCTGTTCCTCCTAAAAAACCAATACCTAATGTCATAAAGATAGGATGAAAAATTGGTGCTTGTCCTTTTGCAACTAATGCTGCATTTGCTGTAAAAGCTGCTGTTGTAATTGGAGCAGTAAGTGCCATGGTAACCATTTGTCCATGCACTCCACAACACCATAATAACAACATAAATGCACATAAGAATATTGAACCAGGAACAGAGTTAACTGCTGCAACTGGTGTTGCTAAAACTTTTTCAATAAGCGCTGGAATTGACATTCCTAAATAATTACTACTTAATAAACTTAAAATATAGAATATAGAAACATTGATAACCATAGGTACAATTGTTCTAAACGAATTTGTTAATGCTGGAGGACAAATTTCTGGTAAACGAATTGTAATATTGTGTATTTCACAAAATCTTGTGATTTCTACTGTTAATAAAGCAACAATAATAGCAGTAAATAATCCTTGTGCACCTAAATATGTACAATTCATTAATAATGGAGTTGTTCCATCCGCTAAAGCTAAATAATTTGCTGGTGCTGCAACTAATAGAAAAACAACAAGTGCAGTTAAACCATTAGTAATACCTTTCATTGAATATGAAGTTGCTAAATTATCAGCAATAACAAAGGTAACTGCTAATGCTAATAATCCCATTGACATATTGTATGGAACTAAAATAGCCATTTTATACTTAGTAGCAAAATTAAACCATCAAGAAAAAATTGACCAAACACCACCAGATTTAACCATGTCTGCAGTTACTGGTGGATTAGCAATAACCATAAATACCGCCCCAACAAAGATTAATGGTAATACTGTCATAAAACCTTTTTGCATTGCAGATAAATGTCTTTGTTCACCTAACTTATCAGCGATTGGAGACATTTTATCTTCAACAAAGTGCATAAACTTATCCATTTACTTCCCCTCCTTTATCATTCTTTTTACTTCTTTTATAATATTTTCAACATTCCCTAAAGCATAATCTGAAGGATTAATAACAGCTGAAGGTCGATCAGTTACTGCTTTTTGAACATCTTTAATTTTATATCTCATTTGTGGTCCCACTAATAAGACATCATAATCTTTATAAACACTTAAATAATCATCAATTGGAATTGCTTTAACTTCTAAATCTTCGTTATTTTGTTCTGCCCATTGATTCATCTTATTCATTAAAATACCAGTTGATAAACCATTAGCACACATTAATAATATTTTCATAAATCTTCCCTCTCTTTAAATTTGCTAATATCAAGTAAATTAAATATTTGATCGATCATTTGTTCCTTTTTACTTAGCAACTGTAGTATAAAATGTAACCGCTTTTTATTCAAATAGCATATTTTATTTCTTTTCCTTTCATTTATACACTATTTTTTTAATTTATACACTTTTTCTTCTTTATCATTTATTTTCTTCGTTAAACTGTTTATTTACAAGCAATAAAATTATTTATCTTTTTATTACTCTTAAATATTTTTTATACACTTTATACACTAATAAATAAAAAATAGCTTACTTTACAATAAGCTATTAAAATAAGTATTAAATTTCTTTAATAATCGTAATTAAACTTGCAATATCAGAATCAGAAAATTGAATATGAAAAGGTTCTTCTATCATTTCTACTAAATCATATAAATATTCGTATGTTTTTTTATGTGTTGAAATTATATTTTTATAATTATATTTTTTAGGAATCGGTGCATTATCAACCAAGCTACAGATAACACCACTAAGATGCATAATAAGACCTATCTTTTTATCATAGGATAATTGATATTGACAATCTAATTCTTGAATAAATTCTGGTAATACTTTTTTCAAGATATCAATATCAATATTCGGTGCTTGTTTTTCAATATTTTTAAATATTAATGAATATTTTATTTTCTTTTTAATGACAATGTCTTGATTAGAACTTGAAATTAATAGTGATAATTTATCTAATGGTGTATTAAATAATTGAGTTACAGATATAAATTTAATGCCATATAATTGAGGATCAAATGATCCCATTGTACATAAAATATTATACGATTTTCTCAATTCATTAATTTTAAACAATAATTCTTTATGATTATTCATTGATAATGGAACAATATCAATATCTTGTAATTCTAATGAATCTTCTAGGTATTTTTTTATTTGTATAGCACCACCTTCGCCATTCATACATAAAGTGATAATAACATTTTTCTTTTTTTGTCGATGATAGTTTTCAACAATTGATGGAAAATAATGTTGATAACTTTGTTCTAATTCAGACATAATATCATCTAAATCATCATTGCTGCTCATCTTTTTTACGGTTTCTAAAGCAATCATTGTGGAAGGTGCAGCAATAAAGCGGATATCTATACCTGTTTCTTTAGAAATCAATTTACCCATAATTTTTACAGAACCCATGTCATAGATAAGTAATACACCTTTACCTCTATTAATTTTTTCAATCAATGATTTCATTTCTTCATAAGCCATTTGCATTTTCTTTTCTAATAAAAGATCATATGAATAAACACTATCACTATTTGACATTTGTTTAACAACACCAGTAAGCGAACTTGCTACATTTTTTCCATGCATAGCAATTAACAATACAGGTTTATTTTCGCTTTCTTTTAATTGATTCAAAAGTAAAATCAAAACAATAGTTATTGCTTCATCTAACGGTATATCTATTTTATATTTCTTTTCTAAATGTTCTATTAATTTTAAACTTAGTATATATTCTTCTTGATATTTATTTACTATTTGATTTAAATCAAAATTAATTTGTTCATTTTGCTTATTATTTATTATTTTTGTTAAATGAAGAGATAAAACAATAAAGACTTCTTGCGGGAAAACTCGTTTTAATTTTTGTGATGAACTATCTAAGAATTCTTTTACAATATTTATAATTTCTTGTGGAATATATTTACTAATATTCAATTCATTTATTTTCTCTTTATCAATGTATTGTCTATAACTTGATATTAATTGATTGTATTTATTTTTTAACAAAAGGGATTTATCAACTAATGATGTATCTTGTTTTTCAAGATGTTCATAAACAGCAGAAGTACTTTCCTTTATTTTTATTTTTTCAATAGAATCTTTTGAATAATAATATAAAAAATCATGTGAAATAAGTCTATTTATCTCTGTCGATTTTTTTTTATAAAAAATAAAGCCTTTTTTTACATAGATTGGAAAATCATCAAGATAGACATAGATATTTGAATTATTATCAAAATTTTTCAAAAAAGCATGTGAACATGCACTAGAAATATCGTTTACAAGTTGTTTTATATTATTTTTACAATGATAAAGTAATAAGCATTCTAATGTTTCAGGTTCTATAACAATCGACTTATCTATTTTTCTTGCTTCTTTTTTAAAACATCCCTGAACTAATTCCATCCTTTCAACCAATCCTCTTTTATCTAAAGAAGGCAAATCAATTTTTATTGATATATTATCGAGAGCATTACTTTTTAAATCATTTTCATTAAAGCAATCCGATGACAAAACAACCATAAAGTTATTTTCTTTTAGTGAACTCATTTCAATTAAATCATATATAATTGATTTATATTTTTCTGGTATTAAATGAACATTATCAAAATAAACCATTCCGTTTTTCGCCTTTTCTAAAGCAGCTTTTCCATAATCAATAAATAAATTCTTAATCATAGTTTCATCATTCATAAAGTATTTACAATTTAGTTTCACTAATTGACCATTTTCATTAATTAGGCCTTTTTCTTTAGAAAATTCATATATTTTTTTAGCAAGTAAACTTTTACCTGTACCACTTTCCCCTGACAATAAAATAACCGGTTTTTTACCAGGATATAAAAGTGTTGATTTAATATCTTGAATAGACTTAGCAAGGCTTCCATTAAATCCTATTAGTTGATTAAATATAGAATCGTCTTCATCTAATTTATTATGTATTTTATAAAGTACCGGTCTCCCAGCTATTTTTTCTAATTTATTTTCTCTAACTAATTCATTCAAAATAGCTGATAAATTAGAACGTTGAATATTTAAATGACTTGCTAATTCTTTTGTTGAAAACACCATTTTAGAGGGATCGTTTTGATCTTTTTTTGTAGATAATTTATCAATATAAAAAAGAACCTCATATTTCTTTTTCATAAAATTTCTCCTTTTCTAAATATATTCATATTATAAAACAAAAAAAGAAATATGCACACTTTTATAAAGTCTACATATTTTTCATATTCTCTATTCAACTATTTATTTCAATTCTATAGGTACTTTAACTTTTGCATAACGTACTTTTTTACCGTTCTCTTGAAAATAGTAATTTGGATAAGTTGCTGTCGCAATTCCACAAGATTTAATATTACGTTTTTTTAAATAAATCGATAGATCTTTAAAAATCTCAGTATTTGGATATTCCCAGTTCTCATTAATAACAACTGTATTTAAACAATGTTGTCTTGGCATAACTCTTGCATCTTTTAAAAATTCTTGAGGAAGTTGATTATAAATAATTTCGGGTATCACAAAAAACCACTCTGTTACACTTTGTGAAGGATCATATTGTTTTACATCTGTTACTTGTGCTTGACTAATGAATGGGAGATATTCAAATAATTTTGCATAATATCTTGGATCATCTTTAGTAAAACAAAATTCTGATTGAGAAATTTTCGCATAAGGTAATAAATAACATTTAGGTTCAACAGTGATCCAATAGTTCCCAATATTATAAAAATCTGTTTCTGACTCAACCTTTAAAGTTGTTAAATAATCTATAAGATTTTTAGTTTCCTTTACTTCTGATTCTAATTCACAAATTTTATTATTTAAAATATCCGTTACTTTAGAAACAGGTATACCTTCAACATACTCTACTGATTCTTTCATAGAATACCCTATCTTTCGATTATATAAACATGCTAATAATGAAATAACATCTTTATTATCTAAATCACGATAGTTGTTTTGACTTATTCTTTTTGGATAAATCACTCCTTCTTTTTCATAATAACGTATTGTATCTGTAGATATGCCTAACAATTTAGCAGCTTCACTAATTTTCATAATATGATCTCCTTAACATTAAAGTTAGTCCAATGTTTTATTGATATAAAATTATATCATACAAGATTTATTTCTTCAATTTTGTGTATTTTTAGAAGATAATGTACCTAAATTAGATAAATAAGCCATCCTTGACTATAGAGTTACTCCATAAATTATAATTTATATATAATCAAATATTTGGAGGTAGAAAAATGGAAAATCGTGTTGTATTAGTTACTGGTGGAGCAAGTGGAATTGGAAAAGGTATGGTTCGTATGTTTGCTGATAGAGGTTGCCAAGTTATTATTTTTGATGTTCAGGATGATAAAGGAGAAACTTTAGCAAAAGAATTATGTGATCAAGGAAAAAAGGTTGTTTATAAACATGTAAATTTATTTGATATTGATGAAATCAAAAATGCCTATGTATGGATAAAAGAACAATTTGGAAAATTAGATTATGCTATGAATAATGCAGGATTTGGTATTCCAGCAAAGCCACTTGATGAATGTACCAGTGAAGAAGTTAATAAAGTAATTGGAATTTGTTTAATTGCTGTTACAAATTGTATGATTGAAGAAATAAAAATAATGAAAGAAAATGGTTTTGGGCGTATTGTCAATACGACATCTGGTGCTGGATTATTAGGAATCAAAGGAAACTCAGTTTATTGTGCAGCTAAGCATGGTGTTGTGGGTGTTACAAAAGCAGCTGCTCTTGATTACGCAACATCTAATATTACTATTAATGCTATCGCACCAGGAACTATCGAAACTGAATTAGTAAATTCACTCAAAGAAATCGCTCCCGATGCTTATAAACAAGCAGAAGAATCAAATCCAAGTGGTCATTTAGGAAAGCCAGAAGATATTGCTAATGCTGCAGTATTCTTATGTGAAGATGCATCATCTTTTATAAACGGTGTTGTACTTCCTGTTGATAGTGGTTGCGTAGCTGGAAAATAATAAAACTAAATTCGCACAAAGGTATTGAATTATATTATATTCATAAATGCTTTGTTTTTCAAAACAACTAACTCTAAAAGTTAGAAAAGGTAAGGATCTCTCTCATCCTTACCTTTTCGTTTTGATGCAATTGTTCTCTAATTTGCGATCAAATTAGAGCATTACATATTTTAATATGCAAGTTCATTTCAAAGCATAGTAAACATTGTACTCATTTTCATTTTACAAAAAAACCCAAATCGAAATATCGATTTGAGTTTTTTGAATTTCTCTGAATAAACGTATAAATTAACGTTTTGAGAATTGTGGAGCACGACGTGCTTTTTTAAGACCATATTTTTTACGTTCTTTAACACGTGAATCACGAGTTAAGAATCCTGCAGCTTTTAATGTTGGTCTGTAATCGTCACCAGCTTGTAATAAAGCTCTAGCAACACCATGACGGATTGCACCAGCTTGTCCTGAGTACCCTCCACCATAAACATTAACAGTTACATCAAATTTGTCTTTAGTGTTTGTTAATTCTAATGGTTGATTAACGATCATGTTTAATACGTCTGATGCTAAATATTCTCTAGCTTCTTTTCCATTAATAACGAAGTTTCCTGTACCTGGTGTTAAGATAACACGTGCTACAGAAGATTTTCTTCTACCTGTTCCTCTATATTGTACGTTTGCCATTATCTTTCACCTTACCCTTTCACTTTCATTTCTACTGGATTTTGTGCTGCATGAGGATGTTTATCACCAGCATAAACAAATAATTTCATTCCTTGTTTTCTACCTAAAGTGTTATGTGGTAACATACCTTTAACTGCTGCTTCAACAAATCCTGTTGGATTTTGTTCTAAGAATTGTTTAGCTGTCTTAACTTTAAGACCACCTAACCATCCTGAGTGACGGTAATATTTAGTGTTTTCTAATTTTTTACCTGTCATAACTACTTTGTCAGCATTGATAATGATTACATAATCACCAGTATCAACATGTGGTGTGTAAGTAGGTTTATTTTTCCCTCTTAACACTGTAGCAACTTCTGAAGCTAAACGACCTAATGTTTGTCCAGCTGCGTCAACTACATACCATTTTCTTTCGATTGTGGCAGCATTTGCCATTGTTGTTTGTCTCATCTTTTTCTTTTCTCCTTTGTTTATCCTTACCGGGGACTTTAAAAGGTTTTTGCCTATGAAACCTTTTTAATTATATGAAATCACAATATCAATGTCAACAAAATAATGCGACAAAATCGAATATTTTTTATTCTAAAACTATCTTGGATCTACAGGTATAATACACGCTGCAACAACATAGGCAAGAAGTCCTGTTCCTGCATATAAACAAAGCAAACCACAAGCAAGTCTTACAAGTGTTGGATCTACATCAAAATATTCTCCAAGTCCTCCGCATACCCCTGCTAATACCTTATCTTTAGTTGAACGATATAACTTTTTATTCATTATTATTCCCCCTTAAAATGAATTGTTACATTTCCCATATCTGTATCGATATCAATATTTTTATTTCCTATAACTTGACTTGCATCACTTACATGAACAGAACTCATACTACCATCTTTTGTCACTTTATATTGATCTCTTGTATCTGCCATCACTAAAGATACATTTCCCATATCATTTTCTAAATCTAAGTTATACGTATCTAAATTAGAAATTTCTAAATCACCCATATCATTAGAAATATCCGCATTTTCTTTAACAAGTAAATGTTTGATTGTTACTTTACTTGTATCACTTTCCATTTCTAATTGATTGCATTGTAAATCTTCAATTGTAACCTTTGAGGCATCAATATCTAAATCAATGTGATTAAATTGAATATTTCTTGGAATATATAAAGTAAGTTTGCTTGTTTCTTTTTTATGAGTTACACCCGTAAAAGAAATATCTGCAACTTGTCCATTATATTTAAAATCATAATCTTTATTAACATGACTTCCTTCTACTTTAATTGTATTTCCATCATAATAAACGATTTTACCATTTAATGCTGATAATTCTAAATCAAGGTTACAATGAGCATCAACACCTAATTCCAAATTAACATCTTTTGCTTTACCAAAAGATTTAAATTTAACATAATTCGTTACTTTTTGTGCTTCATCAGGTAATTGATCTAAGCCATTCATCAAAACACCACCAACGCATAAAGCGAGACCAAGAATTAATGTTACAAGTGCAATACATTTATAAATTTTCATATTAACCCACCACCTTATTATAAATATCTTTACCTAAATCAATGAGTGCTCTAAATGCTTGTGGTAAATATTTAAAAATACTGACTGTCATTAAAGAAGTTAAATAACTTAAAGAAAATAATAATAAACCAACACCTAAACAAATAAGACCACCAGCAATTAAACCATCCATAAACATTTTAATAGCAACAACAACTAAAGCAACTAAAGCACATAACAATCCAAATGTACCAAATATACCGATACATACAATTGAAAGAAATAAACCAAACGCTGCTACTACTAAACCACCAACACCACCAATTGTTGGTAAAATAAGTAAAACTAATAAAACAACAATGATTCCTCTTAATATACGTGTATTTCTTTCATTATAATGATGAATTACTTCTTCATTTTCTTGCTCATTTATATCAAGTCCCTCTTTAATTGTTTGTGCAACTTTTTCAGGTGTTCCTAATTCATCTATAACTTCTTGTTCATGTTCACTTCCTGCATCTTCAAAGTAATCACGATAATAATTAAGTGCTTCATCTCTTTCTATTGAATCTATATCTTGTAATAATTTTTCCAATTCATCTAAAAATTGTTCCTTATTCATTATTATCCCCTCCTTTTAATAATGAATTAATTTTTTCTGTATAACTTATCCATTCATTTCTATACATCTCTAATTTATTCTTTCCATTATCTGTAATTCTATAATATCTTCGATTTCTACCATCAATTTGTTTATCATATGTCTCTAAACAATCATCTTTTTGTAATCTTCTAAGGACAGGATAGAGTGTCGATTCTGAAACATCGATTCCTTTTCTCACATCTTGGGTAATTTTATAACCATACGTTCCCTCTTCTTTTTTAGCGACAACACTTAAAACAATGGCGTCTAACAAAGCAGCCCCTGTATTAAATATCATATTTGCCCTCCTATTCTTTTTACAATAATATTATACAACGTATAGTATTATATTACAACGAATTTGTTGATAAAAAAATAATGTGCTAAACACATTATTCAAAAAAATCTAAAGTTAATTTTAAAACCTGTTTAATATCTGAAAGTTTATCAAAGTTATGATTGCCATCTTCTATAGATATAAATTTTGTTCCCTTATGAAATAATTTCATGTATTTGTTACTGATTTCATAAGGAACTGTTGTATCTTTTGTTCCATGAATCACAAGTAAATCATTTTGATAAGTATCTAATTCTTGATAAAAATCTCTTTTTAAAATATCTTCTACAAAATCATCTGATATTTCATACCCACCATGATCATAAGTTTTCGCTCTTTCAACTTGTCCTGTTAAATAATGAAGCGCATCTGGTAAATTAAAAGCTGGCGCCCATAAAACCATTTTTTTAATTACATCTGGATAAAGCTTAGCAAGTTCACTAGCAATAGCTCCTCCCATCGAATGTCCTAAAACATAGATTTCTGTACAATTTTCCATTTTTAAACATTCTTCTAAAATCACTCTGGCACAAGAAAGTTCATCTTGAAAAGTCATATCCACAAAATTCCCATCACTTTCTCCACTTCCTAAAAAATCAAAGCGAAAAGAAGCAATTCCTTTAGCTTCTAACATACGTGATAATTGTACATAAGAAAACTTTGTTCCCGTTTTTTGTCCTGTAAAACCATGGAAAATCAAACAAACAGGATGTTTGTCTTGATTAGGTTTATGAAAAAATCCTCTAAGTGTTCCTTTAGGTGTAGGAATTTCACAATAATGTTGCATTTTAAATACCCTCATGTGCTTTCTTGATTCTTCGAATACCACCCATTGTGACATATTGTTTTGTAATATCTATAATATTTTCTTTTTTAAAATCTCCACCTATAAAAAGACACGTATCCATAATTTCATTTGTTACAATTGTAAGCATTTCATCAGATAATTCCTCTGGTATTTCATTTCTTACAATTTCTTTACACTCATCTATATATTTAGTTTTATCAATTTCTGTAATACCTTCCATATTAATACCTCCATGTATTTTTCATTATAACAAATAATATGTCTAAATGATGAATTTATCAAAAAAAGACCAAATTGTTCCATTACAACAATTCTAATTAATCTTTCCATATAATGAAAATAAGAACATTCCATACTCTATTGATACTATGATTATAGCGTGTTAGTAGAGAAATAAAGAAAGGTAAAAAATGACTAAAAAGAAGAAATATATTTATATTAATTTAAAAAATACCAGGGAGGATAAAGATTTAAAACAAAAAGACATAGCCAAATTGATCCATGTATCTCCGCGTACATACTCTCACTATGAGAATAACGAAAGAGAAATGTCCCTCGATACTTGGAAATTACTTTCTAAACTTTTAGAAAAAAGTATTGATTATCTAAGCATTATTGAAGAAAAAAAGAAAGATAAGGAGTAAAATCTCCTTATCCCTTATTCATAATCACAAGTATAACCTTTATGATCTAATTCTAATTTAATAACTTCCCAATCATTTAATAATGATCCAAGTTCTTCTTTTAAACGAACAACACCCATTTTATCTTCTTCACGAATAACTGCCATTAAAGTAGGTCCTGCTCCTGATAAATAACATCCTAAAACATTTTCATCGTTTTCTAAAACATTCATAATTTCATCATAATTATGAATCAACTTACCACGATAAGGTTGATGTAAACGATCTTTAAATCCTAATTTTAAACCATCATCATAACCATTAATCAAAGAAGCAACGACGAGAGCTAAATGGGAAACATTTTTGATGGCATCTTGACGACCTAATGTTTGTGGTAACACTTTACGTGATTCTTCAGTAGATAAAGTAAATGGTGGAATTAAAGCTACAAAACGATATTCATGTTTTACAGGAATATTTAATGTAAGCACTTGTTCTTCTTCCATGACTGAAACTGTTAAACCACCAAAAATAGCTGGTGCAACGTTGTCTGGATGTCCTTCAATCTTTGTCGCAAGTTCAAGAATTTCTTGACGATCATCTGTTTTGTCTTTAAAAGCAAAAGCTCCAACGATTCCTGCCACAATACATGTTGAACTACTTCCAAGACCTCTTGTATAAGGAACTTGACTTTCACAATGAATATTGACACCTTTAAAATCTAAACCACAGCTTTGAGCTGCTTGGCTAAAAGCTTGATATGTTAAGTTTTCTTCATTACAAAATTGTGTTGGACAACCTGTAATATTTAATCCACCTTCATTTAATTCAAAAGTAAAGGTATTATATAAAGTTAACGCTAATCCAGCAACGTCAAATCCTGGTCCTAAATTGGCACTTGTTGCTGGTACTTTGACTTTGACTTTCATTCTTTAAAGTCCTTCCATTTCTGATTTAATAAAATTAATAATTTCTGTTTTATCAATATGTGTTTTATGTAGCACTTCTCTATCCTTAATTCCAACTAATGGTTTAGGTACTGCTACACCTGTTTTTTTATTTAATTTTTCAATTGCATCATAAACATTTAATTCTTCATTGAATAATGCTTTATAAACAGATTCAGGGAATTTATATGGTGAAGCTGTTGAAAGTAAGATTGTTTTAGTTTGATCTCCAGTTTCCTTTTGATATTGTTTTAATACACCATAACCACATGCTGTATGTGTATCTAAAACATAACCATTATCTTCATAACAATCTTTAATTGTTTTTAAAACTTCTTCTTCATTTAAATATCCTGCTTTAAATTGATCTTGAATACGTGCAAATGTTTCATCATCAACTTCATAAATACCATCTGCTTTTAATTTTTCCATGTATTCTTTAACCTTATCACCATCTTTTCCAGACATATACCATACAAGTCTTTCTAAGTTACTTGATACTAAAATATCCATTGCTGGTGCATTTGTTTTAAAGAATTCCCTATTAGCATCATATTTACCTGTTGTAAAGAAATCAGTTAAAATATTATTCTTATTAGATGCGGCAATAAATTTATTAACAGGAAGACCCATATTTTTTGCAAACCATCCTGCTAAACAGTTTCCAAAGTTTCCACTAGGTACACAGAAGTTTACTTGATCTCCCATTTCAATTTCTTTACTTCTTACAAGTTCAAAATAACTATGGAAATAATAAACGATTTGTGGAATCAAACGTCCTACATTAATTGAGTTAGCTGAAGATAAGAAAACATGATGTTGATCACTTACTTCTTTTAACATTTTATCTCCAAACGCTACTTTTACAGCACTTTGAGCATCATCAAAGTTACCATGAATTCCAACTACTTTAACATTTTTTCCTTCTTGAGAAACCATTTGTTGTTGTTGAATCGCACTTACTCCATCTAATGGATAAAATACTTTAATACATGTTCCTTCAACATCTTTAAATCCTTCTAAAGCAGCTTTACCAGTATCACCACTTGTTGCTGCTAAAATCATGACTTCACGATCTTCTTTTAATTGTTTTAAAGATAAAGTCATTAAATGTGGTAATAAAGATAATGCCATATCTTTAAAAGCAGCGGTTTGTCCATGGAATAATTCAGCTACATAAACATCTCCTGCTTTTTTTACAGGAACAACAATTTCTGGAAATAAACCTTTTCCATATGCATTTAAACATGCTTGATGGATAAGTTCTTTACCATCTTCAGGAACAAAAGTTGAAATCACCTCTGTTGCTAAATCTACATAATTTAATTGAACTAATTTATTTAAATCTAATTTTTGAAAATCAAAATTAGGAACTAACAATCCCCCGTCATCACCAATTCCTTGTACAATTGCTTGATAGAAATTGATTTGGTCTTGATGATTACGCGTACTTACATATGTCTTATTCATCGCTATATCCTCCAATAATTGAATTTATTATATTGAATATTGTATACAAAGTCAACAATCCAAGATTTTATTATTAATATAATATAAGGAAAGAAACTATGAGAAAAAATTGACTACTGTATACAATCATGCTATTATATCAAAAAAGTAAAGAAAGTGAGGCTTAACTATGATAACCATTAAAACTATTATTGATGCATTTAAAAAATAAAGCTCAAGAATAATGGTTTGTTTATGTTAAGTTTTCAATAGACCATTTGGTCTATTTTTTATTATAAGGGGGACTATCATGAAAATAGGTGTTATTGGACTTGGTACTGTAGGATATGGGGTCATTGAAATTCTTACAAATGAAAAAACACGTTTAGAAAAAGAAATGAAACAAGAAATTGTTGTTAAATACGGGTGTGGTCTTGAAGAAGTAGACTTACCTAAGGGAATTATTTATACAAAAGATTATCATGATGTTATTAATGATGAGGAAATTGATGTCGTTGTTGAACTTATTGGGGGAACAACAATTGCGAAAAACATTATCTTAGAAGCATTAAATAACAAAAAACATGTAGTTACAGCTAATAAAGCTTTATTAGCTCATTATGGAAAAGAAATTTTCCAAACTGCTAAAGCAAATGATGTACATATTTTCTATGAAGCTTCTGTAGGAGGAGGTATTCCTGTTCTAGCAAGTCAAAAAGAAAGTTTGATTGCAAATAATACCAAAGAAATTGTTGGTATTTTAAATGGAACAACCAACTTTATTTTAACTTTAATGGAAAATGAAAATCTTGATTTTGATGAAGCATTATCAATTGCAGATGGTTTAGGATATGTTGAAGCTAATCCTGCTTTAGACTTAGATGGAATTGATGCTGCTCATAAAATTTGTATTTTAGCACAAAATGGTTATCAAAAATTTGTTGACTTTGAGCAAATTCAAGCTAGTGGTATCCGTAATGTCTCTAAATTAGATATGGATTACGCTAAAAAATTAGGTTATCGTTTTAAAATGATTGCTCAAGCAAAACCTGTTAAAGATGGTTTAGGAATTGATGTTTCAGCAACACTTGTAAACCTAAATGAACTTGTAGCCAATGTTATGGATTCTTACAACGTTGTTGAAATCGATAACGATTATGTTAATAACATTATTTATTATGGTCGTGGTGCTGGACGTTATGTCACTGCTTCAGCTGTTGTCAGTGATATCATGAAAACACACCAAGTAGAAAGATGGTCACATGATTATGAAGATTGTAAACATGTTTACCCTATTTCTTCTTCACGCTATTATGTAAGAGCATCTAAACCTGTAGATATTCCTTATGAAACATACTATAGTGAAAAAGATGATCATATTTATATAACAGAAGAAATTGAATTAGCTGATTTAAAAAATAAATTAAATGATGAAAATGCTGTTATTTTCAAAGTAAGAGGATAAGGAGATTATAAAAATGAAAAAATTTAAAATTGCTATTGTTGGTGCTACTGGTGCCGTTGGTCGTGAAATGTTAAGATGTGTTTTCCAATTTAACTTTCCTTTTGAAAGTATTAAATTATTAGCTTCTGCAAGAAGTGCTGGAAAAGAAATCGAATTTGAAGGACATAAATTTATTGTTGAAGAATTAACTGAAAATAGTTTTGAAGGTGTAGAAGTTGCTTTCTGGTCTGCTGGTGGAAGTATTTCAGAAAAATATATGAAATATGCCGTAGAAGCTGGATGTGTCAATATTGATAATACTTCACATTTTAGAATGGATCCTAATGTTCCTTTAGTTGTTCCTGAAGTAAATGGTGAAGCCTTAAAAGACCATCATGGAATTATTTCTTGTCCAAACTGTACAACAATTATGATGTGTAGTGCTCTTACAAGATTAAATGATGAATTTGATATTGAAAGAATCGTTGTTTCTACTTACCAAGCTGTATCTGGTGCTGGTGTTGCTGGTATGGAAGAACTTTATCGTCAAAGCCAAGAAGTTTTAGATGGTAAAGAACCTGTTGCTAAAACATTACCTTGTGCTGGTGATAAAAAACATTTTCCAATTGCTTTCAACTGTATTCCTCAAGTAGATAAATTTGATTTATCAAATGGATATAGTAAAGAAGAAATGAAAATGGTAAATGAAACTAAAAAAATCTTCAATAAAGATATTGAAGTCAATGCAACTTGTGTACGTGTTCCTGTTTTACGTGGACATAGTGAATCAATCTATATTGAAACTAAAAAACCAATCGATATGGATAAAGTTTTTGAATTATTAGGAAATAGTACTGGTATTGATTTATGCGATGATTTAGCTAATCAAGTTTATCCAATGCCAACAAGCTTTATCGGTGATGAATTAACTCACGTTGGACGTGTAAGAAAAGATTTATATAAAGATAATGCTTTAAGTTTATGGATTACAGGTGACCAATTAATGAAAGGTGCTGCTTATAACTCTGTAGACATCGGATTAAAAATGATTGAATTAGGTTTATTAAAATAAAAGGTAATGACCTCCATTGGAGGTCATTTTTATTGTTCAATTGTTTTAATAACTTTTGCTGGAACACCTGCAATTAAACTATTTGCTGGCATATCTTTGGTCACCACTGCTCCTGCTGCAATCACACACCCCGCACCAATTGTAACTCCTGGCATCACAGAAACATTAGCTCCAAACCAACAATTATCTCCTATCTTGATTGGTAAGGCTTTTTCTAATCCTTGATTTCTATTTGTATAATCTAAAGGATGATTTGCTGTATAAAAGCCACATGAAGGACCAATAAAAACATTGTCACCTATTTCAATAGTTGCTCCATCCATAAAATAGTTATTAATGTTCACAAAAACATTCTTTCCTAACTTAATATTTTTTCCATAATCCGCTGTAAAAGGACTTAATAAAACTAAATCATCTGGAAAATATCCCAAAATATTTTCAATTACTTCATTTCTTTTTTCATCACTTGGTTTCAGTTGATTTAATGCAAAACATAAATCTTGGCATATAAGTCTTTGATCTATGAGTTCTTGATCATTATTGGCATCATACCATAAACCAGCTTTCATCTTTTCTTTTTCAGTCATGTTTTAATCCTTCCTTTAACCATTCCATAGGAATATCATCACTTGGATATCCTGCAATTAAAATTGCTTGAGCATGTACACCATAATCTCCCGTTTGTACCACCGCTTTACAACGATCTCTCATTTGATAATATTCAGGAATATAATGCATGACATGTATATTCTCTTTCCCAAATAATTTTTCAACGGTTTGATAATCCTTTTGATTTAATTCTAACATATCTTCTGTCACAATAGCACCTTCAAAATCACCACATTCTTTTAATGTTGTGAAAATATCATGAAAACTTGGTGATCCTGTTACTGCTTCTAAATCAATATATTGCACACTTGAATCTAGTGGATAGATTGCTTTAGGACTTGTACCACTTCCTGCATCTGCAATAAAAATCATTTCTCCATGTCTTATTTGTGCTACAAGTGCTGCAAGTTCTTTATTGAGTATTCTTCTTTTCATATTTTTCATCCCCCTTTGTTTATATATTAAAAGTCTTTTAATAAACAGTCAATATAAAAGAAGATTTTCATCTTCTAGAATTGAATTCTTTGAATAATTTGACCTTCTAATCCTTGAAAATAATAATCTTCACAATTCTCTTGATATTTTAAAGAAGGCATAAAATGGTTAGGAACATAATTTAAACATCCTTTTTGAATAGCATCTAAATCATCTTCTTTTATATTTTCTCCTGTTAAAATAAGTAAATGAGGATTATACATCACAATTGTGGTCGCAACCACTTGAATAATCTTTTCAAGCGAATTATCAAATTCTCTTTTCTTTAAAAAATCAAATAAGGGTAAATATGCAATTTCTCCAGCAATTCCATTATTTCCATCAATTAATTGATTATCTAAAATCATGCTACAACCTGGACCCGAATCCTTTGGAAAAGTAAGAAAACAAACATTTTGATGATGCATTTGATTATATCCATAAGCAATACATTTAATATCATTCATCAAAATAATTTCTTTTTGAATCTTCTTATCAAAAGGGAATCCTTTTAATGAAGCAATATCTGATTCAATAACTTGATTATTTGAAATAATGGCTGGTAATCCTAAAGAAATATATTGAAGAGATTTGTCTTCTTCAATAATTTGATTTAAACATTCAACAATATCTTCCCCTACTAATTCCTTTTTCTTTATTTCTTTAGATTCAATTAATTCACCCAAAGCATTTTTTAAACAATAAATAATAGAACAACAATCATATTCCTTTTTGACAAACATCATGCACTTATGATAATAACCTGGATTTAATTTATATTGATGTGTAGGGCGTCCTTTTTCAACATAAATAAGTTCATTTTCCACAATAATCCCTCTTGATAAAAAATCATTTAAGATAGTTCCTATTGTCATAATAGAAACATTTGTTTTTTGTGCTATTTCCTTTTTAGTTCCCCTTTTTTCATTTATAAAATAATCAAATACTTTTTGATCATTAATAACTCTTAATTTTCCTGTTCCTTTTCTTTCCATACACTTCACCTTGTTTTTATCATCTTAACATAAAAACAAATGATAAAAAAGGGAAGTGTTGACAAACTGTTTTATGCTGTTATATACTGTTTATAGATGAAGGAGGAACTATATGCGCATAATTATTAATCACTCATCTATGATTCCAATTTATGAACAAATTGTCGATCAGATAAAGAAACAAATCAATAACCACACTTTAAAAGAAAATGATGCTTTGCCTTCTGTAAGAAGTCTTGCTAAAGAATTACAAATCAGTGCTCTTACCGTAAAAAAAGCCTATGACTTTTTAGAAAACGAAGGTCTTACTAAAACGATTCATGGTAAAGGAACTTTTATTCTTGCTGTTAATGAAGAAACACTTCTAGAAGAAGCACGAAAAGAGATTGAAGTTCATTTAGAAAAAGCCATTCAAAAAGGAAAACAAGCTGGTGTGAGTTATGAAGAAATTAAAGAAATGCTAGAACTATTAATGGAGGAGTAATATGTTAAAAGTTAATCATGTTCAAAAAACTTATTCACATTTTCATTTAGATTGTTCATTAGAAATAAAACCCGGTTCCATTACTGGAATAATAGGAAAAAATGGTTCAGGAAAAACTACACTTTTTAAAGCCATTTTAAATCTCATTCATATCGATTCTGGTGATATTACACTTTTAGATAAAGATTATAAAGATGTTGATAAAAATAAAATTGGTTGTACACTAGCTAATATTTCTTTATGTGAATATCTTAAATTGAAAGATTTAATGAATCTTTTAAATAACACCTATAAAGATTTTGATTTAGATTACTTTCTACAAAAATGTAAACAATATCAATTTCCTTTAGATAAAAAAATCAATGTATTCTCTACCGGTATGAAAACAAAACTCAATGTTTTAATTGCCTTATCACATCATGCCTCATTTCTTATTCTCGACGAACCAACAAATGGTTTAGATGTTCTTGCTCGAGAAGAAATCATTGACTTAATTCGAGAATTTATGGAGGAAGATGAAAACCGTTCAGTTTTAATTAGTTCTCATATTTCTTCTGATTTAGAAGGTCTATGTGATGATATTTATATGATTGATGATGGCAAGTTTATATTCCATGAAACAACGGATTGTTTATTAGATCAATATGGTTTATTAAAATTAACAGAAGAACAATTTTATCAAGTAGATCATAATTACTTTATAAAGACGAGAAAAGAAAATTATGGTTATACTGCTTTAACGAATCAAAAACAATTCTATCAAGAAAACTATCCAGAAATTATTATTGAAAAGAATAATTTTGATACTTTATTTTCTATGATGTTAAGGGGTGAATAAGATGAAAGGACTATTTATTAAAGATTTTTCATATATCAAAGAAAGCAAATTACTCTTTCTCATTCTTGTTTTATTTGGTTTTGGCTCTTCTTATTTCTATAAGAAACCCACCTTTGTTTTAGGTTATTTCAGTGTATTTCCAGGTATCATTTTAATGAGTACAATTAGTTATGATAGTATCAATCATGGCTTTATATCTTTATTTACTTTGCCTATAAAAAAAGAAGATTATCTTAAACAAAAATATAGCTTAGGTATTTTATTAGGATTACTTTTTCTATTCTTTGCGATTTGTATTTCAAGTATAGGTTACTATCGTATTCAACAATCATTTCATTTTCTAAATAGTGATTTTCTACAAGGTTGCCTACTAACACTTATGTTTTCTTATTTTGTGATTGCGATCATAACTCCTGTAGGAGTCTACTTTGAAGCTCAAAGAAGTCAACTTGCAATGATCATTGTTTTTGGTGGTATCTTCTTATTTGTAGCTCTAATTTATTTTCTTACAAAATTCATTGGTTTTGATTTAGAAACAATTATTGATTCACTTATAGAAAATCATTTATCTATTACAACACTTGCAACTGTTATATTCACATTCATCTGTAATATAATTTCTTATCACATTAGTTTAAAACTTTTAAACAAAAAAGAATATTAAAAAATGCTCTGTTCAAATGAACATGAGCATTTCTTTTATTATAAATCACAAATACCTTTACCTTCTCCATAAACATCATACCAATCACTATTG
>NZ_JABWDK010000101.1:0-203 GCF_013361255.1 Faecalibacillus sp. H12 | reverse complement strand
CTGCTGGTTTTCAAGACCAGTCCCTTCAGCCAGACTTGGGTAAATCTCCGCAATATTAATGGTAGCGGGAGGGGGATTCGAACCCTCGACACTCCGGGTATGAACCGAATGCTCTAGCCAACTGAGCTATCCCGCCATAATATTGAAATTTATTAAATTAATTGGTGGAGCCAAGCGGGATCGAACCGCTGACCCCCTGCGTG
>NZ_JABWDK010000100.1:0-208 GCF_013361255.1 Faecalibacillus sp. H12 | reverse complement strand
ACCAGCAGAGGATTAACGTCCTGCGGGGGTTCGAATCCCTCAATCTCCGCCATTTATTAAAAAAACTTAATATCGCGGGATGGAGCAGTCTGGTAGCTCGTCGGGCTCATAACCCGAAGGTCGTTGGTTCAAATCCTTCTCCCGCAACCAAAATGGTCTGGTAGTTCAGCTGGTTAGAATGCCGCCCTGTCACGGCGGAGGTCGCGGG